>CAZQUP010000036.1:21210-27234 GCA_964596545.1 uncultured Desulfatibacillum sp. | reverse complement strand
AAGCCCGCCCCGGCGGCGCCCATGACCGCCGAGGAGATCGAGCGCGAGGCCAAGCGCAAGAAGAAAAAGACGAAGGCCGAAGAAGCCGAGGCCGAAAAGAAATTCATCAAGAAAAAGATCACCTTCCGCAAAAAGTCGGTGATCGAAGCCGAAGAGCTCTACGACGATCTGCGCGCCCGCAAAGCCCGCAAGGGCGCCCGGGGGAAACGCGAAGCGGCGCTCGCCCCGACCACGGCCGCCCCCGCCAAAGCCATCAAGCGACGCATCAAAATGGACGAAACGATTCCGCTTTCCGATCTCGCCAAGCGCATGGGGGTCAAGGCCGGCGAACTGATCAAAGTCCTCATGGGCATGGGCGTCATGGCGACCGTGAACCAGTCGCTGGACTTCGAAACCGCCTCTCTGCTCGCCCAGGAGTTCAACTACGAGGTGGAACGGGCCGCCTTCGAGGAGGAGACCTATCTCAAAGCCGCCGCCGCGGACGATCCCGACGCCCTCGCGCCCCGCCCCCCCGTCGTCACGATCATGGGCCACGTGGATCACGGGAAGACCTCGCTTCTCGACAGCATCCGCAACAGCCGGATCGCCGACTCCGAGGCGGGGGGCATCACGCAGCACATCGGAGCCTATCACGTGCGCACTCCCCGGGGAGCGGTGGCCTTCCTCGACACCCCCGGCCACGAGGCCTTCACGGCCATGCGCGCCCGCGGCGCGAAGGTCACCGACATCGTGATTCTCGTGGTCGCGGCCGACGACGGCGTCATGCCGCAGACGGTGGAGGCCATCCGCCATGCGCGCGCGGCCAACGTCCCGATCCTCGTCGCCGTGAACAAGATCGACAAGCCCGGGGCCGATCCGGACCGCGTACGGCGCGCGCTCGTCGAACACGGCCTCACCCCCGAGGAGTGGGGAGGGGATACGATCTTCGTGAACGTCTCGGCCAAGCAGAACATCGGCATCGACCAATTGCTCGAGATGATCCTGCTTCAGGCGGAGCTGATGGAATTGCGGGCCAACCCGAACAAGCCGGCCCGCGGCCACGTGGTCGAGGCGAAGATCGACTCCGGGCGCGGCCCGGTGGCGACGGTGCTCGTAAGCGAGGGAACCCTCCGCGTGGGCGATCCCGTGGTTTGCGGCGTCCACTTCGGCAAGGTCCGGGCGATGCTCGACGACCGCGGGCAGCCCGTGGAAGAGGCCGGGCCCTCGATCCCGGTGGAAATCCTGGGGCTCACCGGCGTTCCCGAGGCGGGCGACGAACTGGCGGTCGTGGCCGACGAGAAGGCCGCCAAGCAGATCAGCCTGCACCGCATGCAGAAACAGCGGACGCGGGATCTGCAGCAGGCCGCGCGGCCCAGCCTCGAGAGCCTCTTCGAACGCATGAAGGCGGGCGAGGCGAAGGAGTTGAACCTGATTCTCAAGGCCGACGTCCAAGGGTCGATCGAGGCCCTCTCCGAATCTCTCACCCGGCTTTCCAACGACGAGGTGCGGGTGAACATCGTCCACGCCGCCCCGGGGACGATCAGCGAATCCGACATTTCGCTCGCCGCCGTCTCGCAGGCGATCGTCATCGGCTTCAACGTCCGGCCGACGCCGAAGGTGCAGGCGCTCGCCGCCGAGGAACGGATCGACCTGCGCTATTACAACGTGATCTACGACGTGATCCACGACGTCAAGGCCGCCTTGACGGGGCTGATGGCCTCCCGCTTCGAAGAGCGCATTCTCGGTTCGGCGGAGGTGCGCGAGGTGTTCATGATCCCCAAGGTGGGGGCGGTGGCGGGCTGCTACGTCACCGACGGCCGCGTGGAGCGCGGCCGCAACGTGCGGCTGATCCGCGACGGGGTGGTGGTCTTCGAAGGCCGCAACGCTTCGCTGCGGCGCTTCAAGGACGATGTCAAGGAGGTCGCCAGCGGCTACGAGTGCGGCATCGGCATCGAGAATTTCAACGACATCAAGGTGGGCGACCGGATCGAGTTTTACACCGTCGAGGAGATCAAGCCCGAAATCGCCTGAGCCCCCCGGGAGGCCGGTTTCCATGGTCGTCGGCATCGGCCGGATCACCCTTCGGCTGCACGCGTGCCACTCGCTCAAGGAGAAACGGCGGGTGGTGAAGTCCGTGATCGCGCGGATGCGCAACCATTTCAACGCTTCCGTGGCCGAGGTCGCCGACAACGACCTCCTCCAGCGCGCGGCGGTGGGCTTTTCGTTGGTGGGCAACGACCGCGGCCTGATCAATTCCAAGCTCGACCTGATGTTCAACTTCGTCGACGAGCTGGGACTGGCCGAGGTGATCGATTCGGAGATGGAGATCATCACGCTGTGAAGCGCCCCTCGCGCGCCGACCGGGTCGGGGTCCTCATTCAGGAGGTGCTGGCGGAACTGCTCCTGCGGGAAATCCACGATCCGCGCCTTAGGCGGACGACGGTGACGCGGGTGCGGATGACGCGCGATCTGCGTCTGGCCCGGGTCTATTTCACCGGCGCCGCCGGAGGGAGCGAAGCCGCGGCGGAGGCGGTCCGAGGATTCCAGTGCGCGGCCGGGTTTATCAAGCGGCGCCTCGGCCCCGTCCTCGGATTGCGGTACATGCCCGATTTCGAATTTCGGATCGACGAGACCTACGACGCGGAGGCGCGGATCGACCGGCTGCTTCACGCCCGGGACCCGATGGGCCATGAAGAGGATCCTGCAAAAGATTGAATCCGCCCGGCGATTGCTGGTGACCGCCCATGCCGAGCCCGACGGCGACGCCGTAGGCTCGATGCTCGGTCTGGGGCTCGCGCTCGAGCGCACAGGCCGGGAGGTCGTCTACTACAACGAAAGCCCGATCCCGGCGGTCTACCGGTTTCTCCCCGGCGTGGAGCGGATCCGTCACGACCTCGGGGACGCGGCGGCGGCGGAGGCGGCGATCCTGCTCGACTGCGCGGGTCTGGAACGGGTGGGAAGCGCGGCGGAGAGGATCGCCCGCACGCCCTGCGTGATCAACATCGACCACCATGCCTCGAACACGGGCTTCGGCACCGTCTGCCTGATCGACGAAACCGCCTGCGCGACGGCGGAGATCGTCTTCCGGCTGATCGGCGCGCTGGGAATCGATCCGGACCGGCGGATCGCGACCTGTCTTTATACGGGCATCCTGACGGACACGGGCTCGTTTCGTTTTTCGAACACCAACGAGGCCGCTTTCGCCATCAGCCTGGATCTCCTCCGGCGCGGGGTCAACCCTTACGAGGTCGCCCAGCACGTCTACGGCTCCTATTCGCTCGGACGCATCAAACTGCTCAACCTCGCGCTCGACTCGATCGAAATCTCCCCCAACGGGAAGCTTTCGATGATGACCGTGACCCGCGCCATGCTCGCCGAGACCTGCACGCAGCCGGAGGACGCCGACGGGCTGATCAACTACGCGCGGCGGATCAAGGATGTCCGGGTGGCGGCGCTGATCCAGGAGCAGCCGCCGAACGGCGCCGAGGGCGACCGGCCGCGGCTGCACGTAAGCCTGCGCTCCGACGGCAGCGTGGATGTCGCCGAATACGCGGCGGCCTTCGGCGGGGGAGGCCACCGTCGCGCGGCCGGCTTCTATGTCGATGCGGGCCTCGCGGAAATCAAGGCCCGCCTGCTCGTGTGGGCGGGGCGGATGGGATGAGCCGGCCGCCGGTTTCCCGGAGCTTTCCAGCGCCGGACGGCCTATTCGTGCTTGACAAGCCCGATGGCCTCTCCTCGGCGCGGGCGACGGCCCGGGTCCGCGCCTGCCTGGGGGCCCGCAAGGCCGGCCACACCGGAACGCTCGATCCGTCGGCCCGCGGGGTGTTGGTCTGCTGCCTGGGGAAGGCCACGCGCCTGGCGTCGGTGTTGCTTAGGCGGCCGAAGACTTACGAGGCCGTGCTCACGCTCGGCGTCGCGACCGACACCCAGGACGCTTCCGGACGCCCCGTCGCCGAGCGGCCGGTGCCGGAGCTCAGCCCCCGGGCGGTCGAGGAGATTTTCGCCCGCTTCACCGGGAAAATTCTCCAGACGCCTCCGGCCTATTCGGCGCTGAAGCACGAGGGGCTGCCGCTTTACGCCCACGCGCGTCGCGGGCGGATCATCCGCAAGCCGCCCCGCCCGATCACGGTGTATTCCCTGCGGCTGCTTTCTCTCGAGCCGCGACGGGTGCATTTCGAGGTGCGCTGTTCCGCCGGGACCTACGTGCGCACCCTGGCCGCCGACATCGGCGGTGCGCTGGGCTGCGGCGGTCACCTGAGCGCGCTGACGCGCACGGAATGCGCCGGATTTCGCCTGGAGGAGGCCTGCAGCCTGGAAGATCTCGAAGAACGCGCCCGGCGAGGGGAAGACTTGCGGCGGCTGATCGTCCCCATGGCCCAAGCCCTGCGGGGGATCCACGCGGTGACGGTCGAGGGCGATCTCGCCCTGCGCATCCGTCGCGGCGGGGCGATCCTGCGGGAGGATCTCGGGCATGGTGGAGCGCCGGAAGCCGGCTTGCTGCAGGTCTTCGACCGGCAAGGCCAACTGATCGCCCTGCTCGAGGCCGCCGCGATGTCGCCGCAGCTCGCCTACCGCGGGGTGTTCGTCACCGCGCCGGAACGCGCGCGCTGATTTTTATTGCACTCTACGGCGGGTTGCTCTAATTTGCATGATTACGGTTTTGTTCAAGAACGGCCGTCAGGACCGAGGCAAGGAGGATCAGGCAAGGTGACGCTCTCTGCGCAGGAAAAGAAACAGGTGATCGAGCAGCATAAACTTCACGATACCGACACCGGTTCTCCGGAAGTCCAGATCAGCCTGCTTACACGCCGCATCGATTCGTTGACCGAACACCTGAAAATCCATAAAAAGGACCACCATTCCCGTCGCGGTTTGCTCATGCTCGTCGGACGCCGCCGAAGGCTCCTCAACTACATGAAATACAAGGATATCGCCCGCTACCGGGCCATCCTCGATTCTTTGGGACTGAAAAAATAAGGCTTGCGGGAGGACGGGGGGCTTCTTTCGCCGGAGCCTTCCGCAAGGGCGCCATCGGCGGGCGGCCGGAACGGGGATCCGTTCGGGCCCTCCCTGCCACGCATGCCGAGGAGAAACTGATGGAAATCCTGTTGAAAGAAGACATCGGAGGCAAGACCTGGAGCATCCAGACGGGAAAGGTCGCCAAGCAGGCCTCCGGCGCCGCGGTCGTACGCTACGGGGACACGATGGTGCTGGTGACGGTCGTCTCCGCGCGCGAAGAGCGGGTGGCGGACTTCGTTCCGCTGCAGGTCGAATACCAGGAAAAGATCTACGCGGCGGGCCGCATCCCGGGCAACTATTTCCGGCGCGAAATCGGCCGCCCCAGCGAAAAGGAAACCCTGACCTCGCGCTTGATCGACCGGCCGCTCCGGCCGCTCTTTCCCAAAGAGTACCGCTGCGAGACGCAGGTGATCGCCACCGTGCTCTCGATGGACCAGGAAAACGATCCCGACGTCCTCGCCATGGTCGGGGCTTCCGCCGCGTTGCACCTCTCCGATGTGCCCTTCGCCGGCCCCATCGCCGCCGTGCGCGTCGGCCGGCTGAACGGCCAGTTCAAAGTCAACCCCCCCATCCAGGACTGGGAGCGCTGCGACATCAACATCATCGTCGCGGGGTCCAAAACGGGGGTCGTCATGGTGGAGGGGGGGGCCGGCATCGTTCCCGAGCGGGACATGCTCGAGGCGATCTTTGTCGGCCACCGCGCCATGCAGCCGCTGATCGACATGCAGATCAAGCTGCGGGAGATGGTGGGCGTGCCCAAACGGCCCTTCAGCCCCCGCGAAAAGGACGCTGCGCTCGCCTCCCGGGTCGCGGCCGCGGTCGAAGACCGGCTGCGCCAGGCGCTGCTCGTCCCGCAGAAGACGCTCCGCCAGCAGGCCCTGCGGGCGCTGCGCGAGGAGGTGTTCTCCGGTCTCGGCCCCGAGGCCGAGGGCCGACGCGAGGAGGTCTTCGAGATTTTCGACGACTTGAAACGCCGCGAGCTGCGGCGGCTGAAAGGTGATATAGAACGCCTGATCGCCTTCATTG
>CAZQUP010000036.1:10234-21200 GCA_964596545.1 uncultured Desulfatibacillum sp. | reverse complement strand
CTGGAAGAGGGCCGCCGCGTCGACGGCCGCGGGCCCGAGGAGATCCGGCCGATCAGCTGCGAGGTGGCCGTTCTGCCCCGCACGCACGGCAGCGCGCTGTTCACCCGCGGGGAAACCCAGGTGCTGGGCGTACTCACCCTGGGCTCCTCGCAGGACGAACAGCGGGTCGAGACCCTCTACGGCGAGGAGATGCGGCCGTTCATGCTGCATTACAACTTCCCGCCCTTCTCGGTCGGCGAGGTCAAGCGCATCGCGGGCCCCTCGCGGCGCGACATCGGTCACGGGGGCCTGTCGACCCGGGCGCTCGAAAAAATTTTGCCGCCCAAGGAAACCTTCGACTACACGATCCGCCTCGTCTCCGAGGTGCTCGAATCAAACGGTTCCTCCTCCATGGGAACGGTCTGCTCCTGCTGCCTGGCCCTGATGGACGGGGGGGTGCCGATCCGGGCGCCCGTGGCGGGCATCGCCATGGGGCTGATCACCGAAGGCGAGCGCACGGTCGTCCTCTCCGACATCCTGGGCGATGAAGACCATTGCGGCGACATGGATTTCAAGGTGGCGGGAACCCGCGACGGGGTCACCGCGCTGCAGATGGACATCAAGATCCACGAGCTGTCGCGCGAGGTCTTGGAGCGCGCCCTGGAACAGGCCCGCCGCGGGCGGCTCTTCATCCTGGAAAAGATGCTCGAGGCGCTCCCCGCCCCGCGCAAGGAGATCTCCCCCTTCGCGCCCACGATCACCACGATCACCATCGCCCCCGAGAAGATCCGCGAGGTGATCGGTCCGGGCGGCAAGGTCATCCGCGCCATTCAGAGCGAGACGAACACGACGATCGAAATCGAGGACTCGGGGGCCGTCAAGATCGCCGCCTTTTCCAAACAGGATGCCGACAAAGCGGTTTCCCTCATCCAGCAGATCACTTCGGACCCCGAGGTCGGGGCGGTTTACGAGGGGACCGTGGTCAAAATCACCGACTTCGGCGCCTTCGTGAACATCCTGCCCGGAACCGACGGCTTGGTGCACATCTCGCAGCTCGCCAACCGCCGCGTCACCAAGGTCTCCGACATCGTCAAGGAAGGCGACCGCATCAAGGTGAAGGTTCTCGAAGTCGGCCGTGACGGCAAGATCCGCTTGAGCCACAAGGCCGCCCTCGAAGAAGAGCATGGACGGCCCGGTCGTTAAAACCGTGCTCGACAACGGCGTGCGCCTCCTCGCCCGGCCGATGCCGCACGCCCGCTCGGTTTCCCTGGGGGTCTGGGTGGACGCCGGGGCGCGCGACGAGTCCGATGCCGAAAGCGGCATCTCCCATTTCATCGAGCACATGATTTTCAAAGGGACGGCCCGTCGCAGCGCCTACCAGATCGCGCGTGAATTCGATGCGATCGGGGGGCAGACGAACGCCTTCACCTCCATGGAGCATACCTGCTACCATGCGCGCGTCCTCGACCGCCAGCTCGAGCGGATGGTCGACATCTTGAGCGACATTTTCCTTCATTCGGTGTTCGACCCCGCGGAAGTGGAGCGCGAACGGCCCGTCATCCTCCAGGAAATCGGCATGATGGAAGACATCCCGGAGGAGCTGATCCATATTCTCGCCGGAAGCCGCTTCTGGGACGGCCATCCCTTAGGCCGCTCGATTCTGGGAACGCGGGAGACCGTCTCCGCAGTGGACTCGGCCTCGATCCGCCGTTTTTTCCACCGTCGTTACCGACCCGAGCGCATCGTGGTCGCCGCTGCCGGACGCCTGGAACCGAATCGGCTCTTCGACCTCGTGGGACCGCCCTTCGCCTCGATCGACCGCGGGGAGGCCTTCCCCCTCCGCACCCCGCCCGTGCCGCGGGCGCAGGTCACCGTGCAGCCCCGCGACCTGGAGCAGGTCCATCTCTTGATCGCCGCCGAGGGCCTCCCGGTCCGCGACCCGCGCCGCTACGCTTTGGCCCTTCTGAACACGATTCTCGGCGGCAACATGAGCTCGCGGCTCTTCCAGGAGATCCGGGAAAAACGGGGCCTCGCCTATTCGGTCTATTCCTTCGTCCAGGCCCACGCCGACGCCGGGATGTTCGGCGTCTATCTCGCCGTCGCCCCGGAAAACGTCGCCAAGGCGCTGGCCTGCGTCGTCGCCGCGATGGACCGCCTGCGCGGCGAGCCGGTCGAGGAGGCGGAACGCTCGGGTGCAATCGAGTACCTTCGGGGCAGCCTGCTGCTCGCGGCCGAGAGCACCGACGCCCAGATGATGCGCATCGCCCAAAACGAGCTGCACTTCGGCGAAGAACTCCCCCTCGAGCGGGTGCTCGAGGGAATCGCCGCCGTCTCCGCCCGGGAGCTGCAGGAGCTCGCCTGCGGTCTGTTCCGCCGAGAGAAGACCGCTCTCACCGTCCTCGGTCCGGTCGCGGAGCCGCCCGCGCGCCTCGAGGCGCTGTTGGCGCCGCTGGGCGACTGACCATGGAAGTGCCCGTCCGCATCCTCCGCCTCCGGCCCCGGGAAGACGCCGACCTGCCGCTTCCCCGCTATCTCACCCCCGCCGCCGCCGGGATGGACCTCTGCGCCGCGCTCGACGGGGATTTGCCGATCGAACCCGGGGCGATCGCGATCGTCCCGACCGGTTTCGCCATCGAGCTGCCCGCCGGATACGAGGCGCAGATCCGGCCGCGAAGCGGACTGGCCGCGCGGCACGGGATCGGCCTGATCAACTCCCCCGGAACGATCGACGCCGATTACCGCGGCGAGATCCGGATCGCCCTGATCAACCTGGGGGGGCGGCCCTACGTGGTGCGGCGCGGCGACCGGATCGCCCAGATGGTCGTCCAGCCGGTCTGCCGCGTGCGACTCGAAGAAGTGCCGGCCCTCCGCCCCACCGAGCGACAGGACGGCGGCTTCGGCCACACGGGCCGCTGAAGGGGGAATCCGGCCGATGGAGGCGGGGCGCAGAGCGGAAGCGGCCGGCGACGACGAAGGGCAGGCGTTCTCCGTCTGCGTCCTGGGCAGCGGCAGCCGCGGCAACGCCCTTTTCGTCTCCGACGGCCGGACCTCGTTGCTGATCGACGCCGGACTGAGCGCCCGGGAAACGGTCCGCCGCCTGGAAGCGCGGGGGCTGGCTTTCGCGCGGGTCGACGCGCTGCTGATCACCCACGAGCATCGCGACCATCTTCAGGGGGCGGAGCGGCTCGTGCGCCGACGCCGTATGCCCGTTTACCTGACCGCGGGAACCTGGAAAGCCGCTCCCGGCCTGCACGATTTGCCGGAGGTGATGCTTGTCGCCTGCGGCCTCCCCCTGCGCATCGGCACACTCACGGTGGAGGCCTTTTCCGTCTCCCACGACGCGCGCGATCCCGTGGGATTCGCGATCACCGCCGCCCCCGGCCGCATCGGCATCGCCACCGATTTGGGCTGTGTGACGGACGCCGTCCGCGAGCATTTGCGCGGCTGCCGCCTGCTGGTCCTCGAAGCGAACCACGATCCCGGGATGCTGCAGGAGGGGCCTTATCCCGCCTTCCTCAAACGGCGCATCGCCGGCGCCCGCGGCCATCTCGCCAACGGCGAGACCGGCCGGCTGCTCGCAGCACTGCTCCATCCCGGCCTCGAACAGGTGATCCTCGCCCACTTGAGCGAGACGAACAACACCCCCGAGCGGGCTCTCGCCGGCGTCGCTCCCTTCTTGGAGGGGCTGCCCGTCGGCCTCGCCGCCGCATGCCAGGAGAAGCCCACCGCGGTCTTTCGGCTTCCCGTTCAAAAAAAAACGCCGGCTGCGGGAAGCGAGCCGGCGTCCGTGCCTTTCTTGCCGCAGGCGGTTCAGCGGTCGGTGCAGACATCGTCGATCCAGAATTCCTGGCCGCCGACGGTGAACCCCTGAATCGGCCCCTCGAGCACCATCTCCCCGCGGATGCTGCTCACCTCCTGCACGGCCGTGACCTTGACCTGGACTCCGCCGACGGTGGTGTTGTGCAGGCCGAGAAAATTGCCCACGTTGCGAAAATCGTTGTTGATCTTGAGGTTCTCGTTTCCGCCGAAATCGGCGAAGCGGAAGGAGAGCCGGTTCAGGGGATAGTTCAGCCGGAAGTTGAGGTTGGCGTTGTTCGTGCGCAATTCGGGAACGTCGCCTCCGGCGAGCCGCGAGGCGTCGATCCGGGCGTAACCGTTTGGCGTCCAGGTCCCGTTCGCCCATTGGAAGGGCTCGACCTGAACCGTCTTGCCGCCGGTCGTGAACCCGGCCCCCACCGGGTACTGGGTGCCGGCCGAAAGGTCGTTGAATTTGAGGCAGCAGCCGCTGAGCGCGACCGCCGCCGCGGCGAGCGCCGCAAGGCGAACGCGAAAGCCCGTCGTGGAAACCTCCTTTTCGCCGGGGGTGCGGAACGAAACCCGTCGTTTCCGGCGCGGCGAAGATCCGGGAATCCGGCCTTCACGGTGCCCGAAGCGGTGGGGATGACGGAGGCTAAGACAGGGCGGAGCGAAAAGCAAGCGAAGGAAACGGGCTTCAAGCCGCTTCGATGCCTGCGGCCCGGATGCCGCGCACGTAATATTTCGGATCGTGGAGAAAGCTCAGGAAGATGACCAAGAAGGCGATGCACCCCTGGATCATGAGGGGCTTGTTCGCGTAGAGAAGATCGAGCTGCTGCCGGAGCCGCGCACCGTCGGCGGGGGCGAAGTAAATCGTGAAGAGTCCGTCCAGTATGCACCTTCCATCGGGTCGAGTCACGAAATCGCTGCGGCCGCTGTGGCAGTATTCCATCGCCTCCAGAACCAGCGCCCGCTGACGGCCCAGATCCTTCAGATGGTAGCCGAGCAGGTGCATGAGGGAGCGCTGGGCCTCGCGCAGGCTCGCTTGGGCGAGGGCGTCGAAGAGGACGCTGCGCCCCGCGCTTTCCGGAAGTTCCTCCGCCTGACGGATCAGGGAGAGCAGGACCGCGTTCTTGAAGAGCTGGTGGAGCCGGCGGGCGCCGTTCATCACCGTCGCCGGCGTATGCTCCGCCTGCGGCCGGTAGCCGGGGTAGTGGGGGACGAAGAGCAGCTCGAAGAGATGCTGGAAGCAGTCGATGCCGGCGAGCGGATCCTCGAGGTCGATGCGCATGTCGAGGGTGTTGTCCAGACGGTCGGCCAGCTTCACCTCGACCAGATCAGGGCACCCCGCGGAAGCGCTCTCGAGCATCCGGCCGATGTAGGCCGTATAGGGCTCCTCGGCAATCCGTGTCAGCCCCTGCAGGCGTTGGACGAGCCCCGCCTCCTCGCCGGGGGGCAGCCGGTCGAGCATCTCGTAGAGCATCTCCTCGAGCGCCCGCCATTCGCGGGGCTCGAAATCGACCGGCTTCACGTCCTCCTGGATGTCGTGGAAGAGCACGCCGAGCAAGCTTTCGATGCGGGGGGGGTCCTGTGCGCGGGCCAGCAGGGCGCAGGCCCGCAGCGGGTGCAGGACGGCCAGAGGCCCGAGCCGTCGGCGCTTGTGGCTGTAAGCCCGGTAGAGGTACTCGAGCGCTTCCAGGAGCAGCCCGCGCCCCGCGCGATCGACCTCCCCCGAAGCGTCGAGCCGTTTGCCCGCAAGGATGTAGGCGACGACATTGACCCGGTTGAGCGCGGCGGCGCTCAGGTTGTAATGAAGCACCGCGGAAAGCTGGAAGAACTCGTTCAAGTCGAAGAGCGCCATGCCCCACCCCTTTGCGAACCGGCCGGGTCGAGATCGGCCGTCTGCCGCGAAAGCGCGCCGACGAGAAACGGCGGCCCCCCGGCGACGGTGCCGACGCGGGGAAGCTTGCGCCCCATCCACGGTGAGGCGGAGAAGGCGGCGGCGTATCGCTCCCCGGCTTGGGGAATATGCCAGAGGCCGAGGGGAAGTCAACGCCGCAGGCGCTGCGGCCCTTGACGGAGGGCGCGTGCCGTCGCATCATGCCCCGGTCGCGCCGGAACGGCGGCGCAAGTAAGGAGGCCCTGCATGACGGAACCTCGGAACACCCTGCGGATCTTCGAGGAAATCAGCCGCATTCCGCGCTGCTCGGGGAACGAGGAGGAGGCTGCGCGCTGGTTCGAGCGCTGGGCCGCGGCACACGGCTTTCCCTGCCTCCGGGACCCTGCGGGGAACCGCCGGATCCGCGTTCCCTCCTCGGCCGGCTGCGAGGGGGCGCCGACGGTCGTCCTCCAGGCCCACCTCGACATGGTGTGCGAAAAAACCCCGGAATCCAACCACGATTTCGCCCGCGACCCGCTGCGTCTCGTGCGCGAGGGCGACTGGCTTCGCGCCGAGGGCACCACCCTCGGCGCGGACAACGGCGCAGGCCTCGCGCTTGCCGCCGCCCTCGTCGAGCGCACGGATGTCCCTCGACCGCCGCTCGAGCTGCTTCTGACGGTAGACGAGGAGACCGGCTTGACCGGAGCCAAACGCCTGGAGCCCGGCTTCGTCGCCGGCCGGGTCCTGATCAACCTCGACTCCGAGACCGAGGGCGTCTTCACCATCGGCTGCGCGGGGGGCGTCGAAAGCCGGATCGAACTCGCGCTCGAGCGCGGGAAACCGCCGGCGGGCCTCGTTCCGCGGCGGCTCGTCGTCGGCGGGCTTCAAGGGGGGCACTCCGGAATCGACATCCACCGCCCTCGGGCAAACGCGATCCGCATCCTCGCCCGGCTGCTCGGCGAGATCGGCGATTTCCCGGACACGGCGGTTTTCGCCGTTTTCGGCGGAAGCCGCCGCAACGCCATCGCGCGGGACGCCTGGGCCGACATCGCCTGCCGCCCCGAGCGGGAAGGGGAGACCGCGGGGCGCATCGCACAGGCGGCCGAACGGCTGCGCGCCCTCTATCCCGGGGAAGCGGGCCTGTTCTGCGAGCTGCGCGAAAGCCCCCCTCCGGCGGCAGCCGGCGGAGCTTTTTCCCCCCGCTGTCTGCGACGGGTGCTCGATCTGCTGCTCGCCCTGCCCCACGGGCCGCTTCTGCCGGATGAGCGCTTCGAGGGTCTCGTCCACAGCTCGGCGAACCTGGCCGTCGTGGAGACCGGCGCGGAATCGCTCACGGTCGTCACCAGCGAGCGCAGCCTCTCGCGCGAGGGGCTCGAGGAGACCGTGGCGCGCATCCGCGCCGTCGCCGAGCTCGCCCAGGCCCGGGTGCGTCTCGAATCCGAGTACCCGCCTTGGACGCCCGATCCCGACTCTCCGCTGCTCGCCCTCTGCCGACGCGTCTATCGCCGCCGTTTCGGCGCCGAGCCGCAGGTGCGCGCGATCCACGCCGGCCTCGAGTGCGCCCTGATCGGCGCCCTTTATCCGGGGATGGACATGATCTCCGTCGGGCCGACCACGGAAAACGCGCACTCGCCGCACGAGCGGCTCCACGTCCCCTCGCTCGCCCGGCTGGAGGAATTCCTCGCCGCCCTCCTCGCGGAGCTCGCCCGCGGGTAGTCAGGCGGCGGGGGGCCGGCGCGCCAGCGAATCCACGTCCCGTCGGATGCGCTCGGCCATGCGCGCCTCGAGCGCCTCGCGGTCGATCCCCATGAGGATCTCGTAGGCGTTGTACTTCGTCTTGCAGAAGAAGATGTCGAAGGGCAGAGTGCGCTGCGCGCCGCGGAAGATGCGGATGCCCGGCACATCCCCCCGGCGGATGAACTCGGCCTCGGCGTTCACGAGCAGCGGCTCGATGTCGTGCTTGTTCAACCAGGGCACACAGGCCCCCTCCATGCCGAGGTCGGGGTCGAGGATCGAGCGGATCTTTTCGGCCACCCCGCCGACCGCCAGGATGATGTCGCCGGTGAGCGACCCCGTCACCCCGTAGCGCGGATTGACGGGCTGGCGGATGAAGTCCGAGACGAGCGCGATGTCCATCGCCACCGAGGCGGAATCCCCTTCCACGCCGTCGTGGGCCTGGATGTACTCGACGTGCATCTCGTAGCCGACCCCTGCGGCCCCCAAGGCGTCGAGCACCCGCTTGATCGAGGCGCGCACGTTCTGCGCGGCCGCCTTGGCGATCTCGCCCATACGGCCCGGCGCGGTCATCTTGTCGGCGCCGCCGGCGGTCACCTGGCCGTGGATCGGAAGCGGCTGTCCGAACATCTGCCCGCTCGCCGCACTGTGGATGACCGCCAATCCCACGACATAGCCGATCGAGTCGCTGAGCGCGGCGATGTATTTCTTCAGGTACTTGCGATGCTCGAGCAGATCGCGGGCCAGGCCCACCTCCAGGCTCAAGTGCTCCTCCAGCGCCCGCCGGACGTGCGGCGGCTCGACGCGGGAGGCGTTCTCGAAGAGGGCGGCGAACTCCGCCGCAAGGACGATGCCGTTGATCGGCCGCAGGATCGCGCTGAGTTTGCCGTCGGAGGCGCGGCAACGCAGCTCGCGGACGATCTCCATCACCGCGGCGCGGGAGAGCGGCCGCGCCTCGAGGCGGAATTCCTCCGGAAGCCGGCGGCCGAAAATGTGCTCGGAGCGCCGCCGCACCCCGGCGGGTCCTTCCGCGGCGAGCACCTCCCCCCAGCAGCGCCGGAACTCCTCGCCCAGCCGCCGGACCTCCTGGGCTACGTACTGGGCGACCGCCCGAACCGTCTGCGGGGTTTCGGGGACGGCGCTTTCCATGTGGACGATTTCGCCCTTGTCCTCGATACGCGACAGAAACGCTCCGTCCCCTTCCTGCTGCAGGGCGGCCAGCGTGTCGTAGTTGCAGCAGGCGATCAGGATGTTCTCGGCCCGCAGCGGGTTCTCCGAACGGTCGGCGGCGCCGCTGCCCGACTGGCGGCCGCCTTCGAGGATGTATTTGCGGTTCTGCATCACCTCGAGCAGCTCGGCCATGTAGCCCGTGCGCACGAGGGTCTTCAGCTCATCGATGTAGAGGATGGGGGAAGTCGCGTGCGCGCCGAGAAAGGCCCGCTTGTGGCAGGGGGTCTGCAGGTTCCCGGATTGGTAGGGGTCGTGGCGAAAGCCGCCCTTCATGTTGCGCGCGCTCGGCTCGGCGACCCGCGCGTTCCTGGCGCGGGTCGTAGAGGACCTCGGGAATCTGGTCGGCCAGCTGCTTGAGATCGACGCGCACCGCCCCGCCGTTGTCGCGCTGGATCCGCTCCTGGACTCGGATCTGGACCTCCTGCAGGTAGAGAAAGACCGCGCCGATGCCGGCCAGGCCGGCCGCGATCCAGGCCGCGGGGAAGACAAACCCCAGCCCCGCGGCCGCAAGCCCTCCGACCAGCATCCCGCGGCGCACGCGGCGCACCGCCCGGCCCGTGTCCTCGAGGCTGAACTCCTCCACGCTCCCCTGCGCGGTCTCGACCGCACGGCGGATTTCGGCGAGCGCGCGGTCGAGAGTCTCGGGGTTTTCGTAAGCGAACCGGACGTGGTTGCGGTCCTTCCCGGGGAAGGCGACGATCGACTCCCGCGGTCGGAGATAATCGCCGAGCGACCGGTCGAGCACCTCCTCGAACATCTCCGCCAAAAGCGACTTTCCCGTGCCGGGACGGCCGACCAGGAGCAAGTGGCCGCGGTTCTGGGCCACCTTGCGGATGGCGCCCTTCGCCCGTTCCTGGAAAATCACGCGTTCGATCGGGTCCGTGGGAATCGGCACCTCCGAGGTGTCCTCGAAGAAGCCGAGACGCTCCTCGAGGGCGCGCGGGTAATCGAGCAATTCGCGGATCCAGGCGTAGTCGCTGGGGCGGTAATCAATCGACATGGCCGGTCCCCGTCGTCTCTTCCAGCACATAGAAGCGCCCCGCGTCGGTCGGGATGGCCCGGCGGCGGATCTCGGCGTACACGGTGGGAAGCGTCTTGCGCAGCGGCTCGAGCGCCCGCAGATCGTGCAGCACGCAGCGGATGAACAGGAGCTCCTCCCCGCCGTTTTCAGAGGGTCGAAGCCCGCTCAGGGTCACCGTCGTGCGCATCGCCTGAAGCGCCGGGCGGATCAGGCTCCCGAAACGGGAGCCCCCCGTTTCGGGAGGAAGAAGCTCGCGGAAAATCGGCGGGATCCCCCCTTCGGCCTCACCCGCAGCGCCGGCCGCCTCGAAGGTGAGCCTGAGCGGCCGCAGGGCGCCCCGGCGGAAGGAATCAAGGGCGCGCTGCATTTCACGGCACTGCCGCAGGCTGGTCTCGAAGAGCATGAGGTAGCGCAGCTCCTCGGGCGCCGCGAGGTGGAACTCCAGCCTTCCCGCGGCCGTGAGCACACAGGCCGACGGCCGCCCCGCACGGCTGTAGGCGAGCAACGGAACCCACCCCTCCTGCCCGAAGGCTTCGGGCGGGCAGGCCCGCAGATCGAAAGTGTCCTGCACGCTGTGGGCGCGGTGGACGGTGATGCGGACCTCACGGCCGACGTTCGCGGCAAGGTAGCGGAGCCTTTCCTCGGTCGTCCCCAAAAGCTTCAGGTAGGTATATCCGTTGCCGGGGTCTTCGCAGACGCCGACGACATGGGCGATCCGCCGCGGGTCGAGCCGCGCGAGCCGGCGCTGGAAGGGATCGTAGGGCCGCAGCGCGTCGGCAAGTCGATCGAAATGGGCCCCGAGGGCGGGATCGCGAAGCCGCGGAAGCCGCAAGCGCAGACCGGAAAGGAGAAGTTCTCCGGCATCCGGCCGCCGCCGGAGGCGCCCGAAGACCCGAAGACCCCGGCGGGAGGGGGAGGATGCGTGGATTTCCGCGCCGACCAGGCGTTTTCGGATCTCGATCGGTCCGGGGTGCAACAGGTAGCGGCCGAGGGCCGAGACGCGATAGGCCTTCCCCGGGACCGGGTCGGCCTCGGGGTCGAAGGTTTGCAGGTCGAACTCGATCCGGCGCGGCTCGCTGATGACCCACGGCCCGGCTGCCGCAGCGGCTGGGTCTCGGAAGTCTTCCATCACGTCCTGGATCCCGATCCCAGAAGGGGGGAGTCTTCGAGTTCGATCTCCAGACGGGCGAGATCGATTTCCCCGATGCGCAGCGCCCGCGCCTCGGGGCTTGCCGCGGCGGACTCCGACGACGCGGCGGACAGGCCGAATCCCGCCTTGTTGCACACCCGGTCGGCGAGCCGCACGATCCGCAAAAGGGCCGGGTCCC
>CAZQUP010000036.1:0-10211 GCA_964596545.1 uncultured Desulfatibacillum sp. | reverse complement strand
TGGTGATCCCGAACGATCTCCGCGTAGGTCACGGGCAGATCCCAGTGCTTCATCAACCGGTACCCCTCCGCGGCGTGCAACCGGTCCATGGCCTCCTGCAGAATCGCCGCGGGAACGACGGCCGCCTGAGGGACCCGTCGCGGCAGATCCTCGATCACCGTCACCACGAACAGTTTGCCCACATCGTGCAGCAGGCCGGCGAAAAACGCCTCGTGCACCAGAGCCGGCATTCCGCCGTTCCGCGCCAGCCAGTGCGCAGCGACGGCCGTCGCCAGCGCATGCCGCCAGAGCTTGCGCAGAACCCCGTGGAGCACCGGATCCCGGGAGCGGAACTGGCTCTCGTGGGTGACGGCCATCACAATGTTCGCCACCTCGTTCACGCCGAGGCGCACGATCGCGTTGCGCACCGTCGTCACCTGGTTGAGTCCCTTGTAAAAGGCCGAATTCGAAAAGCGCAGCACCTCGGCCGTCAGGGCTTGGTCGCTGCCGACCAGCTGCTCGATGCGCCGCGGATCGGGCTCCTCCCGGGAGATCTCCTGCTGGATGCGGGCCGCGACGGCGTGGAAGACCGGCAGACGGGCCTCCCCCGAGACGATGCGCTGGGAGACGAGTTCGACGAGCGAGGGGGCTTGAGGCATGCTCAGACCTCCAGCAGGCGGCTCAGTTCCGACAGCGGCCGCGGCCGGCACAACCGCGGCAGGCAACGCAGGACTTCCTCGAGCGTCGTCATGCCGCGGGCGGCCTTGAGCAGCCCGTCCTCGAAGAGGGTCACCAGACCGGCGGTTTCCAGCGCCGTCCGACGCAGATCCGGCGCTCCGCGGCGCTCGATCACCGCGCCGCGGATCTCTTCGTTCAGGACCAACAGCTCAAACACCCCCACACGCCCCTGGTAGCCGCTGTAGCGGCAGCGCGGGCAGCCGCGTCCGCGCCGGAAGGCGGCCCCAGCGAGCGCCTCGGGGCCGAGACCCAGCCGGCGCAGGTCAGCGGCCGAGGGACGCTCGGAGACCGCACACTCCGGGCAGACCCGGCGCAGCAGACGCTGGGCGAGAAGGGCGCTCACCGTCGAGGCGACGAGATAGGCTTCGAGGTTCAGGTGCAGCAGCCGGATCAACCCCCCGACCGTGTCCTCGGCATGGAAGGTGGTGAGCACCTGGTGCCCGGTGAGGGCGGCCTGCACCGCGGTTTCGGCGGAAAAGGCGTCGCGCACTTCGCCGAGGAAGAGGACGTCGGGGTCCTGGCGCACGATATGGCGCAGGCTTTCCTCGTAGGTGAGCTGGATGCGCGGGTTGATGGAACACTGGCAGATCCCGTCGATCAGCGCCTCGACGGGCTCTTCGGCCGTCAGGATGCTGACCTGGGGATCGTTCAGGTGCCGGATGCAGCTGTAGACGGTCGTGGTCTTCCCCGAGCCGGTCGGCCCGGTCACCAGAATCACCCCGCTCGGCAGGTCGAGGGCCTCCTCGCGGAAGCGCTCGAGCTGCCGCGGGGCGAGCCCGAGCGCCTCGAGCGGGATGAGGGTTCCGCGGCGGTTGAGCAGGCGCAGGACGATCTTTTCCCCATGGACCGTCACGTAAAACGAAGCCCGGAGATCGAGGGGCCTGCCGCGGTGTTCGAAGGTGAACCTCCCGCCCTGATGACGGCGCTTCTCGGTGATGTCGACATCGCACATCACCTTGAGCCGGTTGGTGACCGCCCCCATCAAGGAGGCGGGGAAATCCTCGACGGGCACGAGCACTCCGTCCTCGCGAAAGCGCACCCGCACATGTTCGGCGAAGGGCTCGATGTGCACGTCGCTCGCCCCGCGGTCGACGGCGGAGCCGAGGATCCGGTTCACGAGTGCGATGATCCCCTGTTCGTCGGAGGCCGAGACCTTCTCGCGTTGGCGGGCCAAGCGCGCCCGCCGGAAGGCGCGCTCCACGGCCCCGCGCCGGGCGACGGCCACGATCAGCTGCGGCCCGAAGAACTCGCGGGCGCTGGCGAGATCGCCTGCATCCAGGGGATCTACGAAAGCGACCAGGGGTGTTCCGTTTTCCAGCCGCAGGGGGACGAAACCCGGAGCGGCGGTCAGGTTCGGGGGCATCCGCTGAAAGAGCCGGGAATCGATCTCGGCGAAATCGGGTTCGACGAAGGGGTAGCCCAACCGCCGGGAGAGCACCTCGATCAGGGTACGCTCCTCGATCATGCGGCGCTCGACCAGAATGTCCGCCAAGCGACGCGGCGGAGGCGACTCCCGCTGGACGGCCCGGGCGGTCTCGAGGTCTTCCCGCGGGAGAAGCCCCAGCTCGACGAGCAACTCCCCCACATCCGGGGCCGCGCCCGGGGTGCGGATCAGCTCCCGGATCTCCTCCCCGTCGAGGTGCCGCAGCTCCTGGAGAATTTCCAGCAGCGCCCGCGGGGTCTCGAGCTTGGCCTGAACGCGACGGGCATAGGCGACCTGCTCGCGGGAGACCCGCCCGCTTTCGATCAGCCGCTCCACGATGTCGAAGGGCGCCGGATCGCCGGAGGCCGACGGTTCTTCCTCCCGCCGGGTCCGCCGGGCCAGGGTTTCGTTCACGCGTCCTCCCTGGGAAGAAGCGCAGTCTCGAGGAAGGCGGGAAGCCGGCTTTCGGCTCCGGGCTTCCTCTTCGGGGCTATCGGCCGGCGGCGGCGAAGTCTTTAGGGCGGCTTGCCAGCCGGGTCGCCTACGGCCTATAATGCTCTTTCAAGCTTTTCGGCGCCGCGCCCGCCGCACCACGGGAGGATGCGATCGATGGCGAACGTCTACTGGATCGACGGTTCCTTCGTACCCGAAGCCGAGGCCCGGCTTCCGGTGAACGATCTTGCCCTGTTGCGGGGCTACGGGTGCTTCGATTTCATGCGCACCTACGGTGGCAAGGTCATTTTCCTGCACGACCATATCCGCCGGCTGAAGCGCTCCGCCGGCCGGCTCGGAATCGAGCTCCCCTACAGCGACGAGGAGCTCGCCGCGCTGGTCGAGGAGACCCTGCGGCGCAACCCGCCGGGCGAGGCGAGCGTGCGTCTTCTGGTCACCGGAGGACCAAGCCCCGACTTCATCACCCCCCAGGGAAAGCCCCGGCTGATCGTCCTGGTCCAGCCGCTCGCCTCCTACCCGGTTTCCTGGTACGAAGAAGGAGCGGGGGTCATCACCGTCGACTACGAGCGCGCGATACCCGAAGCCAAGACCCTCGATTACGTACGGGCCATCCTCGCCCTCGCCGAAGCGCGGCGCAAAGGGGCGATCGAGGCCGTCTACGTAGACTCCCGCCGGCGCGTGCGTGAGGGAACGACGAGCAACCTGTTCTGCTTTTTCGGCGACTGTCTCGTCACGCCGGGGGAAGGCATTCTCGAGGGGATCACCCGCAGCAAGGTCCTCGAACTCGCCCGGGATCGATACCGCCTTGAAATCCGGGATCTCCTCCGCGACGAGCTCGCCCGGGCCGAGGAGGTTTTCATCACCTCCTCGAACCGCCTCATCGTCCCCATCGTCCGCGTGGACGACGACCGCATCGGCTCCGGTAAGCCGGGTCCGCGGACGCGCGCCCTGATGGAGGCTTTCGCCGCCTTCACCCGCGCGCTCGCCGGCGGAGGAACCTCATGAGCTGCGAAGGCCTGATCGATCTGGTCATCGTCGGCGGGGGACCCGCGGGGCTGACGGCGGGGATCTACGCCATGCGGGCTGCGATGCACACCCTACTCTTCGAGCGGGCCGTGCCCGGCGGGCAGGTGAACCTCTCCGAGGCGGTCGAGAACTGGCCGGGCGAGCCCCACATCGGAGGAGGAGAGCTCGCGCTGAAGCTGCTGGAGCACGCCCGCGGATACGGTTTAGAGATCCGCGACACGGAGGTCGTCGCCGTGGAGCCGGGGCTGGAATGTCACACCGTCCGTCTGGCCGACGGCGGGGAGATCCGTACCCACGCCGTCATTCTCGCCACCGGGGGCAGCCCGCGCAAGCTCGGTGTTCCCGGCGAACTCGAATATTACGGCAAAGGGGTATCCTACTGCGCCGTCTGCGACGGGTTCTTCTTCCGCGGGAAAACCGTCGCCGTCGTGGGCGGGGGAGATTCGGCGGTCGAGGAAGCGCTCTACCTCGCCAAGCTTGCCCGGCACGTCTACCTCGTCCACCGGCGTGACCAGCTGCGCGCCAGCATGATCCTGCAACAACGCGCCCGGGCCGAGTGCAAGATCGAGTTCGTTTGGAACTCGCAGGTGACCGCAATCCGCGCCGACGGCTCCGGGGTCCGCGCCGTGGAGGTCGAAAACCGGCAGACCGGGGCGCGACGGGACTTCGCCGTGGACGGTCTCTTCGTCTTCATCGGCTTCGAGCCCAACAACGCCCTCGTCCCCGCCGGCGCCCGCATGAGCGCCGAGGGCTATGTGATCACCGACGAAGCCTGTGCGACGAACATCCCGGGGATTTACGCCGTGGGGGACCTTCGCCACAAGTACGCCCGCCAGATCGTGATCGCCGCGGCCGACGGGTGCACCGCCGCGCTCGCGGCCGCGCACTATGTGGAAACCCGCAAGGCCTCCGGTGTCTGCGCCGTACCCGAAGAAACCGTTCGCCGCTGAACGGCCGCCCGTCGGAGGCTGCCTCCCCCCGCATCCGTCGGCCGATCTTTTTCGGAGGCCCATGGTGAGCCCGCGACAGCCTCTCCGCGAACTTCTTGCGGTTCTGGGGCCCTGGGCGGGGCTCCTTTTCGCCGTCCCGCCTCTCGCATCCCTGGCCGCCGGCAGGTGGCATGCCGGTCTGCTCGCCTTTCCCCCCCGGCCGCCGGATCAGCCGGCGGAAGCCTCCTTTTCCTGGAGCGCCTTTCTCCTCATCGGGGCCCTCGGCGCGCTGAGTCTCTTTCCCTTCCTCCGGGGCCTCGCCCGATCCTGCCGCGCAAGCCCCGAACGCCCTGCACCCCGCAGCACGCCGCGGGCTCTACCGCCTTGGGGCTGGGGGGGGATCGTCCTGGGGGGGGTTTCCTGGGCCGTCGCCTGGGGGGGACTGCCGGCCCTGAATCCGCTCCGTGCCTACAGTTTCACCCCTCTCTGGATCGGCTACATCCTGTTCGTGAGCGCCTTGTGCGTCCGGCGTACGGGAAGCTCGCTGCTCACCCGAGAGCCCGCTTATTTTCTCTTTCTCTTTCCTGCCAGCGCCTTCTTCTGGTGGACCTTCGAGTACCTGAACCGGTTTGTCGGCAACTGGAGTTACCGGGGGGAATTCTTCGCTCCCTGGGGCTACGCGGGGCTCGCCTCGCTTTGTTTCTCGACCGTTCTCCCCGCGGTCTTGAGCACCCGCGAGTGGCTTCTCTCCCTCACGGGTGTCCGTCGATCCTTCGGCAGCCTCCCGCCCCTGTCCCCGCGATTCGGGCGCATCCCGCCCGGGGCGGCGGTGCTGCTCGGCGTGCTGATGCTGGCCGCGACCGCCGCTCGGCCGTCCTGGTGCTACCCGCTCCTCTGGCTTGCCCCCCTGGTCCTCCTCTGTGCCCTGCGCGCCCGCCGCGGCCGACCCCAGATCCTCGCCGCTTTTCTTGGAAGCGACTGGACCGCACCGGCATCCGCCGCGCTGGCCGGGCTCGTCTGCGGGTTTTTCTGGGAGATGTGGAACGCTTACAGTCTGCTGCGCTGGGCCTACCACATCCCCGGCGTCGACCGCTTCCGCATCTTCGAAATGCCGCTTCTCGGCTATCTGGGCTACCTCCCCTTCGGTCTGCTGTGCGCCGCCTTCGCAGATTTGCTGCGGGAGCCGTTTGCGGCCCGGAAAGGAAAAGTGCTGCATGGCCTTTGAGAAGATTCCCGGCGTTCCGGGTCGATGTTACCGCCCCGAGGGCTGCGGCCGTCGCAAACACCCCTGCCGCGACTGTTTTTCCTGCGGGTTCTGCAGCCATGAGCGCTGCGTGCTTTGTCGGCGGGAGTCCTCCCGCGGGGTGCCGGAGGACGAAAACACGGTGGGAGCGGCCGAGAAGACCGACCGCCCCCGGGGTCCGGGGGGGAATGCGGGGGATTAACGCTTTCGGCTGAGCCGCTCCCAGAGATCGCGGGCCGCAGCCTGGGGATCCCCGGAGCCGGGGGAACCTCCGCCGCCGGTCGGCGACACGCCCCGCAGACCGCGGAGTCGTGCGATCCGATCTTCGAGCGGCGGATGGGTGGAAAACAAACTCATCAGGCTGCGACCCGAGAGCGGGTTGACGATGAACATGTGGGCCGTCGCCGGCTCGGCGTTCATGGGGATTCGCTGCGAAAAGGCGCCGAGCTTCTCGAGCGCCCGCGCAAGCCCCTCGGGCGACCCCGCAAAAGCGGCGCCGGTGGCGTCGGCCAGGTACTCGCGCGAGCGCGAGATGGCCATTTGGATGAGCATCGCGCCGATCGGAGCGAGCAGCGCCGTCAGGATGAGCCCCAGGCCGCCCCCCCCGCCGCCCTCCTCATCGCGGCGGCCGCCGCCGAAAAGGGCGCTCCAGCGCGCCAGATGGGCGAGCATGAGGATCGCCCCCGCCAGCGTGGCGGCGATGCTGCCGATCAGGATGTCGCGGTTGCGGATGTGCGCGAGCTCATGGGCGAGCACGCCGGCCAGCTCCTCGCGGTTCATCACGCGCAGCAACCCCTCGGTGACGGCGACGGCCGCGTGTTCGGGGTTTCTGCCGGTGGCGAAGGCGTTCGGCGCATCGGAAGGGATCAGATACACCCGCGGCATCGGGAGCCCGGCCCGACGGCAGAGATCCTGAACCATGCGATAGAGCTCCGGCGCCTCCGCGGAGCCGACCTCGCGGGCCCCGTACATCCGCAGGACGATGCGGTCGGAGAACCAATAGCTGAAAAAGTTCATTCCGGCGGCCGCCACGAGCGCCACCATCATTCCCTCCCGGCCGCCGAGCATTTGACCGATCACCAAGATCAGGCCGGTAAGCAGTCCGAGCAGCAGTGTCGTGCGAATCCGGTTGTCCATGGTTTCCATGCACCCCCTGGGATATCCAACCGCCTGAATTTACCTTACCCTTTAGAATCATGCCGGAAAAGCCGGCTGTCAACCCGCCCTTTGTCGCCCGCGCTCGGGGCGCAATCCGGCCCCGACGGTTTTCCTCCGCGGCGGGGGAGTTTTGTTAGAGTTTTCTTTTCGTAAAGATTTCGCTTGTCTGGAGCCTTGAGGCCTGATATGAAGGCAGCCTCGTAAAAAAGGATAATTTTTTTCCCTCAAGCGGACGAGAAACCTTGGTGCGGCAAGGGGTTTTTCCTCTGCGACCTTGAAGAAACCGGCACACGCTTTGGGCTTCCCGGGGGGTGAAGATCGTATGACGCGGGGCGGTTTCGGTTTCGAGGAAGACCAAGAGAAGGATCCCGCACCCCTGCCGCGTGACCTCGAGGTCACGCCGGAGGAGAAGCAACTGCTGCTCATGCTGCCCCGGCCCGTGGCCGAAACGGGGCCGGGCGAGACGCGCTCCCGGATCGGCGGGGAGCTGCTGATCAATCGCATCCACCTGGTCCACTTCCGCGATCAGCTCCTGGAGATCGAACTCACCCACCGGCGCTTCGGAAGCACCGAGCGCCTCGCGGCCCGTCCCCGGCCCGTGGACGGCCGGATCCTCGAGTGCCTGTGGTCGGAACCCGAGCACGCGGCCACCTTGCTTTCTTCCCACGAACCCACGGCGCTCCTCGTCCCCCGGGGGCAGCGCCGCATCCGCGCCGAAGCCCGCGTGATCGCCGTCGACGAGCGCAAAATCCGTCTCGAGCTCCCCGAGGCGGCCGTCGAAGTCAACGAGCGCCGCATCGACCGTTTTCCCTGCCGGGAGGTCGCGGTCCGGCTCCTCCAGAACTCCGGCTCTTTCCCCGGGCGGCTCCTCGATTTCAACGCCTTTTCCTTCCGCGTGGAGCTCGCGGCGGACTCGCCGCAGTGTTTCGCCTGGATCGACCCGGAGCAGCCCGTTCACGCGGTTCTCTTCCGGGAGGCGCAGACCTTTTTCGCCGGCGAATGCCGCATCACCCGCACCGAGCAAGGATCCTCCTGCCGCAGCGTTGTCCTCGAGCCCGTTCACCGCGAAAGCCGGCGCTTCCGGCGCGATGAGGTTCGCAGTCAGCGCCTCATGCTCGTCCCCTCCCCGAACCTCGTCTTTTCCCATCCCCTCACCGAGCAGCGCGTCGAGCTCAAGGTCACCGATCTTTCGGGGTCGGGATTCGCCGTGGAGGAAGAGATCGCCCGCGCCGTCCTGCTTCCCGGCCTGATCCTGCCCGAGGCGAAACTCGATTTTGCGGGCAGCTTCGAGATCCGTCTGAGCGCCCAGGTCGTCTTTCAGCGCGTCCTCGGCCAGGACGAGGCCCAGGGCTTCGTGCGCTGCGGTCTGGCTCTGATCGACATGCCGCCCGGCGATCACGTGAAGTTGATCGCGCTGCTCAACCAGAGCCGGGACCGCAACGCCTACCTCTGCAAGGAACTCGACCCCGAGGCTCTCTGGGATTTCTTCTTCGAGACGGGCTTCATCTACCCCAAAAAATACGCCTTGATCGAGAAGCGCAAGCGGGAGATCCGGGAAACCTGCGCCAAGCTCTATACCCGCAGCCCGGAGATCGCCCGGACCTTCCTCTACCAGAGAGGCGGCGTGATCTTCGGGCATCTGGCGATGATCCGCTTCTGGCCCTCCACCTGGCTGATCCACCACCACGCCGCGCGCAAGTCGGCTCTCTACCGCGCGGGCCTGAACGTGCTCGACCAGCTCTGCCGCTTCATCCACGACGGGTTGCGCTTGCGCAGCCTCCACATGGATCATCTCGCCTGCTACTACCGACCCCAGAACCGCTTCCCGCGGCGTGTCTTCGGCGGCTTCGCCGAGGAAACGGCCGACCGCCGGGTCTGCTCCGTCGACCCCCTCGCCTACCTCACGCTCGGGGAAACCCCCGCGGAAGAGGAGCCCCTGCCCGCGGGCTGGGAACTCCTCGAGGCCGAGGAGGCCGATCTGCTTGAAAGCCGCCGTTTCTACGACCACGCCTCCGGGGGCCTGATGGCCGAAGCTTTCGACCTGGGGGCGGATCGGCGGCGCGACGAGGAACTCTCCGCGCTCTTCGGCCGCCTGGGGCTGCGGCGCCGCCGTCTGCTTTTCGCCCTGCGGCGCGGGAACCGGCTCAAAGCGCTGGTCGCGGCCCACGTCTCCGACATCGGTCTCAATTTCTCCGAGCTGACCCACTGCCTGACGGTTGTGGTGATCGATGGCGAGGACCTCGGGGAAAAGACCTTGAACACGGCGCTTCGGGCCGCGGCAAAACGCGCCGGTCTCGAGGAGATCGTGGCCCTCGTCTTTCCGGAAACGTTCGCGGCGGCGGCGGGACTGTCCGCTGAAAAGCAATACCACCTTTGGATCGTGCGGACCTTCGAGGCCGAGCAGCCCTTCCAGAAATTCCTCAAGCGCCTGACGCGCATGCCCTGAGGACTTCCGGCTCCGCAAGTCCGTCGATCGCGGGGCGGGATTGCCCGCTTGTCCCTCGGATGGGATTCTGTTATAGAAGGACTTTATCGCCCAAATCCCCCGCAAGGAGCTCAACCCCGATGACCGATGTCCCCGTTTCTCCCCCGGCGGGCGAGGAGAACTTCGCCGCCATGCTGGATAACTTTTTCCCCGCCGACCGGCGCGAAATCCGCCCCGGCGAGCGCGTCCGCGGCAAGGTCCTCGCCGTCGGCAAGGAGCTCGTCTTCATCGACGCCGGCATGAAGATCGATGCCGTGGTCGAACGCGCCGAGCTCACCGACGAGCAGGGCAACCTCACCTGCACCGAGGGGGACGAGCTGGAGCTCTACGTGACCCGGGTGGGCGAGCAGGAAATCCGGCTTTCGCGTGCGATCGCCGGGGCGGGTGGGGCGCAGATGCTGCGGGAGGCTTTCCGCCAAGGCGCCCCCGTGGAGGGCCGCGTTCGCGAGCTGTGCAAGGGCGGCTTCCAGGTCGAGATCCTCCACCGCCGCGCCTTTTGCCCTTTGAGCCAGATCGACCTCACCCCGGGCACCGACCCCGTGGCGCACCTCGGCGCGACCTACCACTTCCTGATCACGCGCCTCGAGGATCGGGGACGCAACATCGTCGTCTCCCGGCGCGAGCTGCTCGCCCGCGAGCGCGAAGCCCAACAGCGGGAATTTTTGCAGGCTCTCCAGCCGGAGGACATTCTCGAAGGGACCGTGACGCGCCTGGCTCCCTTTGGGGCCTTCGTGGAGATCGCCCCCGGCATCGAGGGCATGGTGCACGTGAGCGAAA
>CAZQUP010000035.1:0-27254 GCA_964596545.1 uncultured Desulfatibacillum sp. | reverse complement strand
CGCGCGGGGGGACTCTGGCGGGCTCACCGCCGCGGGCTCTACCGCAGCGGCCCGGCCCTGTCAACGCGGCAGGGGGCAAAAAAACCCTTGACAGCGTCCGGCCAACTTTGTATGACAATCTTACCATCTAATCTTCTTACCATATGGGGGCTCCGGTGGCGCGGGTCGTCAAAAAGAAGGTTTCCGACTCGGTGCTCGAAGAGCTCATCCGCATGTTCGAGGCGGGCGAGTTCCGCGAAGGCGACAAGCTGCCCAACCAGAATGCGCTCGCCGCCCAGCTCGGCGTCTCCCGCGCCTCCCTGCGCGAATCCCTGCACACCCTCGCCATCGCCGGAATCCTCGAGCAGCGCCCCGGCTTCGGCACCGTGGTCCGCGGCCCGTTGCCGCAGAACCTCTCCGAGTTCTTCAACCTGCCGCTCATCTCGGACCCCAAGGAAACCATCGAGCTCGTCCAGGCCCGCCGCTACATCGAGGTGGCCAACGTGGAGCTCGCCGTCGAGCACGCCACGGAAGCGCAGCTCGCCGAAATGGGCCGCCTCTATCGCGAGATGGCCGCCGCCGCGCGCCGCGGCGACCAGCAGACCTACGTGCGGCGGGACGCCGAGTTCCACCGTCTGCTCGCCCGGGCCACCGGCAACCGCTTCATGGAGCATCTCTTTCTCACCCTGCGCCGGATCATGGAGCAGTTCATCCACGAATCGTTCCGCGCGCTGCCCCGCATGCTCGACCGTTCCCTCGAGGACCACCGCCGGATCTACGAGACGCTTCGCCGTCGCGACCGCCGCCGGGCGGTGGCGGCGATGACCGCCCACATGGACCACATCCGCACGGCCATGAAGAACCTCTACGAAATCACCCGACCCGAGCAAGCCGCTTCCGCCGCACCCGCGCGGCGGACGGCGATCGGCTGACCCCGGAGGTCTCGATGCTGATCGACCCGCAACGCTGCGTCTGCTGCGGAGACTGCCTCGCCCTTTGCCCCATGAACGCGATCCGCTTGATTCCCCAGGACCGCGCCGCCGGCCGCGCCGCGCACGCCGCCATCGACCGCGACGAATGCGTCGAGTGCGGGGTTTGTTTCCGTTCGGCCGTCTGCCCGCAGGAGGCCATCCGCGAGGAAGACCTCGCCTGGCCGCGGATCCTGCGCAAGGCGTTCTCGGATCCGGTGTTCACCCATCCCGGTACCGACATCCCCGGACGGGGCACCGAGGAGATGAAGACCAACGACGTGACCGGCCGTTTCCGCCCCGGGTTCATCGGGCTCGGCCTCGAATTCGGACGTCCCGGCATCGGTACCCGGCTGCGCGAAACCGAGACCGCCATCCGCCGCCTGCTTCCCCTGGGGGTCGTCCTCGAGCCGAACAACCCGCTCACCCAGCTGATCGCCGACCCGGCGACCGGCGCGCTCCGGCCCGAGGTCCGCGACGAAAAGGTCCTTTCGGCCATCGTCGAGGCCCTCGTCCCCGAGGAGGCCTTCGGCCGCATCCTGGAGGAGGTGCGCGCGATCGCCGCCGAGGCGGACACCGTGATCAGCGTGGGCGTGATCGGCAAGGCCGCCGCGGACGGCCGGGTTCCGGCGGCCGAGGCCATGCGGCGCGCCGGTCTCACCCCTTCCGCCAACGGCAAGGTGAACGTCGGCCTCGGGCGGCCGCTTTACCCCTTCTGACCCTCGAGGAGGATCCATGTCCCACACGCTCCACCGCTGCGGCGCCCCCGAAGACCTGAAGAAAGACTTCGTGGTCTTCAGCATGTCCGCCAAGACCGTCAACGCCCCCGGCTCCGGCGAGAAGATGAAGCGCTTCTTCGAAATCCTGAGCCGCTTTCCTTCGACGAACTTCGGCGACGTCAAGACCGGCAGCCGCTACAACGCGGACTGGCAGACGATCCACGACCGTTTCCGCGACCAGTCGGTCGCCCACTACGTCTTCACCGACCGCGGCACCGTCGCGCAGGCCCTGCGCGAGCTCAAGGAGGCCGATCTCGGCCTCTCGGTCATCGTGAGCGGGCTCTTCGAGGAGATCGAGGCGGTCTGCCGCGAGGTCGGACTGCCCGTCCACACCGTGCAATTTTCCGGTGGGGTGTTCGGCCGCACCGAACGGCTGCCGCCGGGGCCGGTGCTGGCGATCACGACGATGTGCGGCCACGGGCTCGTCTCGGCTCGGCTGGTCGAGAAACTCGCGCGCCAGGTGAAGCGCGGCAAAAAAGAGGCCTCCGCGGCCGCGGCGGAGCTTGCCCGCCCCTGCATGTGCGGCGTCTTCAACGTGGAGCGCGCCGAGCGGCTGCTGCGGGAGATCGCCGAGCGGCGGCAGGAGTGAGCCGGCCCCGGAGCGGAGCCGAAACCATTCGCGTTCAGCAACGAAGGAGAGCCGAAACCATGGAATCCAGGATCCCACGCGTGGAAGGATGGCAGAAGGGGGTCGGGCGCGTCCCGATGATGATCGACGGCGAATGGGTGGAGGCCGGGGGGCGCTGGATCCCGGTCGAAAACCCCGCCCACAAGGGAACGCTCGCCGGGGAAGTGCCCCGCGGGGGGGCCGCGGAGGTGGACCGCGCGGTTCAAGCCGCGAAAGCCGCTTTCCCGGCCTGGAAGAAGACTCCGGCGCGGGAACGGGGCAAGGCGTTTCTGAAACTCGGCGATGCCTTGGAGGCCGAGCGCGAGGAGTTCGCGCGGCTTTACTCGCTCGAAACCGGAAACGCGATCGCCACCCAGTCCCGCGGGGAGACGATGCTCACGGCCGATCTCCTCCGCTATTTCGGCGGCGTCGCCGGCGAGATCAAGGGGGAGGTCCTCCCCCTGGGTGAGCAGCTCTTCAGCTACAGCCGCCGGGAGCCGCTCGGGGTGGTGGGCGGGATCGTGCCCTGGAACGCCCCGCTCGCCCTGGCGGCGCTCAAGATCTGCATGGCGCTCGTCGCCGGAAACACCCTGGTGTTGAAGCCTTCCGTGGAAGCGCCGCTGGCGGTGATCCGGCTGGTGGAACTCGCCCACCGGTTCCTGCCCAAGGGGGTGCTGAACGTCGTCACCGGAACCGGCGCCGAGGCGGGCGAAGCCCTGCTCCGGCACCCCGGCCTCGCCAAGCTCTCCTTCACCGGCTCGACCGAGGTCGGCCGCACGGTGATGAAGGCCGCCGCCGAGCGCATCATCCCCGTCTCGCTCGAACTGGGCGGGAAAAGCCCCCAGATCGTCTTCCCCGACGCCGACGACGAGGCGACTGCGGCCCAGGTCGTCAACGGCATGCGCTTCGTCCGCCAGGGCCAATCCTGCACGGCGGGCTCGCGGCTCCTGCTGCACGCCTCGATCTTCGATTCCTTCCTCGAGAAACTCACCGCCCGCCTGCGGACCTTCAAGATCGGCGAGCCGCTCGATGAGGCGACCCAGATGGGTGCGATCGTCAACGAACGCCAATACCTCACCGTGCTCGACTACATCCGCGAGGCGCTCGCCCAGCCGGGCGCCCGGGCCCTCTGCGGCGGCCTTCCCCCGCCGAAGTCGCCCTTCACCGAAGGCTACTTCGTCGAACCGACCGTCTTCGTCGGGGTGCGGCCCGAATGGCGCATCTGCCGCGAGGAGGTCTTCGGTCCGGTCCTCGTCGCCCTTCCCTGGAATGAGGAGGCCGAGGCGATCCGCATGGCCAACGACACCCACTACGGGCTGGCCGCCTTCATTTACACTCGCGACGTCACCCGGGCCCTACGCACCGCCCACGAGATCGAGGCCGGCTTCGTCCAGGTGAACCAGGGCGGCGGCATCGTCCCCGGCCAGTCCTACGGCGGCTTCAAAGCGAGCGGCATCGGCCGCGAGTGGTCGCTCGAAGGCATGCTCGAGGCGTTCACCCAGCGCAAAAGCGTCACCCTCAACCTGGCCTGATCCTCCGGCGAGAAAGGAGCCCGCCCATGAGCCACGCCAAACCCGCAGCGGATCCACGGTTCGTCGAAACCGTGGACCTCTCCGAAGTGATTCTCACCCGCTTCCACCCCGGCGACGACCTGTTCCCCACGCTCGTCCAAACCGTGCGCGAGCGGGGCTGGGAGCGGGCCGTGATCCTCTCGGGCATCGGCAGCCTGGAAGATGCGGTCTTCGTCGCCCCGAAGCCCGCTTTCCGCATCCCCGTCCAACCGGCCGAGAACCTGAACCGGATCGAGATGAAGGGGCCCTTCGAGCTGATGAGCATCGAGGGCAACATCGTGCCGCTGGTGGGCGAGTTCGGCCAGCTCAAGCACGGCGACCCGGTGCTGCACGTCCACTGCCTGCTTTCCCACGGAAACGGCGAGCTGACCGGAGGCCACATGGTATCGGCCAAGGTCTTTACGACGACCGAGATCTTCATCGCTCACGTCCGCAACTCGCGCGTGAAGAAGACGAAGAGCGCCGTCACCGGCCTGCTCGAATTCCGTAACGACCTGTGAAGGAGACGCTCGGAAACCGCAACCCCTCAACCGCAACAGGGAGAATGCCATGAACACGATTTCCAGGAAAAGGGCGTGGAGGATTCCGGCCGTCTGTCTGCTCGCGGCCCTGCTGGGTCCGGGAGCGGCCGCGGCCGAGACGGTCAAGATCGGGGTCATGTTTTCCACCACCGGCGCCGGCGCGGTCATCGGCATCGGGCAGATGCAGGGGGCCACGCTGGCCATCGCCGAGGTGAACCAGGCCGGTGGAGTCAACCTCGGCGGGAAAAAGATGAAACTCGAGGGCGTTTTCCGCGACGACGAGACCAACCCGCAGGTCGCCGTCGGACGCTTCAAGGAAATCGTCAAGGATCAGGGGGCCACGGCCGTGGTGGGCGGCACCTTCGGCAACATCTCCATGGCCTTGAACGAGGAGGCGAAAAAGGCGAACGCCTTCTTCATGGCCACCAACGGCGTCCCCGAAGGCTTTTTCCGGAAGGGCACGCGCGGGCCCGCCTCCTTCTGCATCGTCGCCGCGGCGGAATGGGCCGGCCGCGGGGCGGCGGCCTACATGGCCGACCAGATGAAGGCCAAGCGCATCGCCTGCTTCATGCCCGACTACGCGATCGGCAAGGGGACGATGAAGGGTTTCGAGGATGTCATCCGCGACCGTCCGGGCACGCAGTACACCACCGTTTGGCACCCGGTGCAGAGCCCGGACATGACGAGCTATCTGATCAAGGCGCTCGAATTCAACCCCGAGGTCCTTTTCATCGGCTCCTGGGGGGGGGATGCCGTAAACGCCCTCAAGCAGGCCCTGGAGACGGGAGCCGCCCGCAAAGCGCCGCTGTTCCACTTCTGGCTGATGAACGCCTTCGCGACCGGCATCCCGGCGAACGCCATGCAGGGGGTGAAGGGCCAGATGTTCTGGTATCATGACATGCGCGGGTTCCGGGACGCCGAGGTCGTCGCCGCCAGCGAGGCCTTCGTCAGCCGCTGGATGAACGCGCAGAAGGAGCCGCCGGATCCCTACGCCATGAGCACCTATTACGGGGTCAAGGAAACCGTGCGCGCCATGGAGCTCGCCCAGTCGACCGACCCCAAGAAGATGGCCGCCGCCTTGCTCGCCCATCCCGAGTGGAAGGGCGCCAAGGGCCCGGCGAAATGGCGCGAGGACGGAGCCTGCATCTACCGCTACTCCACCTGGATCGTGGAGGGCAAGGGCGAGGCCGAACGCAAGGAAACGCGGTACCCCGCGAAATTCGACTACGCCCGGGTCGTCGACGTCTACGCCGGCGACGCCTTCGTGCCCTCGTTGAAGGACCTGGGGTATTGACCGACTCCCGCCGCGGGGCCGCAAGCCCGCCACCGGCTTTGCCGGGCCCCGCGGCGCACCCTGCATCGGCCGGAGTGCGCCGCATGGCTGACCTGATCACCACCTCGGCGTTGACCAAGCGCTTCAACGGCCTGACCGCCGTCCATGCGGTCGATTTCCGCGTCCGTGAAGGAGAGACCACCGGGGTCATCGGACCGAACGGCTCCGGCAAGACCACCCTGTTCCATCTGCTCTCCGGTTTTTTCCCGCCGACCGAAGGGGAAATCCGCTTTTGCGGCGAGCCGATTACGGCGCTTTCGCCGCACCGGCGCGTGGCCCTCGGCATCGCCCGGACCTTTCAGCTCGTCTCCGTGTTCTCCTCCCTCACCGTCTGGGAAAACGCGGTCCTCGCCGTCCTTCGGTTCCAGCCGGGGGGCACCGCTCCGGCACGCTTTTTTCTCCGCTCCTGCCGTCACCCGGCGGTGTTGGAGCGTTGCGCCGAGGCGCTCGAACGCGTCGGCCTCACGGCTCAGGCTTCGTTTCCCGTCGCCGAGCTCTCCTACGGCGACAAGCGCATGCTCGAGATCGGGATCACGCTCGCGCTGCATCCCCGGCTGCTGCTCCTCGACGAACCGCTGGCCGGCCTGAGCGACCACGAGATCGCCCGCGTCGTGGAGCTCATTCGGGAAATCCGCCGCCGGTTCACCGTGGTGATCATCGAGCACAAGATCTCCAAGATTCTCGAACTCGTCGAACGCTTGAGCGTCATGAACGAAGGCCGCCTGATCCGTGAGGGCACGCCCTCCGAGGTCCTCTCCGATCCCCGGGTTCGGGAGTGCTACTGGGGAAAGGAGGCTCCCGCGTGTTAGAGGTCCTCCGCCTCAATGCCGGCTACGGGCCCGCGCGTGTGCTCCACGAGGTCGACCTCGTCGTCCGGCCGGGAGAGATGGTCTTCGTCGTCGGTCGAAACGGCGCCGGCAAGACGACCTTGCTCAAGACGATCGCCGGGCTGCTTCCTCCCGCGGCGGGGGAGATCCGTTTCGAAGGGCGCTCTCTGGCCGGTCTGACCCCGGAGCGGCGCGCCCGGATGGGCTTTCGCTACGTCAACCAGGAAAAGCGGGTCTTCAGCCAACTCTCCGTGCGCGCGAACATCGAGCTCGCCGCCTGCGGCGCAGGGGAGCCGTTCGATGCCGCCTGGCGCCGCGCGGTCGCGCTCTACCCCAAGCTGGAGGAATTCCGGGCGCTTCCGGCGGGCCGCCTCTCCGGAGGCCAGCGCGAGATCCTGCTGATCGGGCGGGCACTCGCCGGGAAGCCGCGGCTGCTTTTGATCGACGAGCCGACCGAAGGACTGGCCGCGATCGTGATCGAGGACATCCTGCGCATCCTCGAGCGCATGCGCCAGAGCGTCTCGGCGATCATCGTCGAGCAGAGCCTCGCAGTCGTTCGGCGCCTGGCGGATCGGATCTACGTGATGAAAGAGGGGCGGATCGTCCACGAGATCGCCGACCCGCGGCAAATCGCCGCCTCGGAACAACTGGAGTGCTTCCTGTGAGTTCGCCTGCACCTTCCTCGGCCTTTCCCGTGTCCCCCGCCCCGCGCGGCGGGCTTGCCCGCGAGCTCGCCTTGATCGCCGCGGGCCTGGTCCTGCTCTCCTTCGTCATTCGGATCCATTGGATGGCCGACTTCGCCGTTTTTTTCATTCTCGTGCTGAGCTTCGACCTCCTCTACGGGTACATGGGACATCTCAGCTTCGGGCACATGCTCTACTTCGGCGCCGGCGCTTACGGGGCGGCCCTCTGGCTCGTTTACGGCAACGCAAGCGCCCTCCTCGCCCTCGCCGTCGGCATGGCCGTGGCGGCGGCGATGGCGGCTCTTTTGGGTGGGATCGTGCTGCGCACCCACGGGGCCTCGTTCGCCCTGATCAACATGGCCTTCAACGAAATCGGCCATTTTCTGGTCCAGTCGCCGCTGGCGGCCTATACCCTGGGCGAAGACGGCTTGAGCTGCACCGCCGACCCGCTCTTCGGCCTCCTTTCCCTCTACGAGGACCGCTGGGCGTTCGCATTTTCGGCCGCGATGCTGCTAGCCGTCTACGCGCTGCTGCGGGTCCTCACGCGTTCGCCCTTCGGCATCCTCGTCCGCTCCATCCGCGAAAACGAGTCCCGGGTGCAGTTTCTCGGCTACGACACCTTCCGCTTCAAGTGGGTCACCTTCGTGATCGCCTCCACGATCGCCGCCCTGGCCGGTGCTCTGTTCACCCTGGTCCAGGGGTTCGTCAGCCCCCGGGTCATCAGTCCCTTCGGCAACGTGGACGTGATCTTCGCCGTCCTGATCGGCGGAGCGGGGCATCTGGGCGGCGCCCTGATCGGGGCCGCGGTGTTCCTGGCGATCAAGAACTTCCTGCCGGTGATGATTCCGGAGCTCTCCCGGTGGCTCGACCTGAAGCTCCCCCAGTGGGAGCTGTGGCTGGGCGTCGTGCTGCTCCTGATCGTCTTCTCGCTGCGCGGCGGCATCGTCGGCACGATGCGCGCCCGGTTGCGGAAACCCCGTCCCGTGGAGGCCGGCGCATGATCCAGACCGTCGTCTACGGCTTGACGATGGGGGCCATCCTCTATTTCTTTTCCGTCGGGCTGGCCCTGACCTTCGGCACGATGCACATCATCAACTTCGCCCACGGGATGGTCTACACGCTGGGGGTTTATCTCTTCATCACCTTCCTGCAGCTTCTGGGGCACTCTTTCCTTCTGGCGCTCGCGGCCGCCCTGCTCGCCATGCTGCCGGTCGCCTGGGTCATCGAGCGCTTCGTGATCCGCCGGCTCTACGGCGAAAGCCTCGACTACGCCATCATCGCAACCTACGGGGTGCTGCTGATCGGAACCGACGCGATCAAGATGATCTGGGGGACGACCCCCCACCCCGTCAACGACCCGATCGGAATCGCCCTGCCGCTGGCGGGCATGGACCTTCCGCTCTACCGGGTCGGGATCGTGCTGAGCGCCTTCGCCCTCTACGGCGCGCTGCACGCTTTCTTCAAGCGCTCGCTCGTCGGGAAGGTGGTCGTCGCCGCCCTGGAGGACGCCGAGGGAGTGCGCTGTCTGGGGATCGACGTCAACCGTCATTTCAGCATCGTCTTCGTGCTCGGCAGCGCGCTTGCCGTGCTCGGGGGCATTCTCTACGCTCCGATCTCGACGGCCGATCCCTACATGGGCTTTCACATCCTGCTGCTCGCCTTCGCCGTCGTCATCGTGGGCGGCATGGGCAACCTGAACGGAACCTTCCTCGCCGCCCTGGCGCTCGGCATGGTCATGGCCGTTACCGGCCGCTATTGGTCCCAGGCGGCGAACGCCATGGTCTTCGTCGTGATGGCGCTCGTGATCCTGCTGCGGCCGAGGGAGGCGCACTGAACTGAAACGATGAGGGCGCTGCGTTTTCCGCGAAGGGCGCCGGCATTCGCCAACCGCTTCAACCCGAGGGGAGGAACAGATCATGAACGGGGTGTGGAACAGGATTCTCAGGATCGATCTGACGGAAAAAAAGACCGGTTTCCAGGCGGTGCCCGATCCGGTCTACGAGTATTTCCTCGGCGGGGAGGGTCTCGCCGCGTGGGTTCTTTGGAAAGAATGCCCCCGCGGGGTGACGGCCTTCGACCCGGCGAACCGCCTGACGCTCGCCACGGGGCCGATGCAGGGCATTCGGCAGAGCGGAGCGTCCAAATGGGCCGTAGGCGGAATCTCGCCCTCGATCCAGATGAACGCCGGCTCGGCGATCACGCACGCCTTCGGAATCGAGATGAAGCAAGCGGGGATCGATGCCGTTGTGATCCACGGCCGGGCGGAAAAACCGGTCTATCTCGTAATCGACGATGACCGCGTGCGGATCAAGGACGCCTCGCGGCTTTGGGGACTGGATGCCTACGAGGCCCAGGATGCGATCCAGGAAAAGGAAGGCGAGGCCTTCGAGGTGATCACGACCGGGCAGGCGGGCGAGCGGCTGGTGCGTTACGCGAACATCCAGACGGCGAAGAAATCCTTCGCCGGCCGCTGCGGCTTCGGCGCCGTGATGGGTTCGAAACTCCTCAAGGGGGTCGCCGTGCGCGGCACCCAAAAGTGCGCGATTCACGACCCCGCCGGAAACGACGCCCTGAACAAGGCGATCAACCGCCGCCTCGCCGAGGTCGACGCCTCCAAGCCCGAGGAGTTCCGGATCTCTTGGCTGGGGACCGCCATGGCCACCGCGCTCTTCGCCCCCCAGGGCAATCTGCCCATCCAGAACTACCGTCTGGGGACTTTTCCCGAGGGGGTCGCCAAGCTCGGCGGCCGGCCCTACGTGGAGACGCTGAACGCCAAGCCCTGGCCCTGCAAGTACTGCGTCATCAAGTGCCACAACAAGTGCGAGGTGAAGAGCGGGCCGTACGCCTACCGGGGCAAGGGGCCCGAGTACGAATCCTACGCCATGATGGGTTTTAACCTGATGATCGACGACCAGGCGGCGGTCGCCTACGCGGGCGAGCTTGCCAACCGTTACTCGCTGGACACGATTTCGCTCGGCGGGGTCCTCGCCTGGGCGTTCGAATGCTTCGAAAAGGGAATCCTCACCCGCGAAGACACCTACGGCATCGATCTCACCTGGGGCAACGCCCAGGCGCTGGTGGAGATGACGCGCAGGATCGGCGAGCGTGCGCCGGGTCTGGGCTATCTCCTGGGCGAGGGCTGCAAAATCGCCTCCGAGCGCGTCGGGCAGGGATCCGAAGACTGGGCCGTCCAGATGAAGGGCCAGGAAATCGCGGCCCACAATTGGCGCGCGCAGTACATCTCCGCCCTCAACTACTGCACCGGGGTCGCCTCCGGCCCGAACCACGAGCGCGGCAACTCGCAGCACATCTGGGTCGGCCACCGCTATCTTCCCGAGTGGGGGATCGACCACGTGGAAAACGAGGAGCGCTGGTCCTGGGACAAGGCGGCCGAGCGCAACGCCAAGTTCCACGACTACTGCAACGTGATCAACTCCGCCGTGCACTGCAAGTTCCAGGAATTCGCCGGCTACACGCTGACCGATCTCTTGCAGACGATCAACACCTGCACCGGCCTCGGCTGGACCCAGGAAGACCTGCAGCGCTGCGGCGACCGCATCACCAACCTGCAGAAACTGCTCAACCTGCGCTACGGCTGGAAACGCGAGGACGACTTCCGCTACCCCAAGCGTTTTATGGAGCCGGTGAGCGACGGGGTCGCCGCGGGCCGTATCCCGGTCGGGCTGGAACAAGCGATCGTGGACTACTACCGCTACCGCGGCTGGGACGACGAGGGGCGCCCCACGCCGCAGAAGTTGCGCGAACTCGGCCTGGAGACCATCCCGGGATGACCGCCGGGCCCGCCGATCCGATAAAAGCGCGGCCGTCCCGAGAGTCCCTCCGAGGCGCCGCGGACGGCCGAGGGGCGGGGAAAACCGGAGGACCCATGAAGATCACGATCAACGGAAAACCCGAGGAGGTGGCGCCGGGGACCCGGCTGCGAACCCTGGTCGACCGCCTGGAGGCGAAGGTGCGCCGTGATCCGATGATCATCGCCCTGATCGCGAAAACGGGCAAAAGCCAGATGCTCTACATCCTCAACGGTACGGTCGTCCGCGACGCCGAGATCGACCGGATCGAACTGCGGGAAGGAGACGACGTGCGCTACGTTCACCCCTTCTTCGGCGGCTGAAGCGAAAACGATTTTACGGAGGCCAAGGCATGAGTTCGAAAAAGAAGCAGATCCACGATTTCTACCGCATGAAGCGCGAAGGTGAAAAAATCACCTTTCTCACCGCCTACGATTACCCCACGGCCCGGTTCGCCGAGGCGGCCGGCCTGGACATGCTCCTCGTCGGCGACTCCCTCGGCATGTGCGTCTACGGTTACTCCGGGACGGTGCCGGTGGTGATGGACCAGTGCATCCGCCACGCGGAGGCGGTGCGCCGCGGCGCGCCGAACACCTTCGTCGTGGGCGACATGCCCTTTCTCTCCTATCAGACCTCGATCGAAAAGGCCGTCGAGAACGCCGGCCGTTTTTTGAAAGAGGCCGGCTGCGATGCGATCAAGCTGGAGGGGGGGGTCCGCGTCGCCCCGCAGATCCGGGCGATCGTGGATGCGGGGGTCCTGGTCATGGGCCACATCGGGCTCACCCCGCAGAGCTCGGGGCAGCTCGGAGGCCACAAGGCGCAAGGCCGCACCCTCGAATCGGCGCGACTGGTCGTCGAGGACGCGCTCGCCGTGCAGCAGGCGGGCGCGCACATGATTCTCCTCGAGGCGATTCCCCCGGAGGTCGCAGCCTACATCGCCCGCACGCTCGCAATTCCGGCGCTCTCGATCGGGGCCGGGCCCGACTGCGACGGGCAACTGCTGATCGTCTCCGACATGATCGGCCAGTTCCAGGCCTTCACCCCGAAATTCGTCAAACGCTACTGCAACGTCGCGGAAATCGTCACCGCGGCGATGAAGGCTTACGCGGCCGACGTCCGCGCCAAGCGCTTCCCGGAGGAAGAGCACTGCTACCGCATGCTGCCGGGTGAGCTCGAAAAATTCCAGGCCGCCTACCAGGCGCCCGCCTCAGGAGGGCTTCCATGACGGAACTGTACCATCGACTGCCCCTCGACCCCCGCCGGATCGAGGAGTTGAACGCTCTGCTGACCGACCCCGCAAACGAAACCGTGCGCGAACTCGTGCATCGGGTCGAGCGCCTCGGGGGAGCCGAAGAGATCAACCGCCGCGCCGCCGCGGCCTCGCGCCTCGAAAACCGGCTCGCGCGGCTGGAGGCGATGGGCTCGCCCTTCCTCGGCGACCTCCACTGGCTGATCGAGCAGCGCGACCGCAGGGCGTTCGTCCCGCTGGCCGAGTACGCCCGGCGCGTGCGCGGATCCGCCGAGGGCCTCCTCTGGAGCCACGCGGTGACGCTCGAAATCAGTGCGCTGCAATTTTTTCCCTGGCTGATCCTCCAGGCCCGGCACTGCCTCGAAACCGGGGAGCTCATGCCCGGACGTTTCATCCGCGTGCGCCGGATGGCCGAGCAGATCCAGGACCAGGGCGACACGATCGCGGTCGCCGCCGCCATGCAGATCATCGGGGCGAGCTATGTGGAAACCCTGGACACCAAGGGGACCGACGGCTCCAACGTGCATCTCGGCGGCCCCGAGACGATCACCGGCTACTTCGGGGGCATCGGCCAGCCTAACGATTATCCGCTGCGTTGGATCGAGGAGTACCTCACCTACTACATGGACTATGGCATCCGCCAGGTCCTGAACATCAACCCCGGGACGGTGCTCGCCGGGTATCTGCTGCGCCGGCTGGGGATCGACAACGAGTTCAAGATTTCGGTCTTCATGGGAAACGACAACCCCTTCGCCGTCCTCTGGACGCTGCTCACCGCGCGGCTCTTCGCGCGCGAGGACGGCAGCACCCCGCTCATCGGCTTCAACCTCTCGAACTCGGTCAACAACGACACCATCCGTCGGGCGGCCTGGATCCGCCGCGCGCTCGGCCTGGAGAACCAGGTCCGCTTCGAGCACCACATCACCGAAACCTGGAAATCGATCGTGCGCCAGCCTTACAACCGGCGGGACGAACTCGTCGCGATCGCCCGGGAGGTTCCGAACATCTCGGCCAAACACGAGGGCGGAGAGCCCGAGATCGAGCAAACCCTCGAGCACCCCTCCGACATCCTTGACTACTTCCTGTCCCAGGAGGAAATCGCGCGTGCGGGCCTCATGCCGGCCCTGGAGCGGAACTACCTCGAAAAGCAACGCTCGGTGGAACGGACGGCGCGAGCGTTGCTTCAGGCCGGAATCGGGGTGGTCTGCGCCGAGCGGCTGCATCGCTGAAGGCCCTGCGGAAGAAGGCGGGCCGCCGGGTCTTTCCCGCCCGTGATCGCTCGGCGGTCCTTCGGGAGGCGCCGGGGGGAAACCGCGGATCCCCCCGGCTTCTTTTTTCCGGGGTTCCCTTGAGGGGTTTTGGCAGGCCCCGGACCGCAGGGTTTTTCTTCCCGGACCGAGGCGGTTGAATTCCGGTCGGACGAATGCTATGGGGAAAGCCCCTCACGCCCGGTTCGGCGCGAGGCTTCCGGGAGATCGGCCGGGATGAAAAAGACGCTCTACGAAAAGCTCAAGCCGATGTTTCCCCTGATCGCCCACGATTACCAGGAGATCGGGCCGATCGAGGAGCTGCTCTATCGGCTGGCGATGGGCAACACCTTCGACACCCGGGTCGTGGGGCTCGATGCCGTCAAGCGACTGCGTCACGAGCATCCCGGCTGCAGCGTCACTTTCAAACCGAGTCATTTCAGCGAAGCCGACTTTGTCGTCCTGGGGGTCGTTTTCCGCCGCAACGGCCTGCGGGTCGTGATCGAGGGCGGAAACAACCTCTTCATCGAGGAGATCGACGTCTTCCGCGATGTCCTTCCCGCCCTGGTGCACCCGGATCTCCGGCGCCTGGCCGCCGAGCGGGCGATGACGATCGCAGAGTACCTCAAGCGGCGCGGCGCCTTCAAAGTCTTCCGACAACCGGTGGTCGTGAAACACCCCGAGGACGGCAGCGAGCTCAAGCTCGGCCGCAAGGACATCCTTTCCTTGAGCCGCGCCTACCGTCAGCACCTGGTCGAGCAGCGTGAGATGTACCTCACCTTTCCGGGATATTCGGCGCTGCGCTCGAGCTTGCTCGACATCCTGAAGATGGACAGCGTCAAGACCGGCCGCAGCTACAGCGGACGGATCGACGGCTTCCACCACCTGCCTTTCCAAATGGACATCGAGGCCGCACTCGACAGCGGGGTGGACCTTTATGTCGTGCCCGTGAACATCGCCTACGAGCGCGTCCTCGAAGACGAAAACTTCGCCGAGTTGACCCGGATGCACGAGGCGGGGGAGCCGCAGGAGAAGATCTACCTGCAGGACATCGGCTACATCATCCGCCGCTTCCTGGAAGACAAGCGCAAGGTGAACCTTTCGATCAAGTTCGGCGAGCCCCGCAAGATCGATTTGAAAGCCCATCGCGGCGACGTGCTCGGAGCGCGCATCAAGTTCGCCGCGCACGCGCTCGCCCGCGAGACCTACGAGCGCATGCTCGCCATGCAGCCCGTCTTCCCCGCGAACATCTACTTCCATGCCTTCGACGAGGAGTTCAACCGACTTCCTACGCGGGTCCTGCGCGAGCGCATCGACGACGTCCGCGAGCGGCTGCGGCAACTCGTCTGGGGTCGGCAGCGGCGGAGGATCGATCTGCACTACGTCCTCGGCTACAACCACCAGATCATGTCCGCCGACGAGATCATCAACCGCACCTTCGAGGTGTTTGCGGCCCTTGAGCGGCCCATCACCTCGATCGACGGGGACACCTTCGTCGTCCACAACGTGGACGTCGCCCGCCAGTACCGCAACCACATCGCCCACTTCTTCGAGCCCAAAAAATAATAGGGGACGTCCATTCATTTATTGGTATACGGTCTTTAATAATAAAATAATGGACGTCCCCTAAAGTTGGAGGAGGGCCCATTCGAGGAACTGCGCGTAGACCCTCCAGCTCTCGCGGCCGTAGCCGCCGGCCATCACCCAGGCGCCGGGGACGCCGCGGGCCCGCAGAAACTCCCAGACCAAGCGGTCGCGCTCGAAGAGTTGGGCGAGCGAAAGCCGCAACCCCGCCGTCGAGGGCAGCTCATCCTGCTCGTAGGGATCGGCACCGCAGACGACCAGCGCGAGGTCGGCCGCCGGTTGTTCGGCCTCCAGCCGCGAAAGCCCCTCGCGCAGCCGAACGTTGTAAGCCGCCTCCTCCCCTGCGGCGATCGGAAGATCGATCGTGCTCGGGATGAAGGAGGGGTTGGGGTTCCCGCGGGCATCGACCGGCGGCTGGTCGAGCGGCCATCCGGCCGCCATGTGGATGCTCAGGGTGGCGATCGTGGGATCGGCCGCGGTCAGGGCGGCGGTGCCGTCCCCCTTGTGGGCGTCCACATCGATCACCCAGGCGGTGCGGATGCGGCCCTCCGCCTGAAGCCGCCTCAGCGCGACCACGAGATCGTTCACCAGGCAGAAACCCGCTCCGAAGTCGCGCTGCGCATGGTGCATGCCGCCGCCGAAATAGAAGCAGAAGCCGGTCTGCAGGGCGATCCGGCCGCACTGCAGGGTGCCGGCCGCGCGCTCCAGAATGCGGGCGAAGAGATCACGCAAGGGGAGTCGGGCGAGCTTCGGATCGTAGCGGTTCCAACTTCCGTCCGGCAAGAGCAGTTCGAAGGCCCGGAGAATTTCCTCTTCCAGCCGCTCGGATTCGAGCCGGGAAACGTAGGCCGGCGCATGAACCCGGAGGAGATCCTCGCGGGTGATACGCTCGCGGATGCGGTCGATGTGCCAGACGGACCGCCGGGGGCCGAGAAGGGGATGGGAGCAGAGCCGCGCGAAAGTTTCGCGCGCGCGGCTCTCCTCCACCGGAATGAGGATTCCGAAATCACGCAGGCTGTGCGCCTGCCCGGGATCGTAAAGGATCATCGCCTGGCCGCTAGCGGGCCGCCGCCAGCCGGAAACTCTTCATCACCTCTTCGAAGGTTTTCAGGTCCTGGGAAAAGTACTCCTCCCGGGTCGCCGCGTAGCGGATCGTGTAGTAGGTCTCCCCGTAAATGAAGCCGCAGTAAATGGTCTTGAAGACGAATCCGTCCGCATCCGTGTAGGTGAACACCAGGCGGAACCCGGCGTTGCCGGCGATCGTGGCCGGCTGATTCTCAATCAGGTGGAAATCGCGGATCTGGGTGTCCAACGCCAGCTCTTCGACGACCAACGCCGCCGCCTCCGCCGGGGTCATTTGGCCGTGGAGAGCGCGTTTGCTGAACTGAAACGGCTCCGCTGCCGGGCGCTCCCGGATGAGGACGAACTGCTTGTAGCCGCCGTCCCGGGTCATGAACAGCATGGCTTCTTCGTTGGGGATCTCCCGCCAGCCTTCGGGCACGGCCGCTTGGAAGCTGAGCGCAGGTTTTCCCCCGCCGTGGGCGCAACCCGCGAGCCAAAGGACGATGAGCAACGAAACGATCGATCGCCGATTCATGGATTCCTCACTTTCGGATGCGGGGTGCCGGACCGCGGAAAACGCCCGCAAGGCCGTCCACCCCTGAGATGAGAGTCTAAAACGCCCCCTTCGCCCGCGTCAACCCGGATTCCACCCCTGGTTCCCGCGGAAACCTCCTTTCCTGCCTCATGCTTGTCCGTAAAAATCGTCTCTTCCTCCGGAACAAGAAGACAGACAAGCTCACGATTCGTCGGTCCCGCGAAATAGATCGGCCGAATGGCGAGGCGACTTAAACCGCAAAGGAGGCCTGCCGCCCAACACCATGGGCGGAGTCGGCGGGCGGAGTTTTGGCGGGGGAAAAAGGAAAAATTTTCCGAAATTTTCCGGGGGTGTTGGACAACCGCGAAAAAATGACTATATTCTCTCCGATTCGGCGGGTGACCCAGATTCTTGCTACGATTTCAAGAACAAAGGAGGCCAAAAGATGAAAAAGTGGTTTTTGCTTCTCGCCGCAGTCATGTTGATGACCGGTTGCACCTCGGAATTCTACAAGCACGACCGCCTGTTCGCCACCAACGCCCATGCCGCCTACAGCTGGTGGGGCTACAAGAACACGACGGCCGATCACGCCAAAAAGTCGGCGGAACAGGGCTGGTGGGGCAAAGAGATCCCCTACGTTCCCGCAAAGTAACCCTCTTCGCCGATCCACCGTACCATTTGCGAACCGGCCTGACGTTCGGCAACGTCGGGCCGGTTCTTTGCCCGCATCGTATCGGGCATTCGGGAGCCCCTGCCTCCCGACCGGAGTCGCCGGCGCCGAGCACTACTTGACGCCTCGGGCTGTAAGGAATGGTCCGTACTGGCGATCGGTTTCCAGAATGTGTTTGGACAACCAGTCTTTTAGGAAATTGGTCATCTGGATCGGGCTGGAAAGCGTTCCGGCGCGAAACTGTTCGCTCAGCTCCTTCACCTTCTGCGTCATGCGCTCGTGGCGTTGCCGGTGATCGTCGAATCCGGGATAACCGTGCGCCTTCATGAGCTGCTCTTCGGCGGCGAAATGGGTCTTGGTGTAAAGGATAAGATCCCCCAGCACCTTGCCCAGCGCCTCGCGCCCCTGCCCGGCCTGCATCGACTCGTAGAGATCGTTCAGAAAACCGACGAGCCGTCGGTGCTGCTGGTCGATACGCGCGATTCCGACACTGAATTCCTCTCTCCAGTTAAAAAATGCCATGCTCGCCTCCTCCTTCATCGGTTCTTCCGCCGGCGTTCCACCGGTCGCCGTTTCTCACTATCGGCACCGCCCGCCGCCGGCTTGAACGCCGCTGTCGGCCTCACGGCCGTGGCAATTGACAGGCCGGGGCCGAACGGATAATTTCGCGCGCAACCTTTCCAACCGGGAGTCTCCATGACCGTCGCCGCAAGGCTGGCCGCGGCCGTGCTGGCGGCTGTGGCCTCTTGCATCGCCCCGGGCCTCGCCGCCGGGGGATTGATCGTCGAAACCCCGCTGCGGGAGGGGCAGGTGCTCGTCGAGGTCTCCCCCGAGCCCCAGCAGGTGGTGGTCTCCGTTTTCGACCCCCGGGGAGAGCCCCTGCGCGGCCTGCAGGCCCGCGACTTTTTTCTGGCGCGCGACATTCGGCCGGGCAAGGTCCTCGCCGTGGAGACGCTCCCGGCAAGTCAGATTCCGCCCCTCAATCTGGTTCTCGTGATCGACAACTCCTTTTCGATGCAGGAACGCGGGGCGGTCAAAGCGCTGCTTTCCGCCCTGGATCTCCTGTTGAGCGACGTCCGGCCGATCGACCGCGTGCACGCCGTGGTCTTTTCCGCCGAAGAACGGCGATCGCCGGGAGGGCGGCCCCTGCATGTGCGTTTGCTGAACGCCCGCACCGCCGCGGAATGGAAGCGCCTCTTTTTCGAGGCGCTCGAGCGCGGCTCCACCTCCCGCACCCCCCTTTACGATGCCATGCTGGCGGCCGTGGAGATCGCCCGTACCCTGCCGGAGGGGGAGCCGAAATTTCTCGTCGTCTTTTCCGACGGCGAGGATCTGAACAGCCGGGTTCGGCCGGCCGAGGTGGAAGCTGCGGCCCGGACCGTAACCCATCTCCGGGCCTATGCCATTGACTTTCGGCCCGAGGAGACGGCGGACGCTTTCCTGGCCGCCTTCGCCCGCAACCATCAGGGGCGGCTGTGGAAGGCACGCTCCGCGGCGGACATCTCTCCGAGTTTTCAAAACTTCAAGAGCACGATCACCCATCGCTATCGCCTCACCTACGAACTGGCCAATCCGGTGATGTTGGAGCCCCGGCTCCTGCAGTTCGACCTGCCCGCAACCGTCGCGGGATCCCCGGCACAGAGCATGATTTTCTTCCCTACCGGCCGCAGCGCTTTGTCGGAGACTTACATCCAGCTGAAAACGCGCCAGGAAACCGAAGCCTTTCGCTCCGCGAAGCTCACGGGCTTCTCCAGCCGCTATTTCAACCTTCTCAATTGGGTAGGGAAGGGCTTGCGCGAGATCCCCGAGGCGAAGCTCCTCATCACGGGATGCACCTCCTCCTGGGGCCCCGAGGCCGACAACCTGAAACTGGCCCAGCAGCGTGCCGAGGCCGTCCGGGACTACCTCCAGCGGGTGTGGGGCATCGACCGCGGCCGGTTGCTGCTCGAGGCCCGTGGACTTCCGGCCGCGCCCTCTGCCGAGGAGGATCCGGAGGGACGCCGCGAAAATCAACGGGTGGAGCTTGCGATCGACCCCCCGGACGCCCAGGCCCGCATCCTCGGTGCGGTGATCGCCGAAACCCGGGGTCAATCCGCCTTGCGCGTCAGCCTGGATTTGAACCCCCGGCTGGAGATGGTCGAGGGAGAAATCGAGCTCCGTGCCAACGAGCTCGTTCTGCACCGCATCCGCCTCCACCCTGGCTCCGGAGCCAAGGCTTCCCCATCCGTGACGCTCGACGAGCTGCGACGCGACCGTGTGGCCGGCGCGACGACGCTCGAAGCACTCCTGCGGGTTCGAGACCGGCAAGGACGGCTCCACGAAGCCTCCTCGGATCTCTGTCACATCCGGGTCCAGCCGCGCCCCGTGGTCCGGGAAATTTCCTTTCCTCCTTACGGGGCGGTGACCCTCGAGCCCCCCGCGTTGCGCGTGGAAGAGGTGACCATCCGGGAAAGCTCCCCCTTGCTTCCTTACATCTACTTCGACACCGGACGCGCGGAGATCCCGGAGCGCTACACTCGGTTTTCCTCCGCAGAGGAGGCCCAGGCCTTCGACCCCGCCGCGCTGCGCGGGACCCTGACCAAATACCGTCACGTGCTCAACGTGATCGGCCGCCGCGCCGCCGAGCGGCCCGGAAGCCGTCTCAGGATCGTCGGTTGCCGCACGGAAAACGGCGAAGAAAAAGGCCGCGTCGAGCTTTCGCGGGCGCGGGCGGCGGCGGTCCGGGATTACCTGCGGACGATTTGGGGCATCGACGCGGCGCGCATGGCGATCGAAGCTCGTGGACTTCCCGAAATCCCCAGCTCCGGCCTCTCCCCGGAGGGTCGCGCGGAAAATCAGCGGGTTGAGATCCACGCCGACGACCCGGCGATTCTCGCTCCGGTCACCAGCGTGTTTCTCGAGGCCCGTTCCACGGTGAAGGCGCTGCGGATCCTCCCCGTGGTCGAGCCCGGGGCACGGCTGCGGAAATGGACGCTCGCGGTTTACGGCGACGGCCAACGCCTGGATGCCCTGGAGGGGGAAGTCGGCTTGGAGGCGGCCTACGTACTTCCGCTTGCGGAACTCGGCCTACAGGACATCGGCCGCTACCCGGCGATCACCGTGCAGCTCGAGGCGATGGACGACCGCGGGCAGCTTCTGCGGGCCCGCTCCAGCGCGACGGTTGAGCGGATCCAACGCGAGGAGAGCGACGCCCGGCGGCAGGGTGACCGGGTCGAAGAACGTCATGCTCTGATCCTCTTCGATTTCGACCGCGCCGAGATCCGGGAAAGCAACCGCCGGGTCATTGACCGCATCGCCCACCGCATTCGCGAGCTGCCTGACGCCCGGGTCCGCATCGCGGGATACACCGACGCGATCGGAGCCCCCGCCCGCAACCTCGAGCTTTCGCGCAAGCGGGCCGAAGCCGCCGCGCGCCTGCTTTCGGCAGCCCTCTCCGATCCGTCCCGCCTGACCGTCGAGGGGCACGGGCCGGATGCCCCGCTCTACGATAACGCCCTGCCGGAGGGACGGGCCTACAACCGCACGGTCACCGTGACTCTCGAATACGAGGAACGCCCTTGATCCCCGGGGCGGCCGTCTTATGATGGATTAATGGACGCGGCGCGGCACGCCGGCGTCCCGGAAAGGATCGACGCATGAACGCCCCGCTCAGGGAAGATCAACTGATCACCATCGTCAAGAACGTGGTCGAGCAGAACGGCTGCCGGCTGATCGAAATCGATTTTGAAACCCACACCCTGCATATCGACGGCCCGGAGGAGAACCAGGTCGCCTGCGCCGTCGCGCTTCAGGACGTCCTGGGCTAACCCGTAGCGCGCCCACCGGGAAAAGCTCTTCCTCCCCGGGGGGGCGCTGCAGGCGGGCCTTCCGACGAACCCCTGCGTTGGCGGAGGGTCTCGAGGTTCGCCCGATTGGTCGTATTTACCGCCTCGCCTCCCGTCAGCGATCGGCTTCTCCCCTCCGCGTCGCCGGCCCCAGGAGCTGACGATGAGCCGAGAGCGGCGGTCCTTCCGATCCGCTTTCCGGCCGGCGATCATGGGTTCTGCAAAATTCCCCGGCACCGGAACCATCCTGCCGGCCTCTCGCCTTCAAAATCGGTGGGGTTCTTTCCCGATCACCTGCTCGAGGGCGGCTGCTCGCCTCGCGCTTCAGGAAATGCGGGCCCGCGCCAGAGTTCGGTTTCGCCACCAGCGGACGAAAACCACGAGCGAGTAGAACGGGAATGTGTACATCGCAGCGACGGTCGGCTCGATCGGCGAGAAAAAGTGCGCGCTGAAGACGATGACCAGAATTTTGTTCATGATCCACAGACAGACTACCGCGGAAAGCCGATCTTCCACCTTCCACCTCCGGGAGACGAAAATCCCCGCGGCGATGAAGAGGAAACCACAGAGGAAGGATGCGACGAGCGCTTCGAGAATGCGCAGCGGACGCCCCTGGAAAAAAGCGGCATACTGCGAAAAAACGCCCAGGTTCGTGAGCGCAAACAGCACCAGAGAAAGTGCATATTGATGCCTCCGCAGCAGATCCGCGGTCGATGGGGCAAGTTTTTTCAGGGCTTCTGCAGCTGCCAGGGGAATGAAGACCACGAGGCCGAGCAGGCGCATCATCGCGAGCAAGGGGATGTCGATTTCCCGATGGAACAGCAACGCCACGAGCGTAGGCAGAGTGAACGGCACGGCGAGCGACGACAGGACGACGACGACCAGGACGAAGGAAGGATTTGCGCCGAGCAGCTGGGCGAAAAACGGGGCCACGGCGCCTGTAGAAATCCCCGCCAGCAGCATCGCCGCAAGGCCGTATTCCGGCCAGACCCACCGAAAAAAGAAAGCCGCCGCGACGGGGAGTACGATCAGGCGAAACCCCAGAAAGCCCATGATCCTCAGAGGTGTGCGGCGTGCGGTTTCCAAAATCTTCGCCAGATGGATGGAAAGAAAGCTCAGGAACAACAGAGCCGTCATGCACAGGACCGGATAAGGCCGGAGGAGAGCGAAAGTCTCCGAGGCCAGAACCCCGGCCACCAGAGAGCCGAAACTGACGACCAGCAGAAGAAGGTCCTTTCCTTGCGCCATGCCTCTCCACCTGTGATCCGCCTGCCGGACGAGGCCTCTCCATATTGTAAATTATTTTCTCAATCAACTATTTTCTTGACAAAAAGTTCCATTGTTGTAAAAAAACTACATACCGACGACGTCGGTTCATCAATCCGCTTCCATGTAAAAAAGAATGAACGACCTGCTTGGCCTCATCCGCAAGTCCATGAAAGGGCTTCGCAACTCCGAAAAAAAAGTGGCCAAGTGTGTGCTTTCCGACCCTGAAGCCGTCCTTCGCTCTTCCATCACCGAACTCGCCGAGCGAGCGGGGACAAGCGAGCCGACCGTACTGCGGTTTTGCCGCCGACTGGGTCTCGGCGGCTACATGGAGCTGCGCTTGAGCCTGGCACGCGCCCTCCCTTCCGCCGAATACATTTTCGAAAATGTCGGCGAGAAGGACTCCATAGCCGAGATCGCCGGCAAAATTCTCAACGCGCATCGCGAAGCCATCACTCACACCCTCACCCGCATCAACCTCGACGATCTCGAAGCGGCGGCGGCCGTTCTTCGAGAGGCCAAGCGCATCGAATTCTACGGGCAAGGGGGATCGGCCATCATCGCCCGCGACGCCTACCACAAATTTTTTCGCCTCGGGATCCCGTCCATAGCCCACGACGACCCCCATATGCAGGTCATGTCGGCCGCCCTGCTGCGTCCGGGGGACGTTGTCGTCGCGATCTCCCATACCGGTTCGACGAAGGACATCATCGAAAGCGTGCAGGTCGCCCGTAAGACGGGGGCGACGGTCATCGGCGTCCTCGGCAGTGAAAACGCCCCCCTCTCCAAACTCTGCGATATCGCCCTTTCGGTATGCTCCCGCGAGGCGGCGCTCCGTCTCGCCCCCATGACTTCACGGCTCGCCCAACTAGCCGTGCTCGACGTGCTTTTCGTCGCCGTCGCAATGGGCGACTTTCTGGCGACGCGGGAGAGATTGGACAAGGTCAAATCGGCGCTGGTGGGCAAGCGATTTTGAAGCGGCTCTCGCGGCAGGGGAGGCAAAAACGAAGCAAGAGGCCAAGACAGGATGAGAGGATTCGATCGGATCTTTCGCAGGACAAACCGGGCCCTCATCGGAGGGATGATGTTTGCCATGTTCGTTCTGGTCTTTGCCAATGTGGTGGGCCGGTACCTTTTCCAAGTCTCCTACGCCCCTGCGGAGGAAATATCTACCTTCCTCATGATCTGGGTAACCTACCTCGGGGCGGGGCTGGCTCTGCGTGAGGGCCGGCATGCCTCCATCGACATATTCCTGGACCGGCTCCCCCCCTCCGCCCGCCGGGCGCTGCGTATCCTGCTTGCTGGCGTCATGCTTTGTTTTTTCGCGGCTCTCTGCTGGCTCGGGGTCCGCATGTCGCTCTTCGGATGGTCCCAGGAAACCATCGCCACGCAGATCCCGACCGGAATCCCCTATCTCGCCGTGCCGCTGGGCAGTCTGTTCTTTTGCCTCCATCTGATCCTGAGCTTTCAGAACTGGGTCGAACGCCGCTGGCAGGAAAACCAACCCGACGAGCCGACCGCCCTCCCGGAGGAGGAAATCCCGTGAGCCTCATCCTTTTTGGAGTCTTCCTGTCCAGCCTTTTCCTGGGTCTTCCCGTATCCCTGGGTATGGGCCTCTCCGGGATGGCCGCAGTGCTGTTCGATGGCCGCTTCCCCGGGATGGTCGTCCCCCAGTACCTCTTCAACGGGATCAGCTCGTTTCCGCTGATGGCCGTGCCATTCTTCGTCCTGGCTGCGGAGATCATGACGGCGAGCGGGCTGACCCGCTCGCTGATGAAATTCGCCAATCATCTCGTCGGCCACATCCGCGGCGGCCTGGGCCATGTCAACGTACTCATCAGCATGTTGTTCGCCGGCGTGAGCGGCTCGGCGCTTGCGGATGCAGCAGGGCCCAGCGCCATCGTCATGAACCTGATGCGCAAAGCCGGCTACGACGCACCCTACGCCGGGGCTTTGAGCGCCGCCACCGCTACCATTGGCCCGATCATTCCTCCGAGCATTCTCATGGTGATCTATGCGATTTCCGACAACCGGGTGACCGTCGGCGGCCTTTTCCTGGCCGGCATCGTCCCCGGGATTCTCCTGGGGCTTGCTCTCGCCGCGGCCAACCACGTGGTGTCCCTCCGCCGAGGCTATGTGTTCCGAAGCCGCCGACCCAGCTTTCGGGAGCTGGCCGGGAGTTTCTGGGAGGCGCTTCCCGCGCTCTTGTTGCCCTTCATCATTCTGTTCGGGATCCTGGGGGGGATCTTCACGCCCACCGAGGCCGCTGCCGTCGCCGGCGCCTATGCGCTGGCGGTCGGCCTTTTCATCACCCGCGGACTCTCCTGGAAAGACGTTTTGCCCGTATTCGCACGGGCCGGCGTGACCACCTCGGCGGTTCTCCTGATCGTGTCCATGGCCTCGATTTTTTCCTGGCTGTTGACCATTCTGCAGATTCCGCAGTCGCTCGCCGCTGGCATCGCCAAGCTCACGACCCATCCCGCCATCGTGCTCATTCTCGTGGCCGTCCTGGTTTTCCTTTGCGGCATGGTGATCGACACCCTGCCGGCGCTCATCATTCTCGTTCCGGTGCTGGGTCCGCTGGTTGACCGTTTCGGCTTCGATCCGCTGCATTTCGCCATGGCGGTGGTGTTGAATCTCGCGATCGGGCTGGTCACACCGCCGGTCGGGCCCGTGTTGTTCGTCATCAGCACCGTGGGAAGGATCCGCTTCGAAGACCTCGCCCGCACGGTTTTGCCGCTGATTCTGGTCGAACTTGCGGTCCTAGCCGCGGTCATCGCCTTGCCGCCGTTGAGTACGGCCGTGCCGAGATTCTTCGGCTTCACGCGTTAACCCCAACCCGATGAGAGAGAGGAGGCGGTTATGAAAACACGGAAAAGATCGTTCTTCCTGATCGCAACGATCCTTTTGCTGCCCGGTTTGGCCCTGGCACAGCCCAAGGTGATCAAGTACGCCCATTTCCAGCCGGCAAAGCTCGACCAGCCCAAACAGGCGGCCGCGCTCGCTTTCAAGAACTATGTCGAGGCCAACTCCAAGGGAACGCTGCGGGTCGACGTCTACCCGGCGAGCCAACTCGGGAACGACAGCGCCACCATGGAAGGGCTGCGGATGGGGACGATCGAGATGGCCGTCGTCCATGACGGCCCGATTTCTGCGGTTTACAAGCCTTTCATGGTGTTCGCCATCCCCTACCTCTTCGATGATCAGACCATGGCCTGGACCGTCGTGGACGGTCCCTTCGGCAAGGAGATGGCGCAGGACATGACGCGCAAGACGGGCATCCGGCTGCTCGCCATGGCCGACAACGGAATCCGGCATTTCACCAACAACAAGCGTCCCATCAAGAGCCCCGACGACATGAAGGGCCTCAAAATGCGCGTCATGACCGGGCCGATATGGACCAAGCTGGTAGAACCCCTGGGAGCCAGCCCCTCGCCGGTGCCCTGGACCGAGCTGCCGGCCGCCTTGCAGCAGGGCGTGGTCGATGGACAAGAAAACGGCGTCACCAACATTCTCGCCGCAAGCCTCTACCAGCACCAAAAATACATCACGCTCGACGGTCACGTGTACAGCTGGCACGCCTACATGATGAACGACCGCTTCTTCGGTTCGCTCAGCCCGGAGCAGCAAGCCATCGTTCTCAAGGGTGTGGAGATCGCCAAGATCATCCATCGCGGCATGACCGCCGCCCAGGATCTGAACGCACCCGCCATCCTGGGGACACTAGGCATGGAAGTCACCGCCCTCTCCCCCGAACAGGTGGCGGCGTTTCGCAACAAGTCCCAGCCGCCGGTGAAGGCCTGGGTGGAAGAGCAGATCGGGAAGGATTGGGTCGAAAAACTTTTCCGGGAGATCGAGACCTACCGCAAGGCGAAGTAGTACGGCGGCCGATCCCGCTGGGCCTCGAGGCAGCGGCTTCCCCTCCCCGGCCATACCGGAAGGGAAGCCGCTCGCGCAGGCCATGCAGCGGCGAGGGGGGAAAAACCGATGATGGACATGGCTATTCTCGAAGGTTTCCGCAAAGTCTCTACGGCCTCGGTTTCCGATGCCGTCGACAAGGTCACGGGGACGAGGGGTTTCATGGATCCCGCGATCAAGCCGCGGATCAACGACAAGAAGATCGTCGGTCCGGCGGTCACGATCCTGGAGGTTCCCACAAACGAGGTGCTGCCGCCGCAGCACGCCTTGGACGCCATCGATGAATCCCCTGAAGGGAGCGTCATTGTCATCGGCGTTCTCGGCGACCGCGAGGTCGCCGTCTGGGGAGGGCTGATGGCGGCAGGAGCCGAGGTCAACGGCCTCAGCGGCGCCGTGCTCGACGCCGGCGTCCGGGATGTCACCGAAATCCGGCGCGACTCCGGCTTCCCGGTTTTCGCCCGGCACGTATGCCCGGCCACGACGGTCGGGCGATTCAAAACCGTCTCCGCGAACGAGCCGATCTTCTGCGGGGGAATCCGGGTTCGGCCGGGGGACCTGATTGTCGGCGATCTGGACGGGGTCGTAGTCGTTCCCCAGCATTCGCTGGAAGCCGTTCTCCGCCTGGCAGCCGAAATCGAGGAGCGAGAGGCCGAGCAGGCCCGCCTCATCCGCCAGAGTCGATCGCTGCGCGAGGGGCTGGCCAAGTATGGCCGGATTTGAGGAGGGGGCCATGCCGCAGCCCGAAATCGTCGCCATCGGTGAGCCCATGCTCGAGTTCAACGCCGAGCAGGAAGGTGCGCTCTCGGAAGTCACGCGCTTCCT
>CAZQUP010000034.1:0-27663 GCA_964596545.1 uncultured Desulfatibacillum sp. | reverse complement strand
CACCACGGGCCGTACCGGCGGGGCGATCCGCCGCCTGCTCGGCCTGCGGCCGCGCACCGCCGTGCGGCTCGACGCGCAGGGCCGGGAGGAGGCCGTGCCCCTTGCCGCGGTGCGCGAGGGCGATCTCCTTCTCGTGCGCCCCGGCGAACGCATCCCTGCGGACGGGGTGATCCTGCAGGGCCGCTCGGCGATCGACGAATCCATGCTGAGCGGCGAGCCGATCCCGGTCGACAAGGGCCCGGGGGATCGGGTCGTGGGCGGCACCTTGAACGGTCAAGGGCTGATCACCGTTCGGGCCACCGCCGTCGGCGCGGCGAGCGTGCTGGCGCAGATCATCCGCCTGGTGCGGGAGGCTCAAAGCGGCCGGGCGCCCATCCAGGCGCTGGTCGACCGCGTCTCCGCCGTGTTCGTGCCGGCGATCGTCGCTGCGGCCGCAGGCGTGTTCCTCTTCTGGTGGGCGCTCGCCGGGGATCCGGTGGCGGGCATGATCCGCATGGTCGCCGTACTCGTCATCGCCTGCCCCTGCGCCTTAGGCTTGGCGACGCCGACCGCCGTCATGGCCGGTACCGGCAAGGGGGCGGAACTGGGGATCCTCTTCCGCCACCCCGAGAGCCTCGAGGCCGCAGGCTCGCTCACCACGATCGTCCTCGACAAGACCGGCACCGTGACGACCGGCAAACCCGTCGTCGCCGAGGTGCTGCCGCTCGGGCCGGAGGGCGGATCCCCCGACGAGCTCCTGCGCCTTGCGGCCGCTGTTGAGAAAGGCTCCGAGCATCCGATCGGCCGCGCCCTGCATGCCGCCGCCGGCGAGCAGGGCCAACTCTTGGGGGTTCCCGAATCCTTCCGGGCGGTTTCCGGAAGCGGCGCCGAGGCGCGGATCGATGGCAAGAGGGTCCGCGTGGGCAAGCCGGACTGGTTGCGCGAAGAAGGGATCGATCTCACGGCCGCGGCGGAGGCTCTCGCGCGCCTGTCGTCCGAGGGCAAGACCGTCATCGCCGTCTCCTGCGAGGAGCGGCTTGCGGGCCTGATCGCCCTCGAGGACCGGCCGAAGGAGGATTCGGCCGCGGCGGTGGCGCGGCTTCAGGCGCTGGGTCTGGAAACGGTGCTCTTGACGGGCGACAACGAAACCACGGCGCAGGCGATCGCCGCACGCGTGGGGATCCCCCGCGTCTTCGCCGCGATCCCCCCCGAGGGAAAAGCGCGCGTGATCGCGCGCCTGCAGGCCGAGGGCCGCCGGGTCGGCATGGTGGGCGACGGCATCAACGACGCCCCGGCGCTCGCACAGGCCGATGTGGGCTTCGCCATCGGCACCGGCACCGATGTGGCGATCGAAAGCGCCGGCGTGATCCTCGCGGGGGGAAGCCTTCAGGGGGTGCCGCGCGCGGTGCGTCTCAGCCGCCGCACCCGGCGCACGATCCGCGAAAACCTCCTCTGGGCCTTCGGTTACAACCTGCTCCTCGTACCCGTCGCCGCGGGGGTGCTCCACCCTTTCGAGGCGCTTCCCGGCTTTCTGCGTGACCTCCACCCCATTCTCGCCGCCGGAGCCATGTCCCTGAGCAGCCTGTCGGTCGTGGCCAACAGCCTGCGTCTCTCCCGCTGGCAAGACCGCTGAGGCACGGGCGAAACTGCAGGGTGGACGGGGCGGGGGGCAGTGTTTAGCATAACTTCGTCTACCCCGCGAACCCGAAAGACTTCATGCGTCAGGTCCTCCGTGAGGAGAGCAGGCCCGATGAAGGACGATCCGATCCCCGCCGCCGCCGTCGCCGATGAGGACACGGCGCTCGTGCGGCGCATCGTCGCCGGCGAACGCGAGCTGTTTCGCGTGCTCGTGGAGCGCTACGCTCACCGGCTCTACACCTTCGGCCGGCGAATGTGCCGCAACGAGGCCGACGCCGAGGATCTCGTCCAGGAGACTCTCTTCAATGCTTTCCGGCATCTCCCCGAGTTCCGCTTCGAGTCCCGCTTCAAGAACTGGCTCTACCGCATCGCCGTCAACGTCTGCCGCAAGCGGCACCGGCGCCTGCGGCAGGCTTCGGAGGAGGAGCTTTCGCTTGAGGATCTCGAAAGGCGTCTGCAAGAAGAGACCGCGCGCACGGCCGCCGTGCCCCTCTGGGCGCGGCTGCCGCTGGAGCGGCTTCTGAGCGAGGAACTGGTCGCCCAGGTGCGCGAGGCGATCTGGTCGCTGCCGGAGAAGTACCGTGTCGTGCTGCTTTTGAGGGACATCGAGGAGTTCAGCACCGAGGAGACTGCGCGGCTGCTCCGGCTCACCCCGGGGAACGTCAAGGTCCGGCTGCACCGGGCCCGCTTGTATCTCCGCCAGCGCCTGCAAGGATACTTTCAGCATGGAATGCAGGGAACCTGAACCTCGGCACTGCCGTGAGCTCGCCGCCCGCATTTCCGCCTATCTCGACGGCGAACTGGACGCGTCCGGGCGCCGGGAGGTCGAGGAGCACCTCGGCGCCTGCCGGAAGTGCGCCTGTTGTCTGGAGACGCTGCGGCGCACGATCGACCTCTGCCGCCGGGCCGCGCCCCAGCTGGCGCCCGAGGAATTTTCGCGGCGGCTCGTTCGCCTGCTCGAGCGCCTGGACCCTGCCCCTGCGGGCCGACGTCGGAAAACCGTCCCCTCCCGGGTCCCTCCCCCGTCCCCAAGCCCCCGCCGCCGCGGTTGACTTTCGTTTCTCCGCGGCTTACGTTCCGCTGCCGTCGGATGGCCGACGTCGCTTTCTTCCGTACGGGAGCCTGACTCCATGCGCTTGAGCGAGCTCAAAGAAGGGGAGAGCGCGACGGTTGTGCATGTCGGGGGGAACAGCCGTCTGCGCCGCCGTGTCCTGGAGATGGGCTTGGTCAAGGGAACCCGCCTGCGCGTCGAAAAATACGCGCCGCTCAAGGATCCTCTGGAACTGGTGGCCAAGGGAGCGCATCTCTCGCTGCGGGTCGAGGAGGCCGAGCAGATCGAGGTCGAGAAGGTCGACTGAAGCCGAGTTATGGTCTCCAGGCCCATCACCCTCGCGCTGGCCGGCAACCCCAATTCAGGGAAAACCTCGGTCTTCAACAATCTGACCGGCACCCGTCAAAAAGTCGGCAACTGGCCCGGCGTCACGGTGGAGAAAAAGGAAGGACGCATCCGCCGCGGCGACCGCGAGATCATCGTCGTCGATCTGCCGGGCACCTACAGTCTGACCCCCTTCTCGCTCGAGGAAGTAATCGCGCGCAACTACCTCCTCGACGAGCGCCCCGACGTCGTGGTCGTCGTGATCGACGCGACCAACCTCGAGCGGAGCCTCTACCTCGCCACCCAGATCCGCGAACTCGACTGCAAGGTCCTCTTCGCCCTGAACATGGCCGACATGGCGCGGGCCCGGGGGCTGACCATCGACGCCGCCAAGCTCTCCCAGCTGCTCGACGTGCCCGTCGTCTTCACCGTCGCCAACCGCGCCGAGGGAATGGAATCGCTGCTCGAGGAGGCGATCCGGCTGGCGGATTCGCCGAAGCCGCCGGACCGCACCCGCCGCGTGAAGTATTCGCGCGACCTCGAGGAGGCGATCGGCAGGCTTTCCGGCTTTCTCGAATCCCGCATCGGGGCGCGGCTCGCGTGGCTGCCCCGCTGGACGGCGATCAAACTGCTCGAGGACGACGAGCTTGTCAAAGAGCGGCTCGTCGCCGCCGCGCCCGAGGCGGCTCGTCTCGTGCTGGAGGCCGCGGCAAAGCTGCGCCGGCACCTCTCCGAGCGCTACGACGAAGACCCCCAGATCGTGCTCACCGACGAGCGCTACGGGTTCATCGCCGGCATCGTGCGCGAGGTGCAGCGCGCCGACGCCCGCCGCCGCGTCGACGTCTCGCGCAACATCGACCTCGTCCTGACCCACCGCTTCTTCGGCTTCCCGATCTTTCTGTTCTTCATCTGGGCCATGTTCCAGCTCACCTTCACTTTGGGCGAGGCTCCGGTCTCCTGGATCGAGGCCGGGGTGGGACGGGCGGCCCAGGCCGCCGAGGCGCTTCTTCCCGAGGGCCCGTTCCAGGGGCTGATCGTGGAGGGCGTCATCGCCGGGGTGGGCAGCGTTCTCAAATTCCTGCCGAACATCCTGATCCTCTTCTTCTGCATCGCGCTCTTCGAGGACACCGGCTACATGGCGCGCACGGCCTTCCTCATGGACCGGATCATGCATCTGATCGGCCTGCATGGGAAGTCGTTCATCCCCATGCTCATGGGATTCGGCTGCAACGTCCCCGCGGTGATGGCCGCCCGTACGCTCGAAAGCCCCCGGGACCGGATCCTGACCGTTCTCATCACCCCCTTCATGTCCTGTTCGGCCAAGCTCCCGGTCTACGTCGTTCTGGCCGGGGCCTTCTTCGGCGAGCGGGCGGGAACCGTGATTTTCGCGCTCTACCTCCTGGGGATCCTCCTTTCGATCCTGACCGGCCGGCTGCTGCGTTCGACTCTGCTTGCGGGTGCGGACGCCCCCTTCGTCATGGAGCTGCCTCCCTACCGCATGCCGATGGTAAAGAGCCTGCTCATCCACATGTGGGACCGCAGCCGGATCTTCCTGCGCAAGATGGGCAACGTCATCCTCATCGGCTCGGCGGCCGTCTGGGTGCTTTCCTCGTTTCCGCAGGCCCCGCCGCCGGATCCTTCCCGGGCCGCGGCGGCCGAGGAAGCGGCGGAAAGCCGAGACGCCGGGGAGGAGCGCGGGTCTCCGCTCCGGGAGTCCTGGCTGGGGAAGATCGGCCGGGCGGTGGAGCCGTTTTTCGCGCCGCTGGGGATCGATTGGCGCGGCGCGGTCGCCCTGCTTTCGGGCTTCATCGCCAAGGAGATCGTGGTCAGCACCCTGGGGGTGTTGCACGCCGTAGGCGAGGCGGGGCAGACCGAGGGCGCCCTCGAGCGGGCCCTGATTTCCTCGGGCATGACCCCGCTCTCCGGCCTGGCGATGATGGTTTTCGTGCTTCTCTACCTTCCCTGCCTTGCCACCGTGACCGCGATCCGCCGGGAGACGGGCTCCACGAAGTGGATGCTCTTCAGCATCGCCTACAACACCTCGGTCGCCTGGCTCGTCTCGTTCGCCGTCTACCAAGGCGGACGCCTGCTCGGCTACGCCTGAGCGCGGAGGCGACGCTGCGGCGCCGGCCGCGACCCGGAGGGCGAGGGCAAGAGGACGATGTTCGCGAGCACCTTCGTCGAAATCGCCGCGATCCTCGCGCTGGCCGCAGCCTTCGGGGCTCTCGGGCTTCTCCTGCGCCAGCCGCAGATCATCATGTTCCTCGCCGCGGGGATCGCCGCCGGACCTTCCGGCTTGCGGATCGTGGCGAGCCACCCGCAGATCGAGCTCCTCGCCCAAATCGGCATCGCGCTTCTGCTCTTCATCGTCGGGTTGAGGCTCGACCTGGAGCTCATCCGCACCACCGGGCCGGTCGCGCTCGCGACGGGCCTGGGGCAGATCGTCTTCACCTCGGTCATCGGCTGGGGGATCGCGCTCGGCCTCGGCATGGAGCCGCTGCCGGCGGCTTACGTCGCGGTGGCGCTCACCTTTTCGAGCACGATCATCATCGTCAAGCTCCTTTCCGACAAGAAGGAGATCGATTCGCTCCACGGCCGCATCGCCGTGGGATTCCTGATCGTTCAGGACATCGCCGCGGTGCTCGCCCTCGTGGGGCTGACGACGGTCGGCTCACCGCTTTCCGCCGATCTTCCGCCGGCCGCGGCCGCCCTCCGCGTCCTCGCCGCCGCCTTGGGACTGCTCGCCTTCACGGGGCTGGCGATGCGCTTTCTTTTGCCGCCGCTGCTGCGGCGGCTGTCGGCCTCCCCCGAGCTGTTGAACGTTTTCGCCGTGGCCTGGGCGGTCTTCCTCGGGGCCGCCAGCGACACGCTCCACTTCACCAAGGAGGTCGGCGCCTTCCTCGCCGGGGTTTCCCTCGCCTCCACGCCTTTCCGGGATGCCATCGGCGCCCGGCTGACGGGGGTGCGCGACTTTCTTTTGCTCTTTTTCTTCATCGACCTCGGCGCGCGCCTGGACTGGAGCACGGTCGGCGCGCAGCTCGGAGGGGCGCTGATCTTCTCGATCTTCGTGCTCGCAGGCAACCCGCTGATCGTCCTCGCGATCATGGGCGCGATGGGCTATCGGCGGCGGACGGGCTTTCTGGCGGGCCTCACGGTCGCGCAGATCAGCGAGTTTTCCCTGATCGTCGCCGCGGCGGGGTTGCAACTCGGGCACATCCAGGCGGAGACGATGGGCCTGATCACCCTCGTGGGGGTGGTGACGATCTTCGCCTCCACTTACCTGATTCTCTACTCCGAGCCCCTCTACCGCCTGCTTTCGGGTCCCCTGCGGGTGTTCGAACGCCGACATCCCTACCGAGAGTCCCCGGCGGGCCAGGCCGGGCCGGCGCGCGGCGTCGACGTGATCCTCTTCGGCGCCGGGACCTACGGCCGGGCCGTGGCCGAGCACCTGCTGGCGCGGGGAAACCGTCTGCTCGTCGTGGATTTCGACCCCCGGGCGATCGAGGCCATGCAGGAGAAGGAGGCGGCGGTGCTCTACGGGGATCTGGGGGATCCCGAGCTCCTCGAGGGTCTTCCGCTGGAAGAGGCCCGCTGGATCGTGAGCACCGTGCGCAGCCGCGAGCTCAACCTCGCGCTCGTGGATTTCCTCACCCGGCGCGCGTTCCCGGGAAGGATCGCCCTTACGGCCACCGGCCCTGAGGAAGCCCGACGTTACGAAGAGGCCGGGGCCCATGTCGTCTTCCGGCCTTTCGTCGACGCCGCCGAGCAAGCGGCCGACGCGCTCACCCATGCCATGGAGGTGTTCCCGCGGGGGATCGATTGGCCGATCGGTTTCCGCGAAATCCGTCTGCGGTCCGGCTCGCTCTTCGCCGGCCGCCCGGTGCGGGAGGTCCCGCTACGGGCGGAGACCGGGACCTCGATCCTCGCGGTGAGCCGTGCCGGGCGGGTGATCTATGATCCGGATCCCGGCTTTCGCCTCTTTCCCGGCGATCGGCTCGTCGTGGTGGGCCCGCCCGGTGGATTGCGGGCGGCCGAAGAGCTGCTCGGTCGGGCGGAAACGGCGGCCCCACCGCCGGAGGAAGGCGAATTCGTCGTCGAAGAGATCCCCATCCCTTGCGACAGCGACCTCGTCGGACGCAGCTTCGCCGAGATCCGCTTCCGCCAGCGTTATGCGGTGACCGTGGTCGGCATCCGCCGCGGGGCGAAAAAGATCCTCTTCCCGGCGGCGGCGGAGAGGATCGCGGCCGAGGACCGACTCGTGGTGCTCGGCCGCCGGGAGGCGATCGCGCGCCTCCGCCGGGAGTGCCCCCGCGGGGCACGCTGAACGGTGAAGTCGTTCAAGCCGGCGAGCGGCGGGCCTTGACTTCCCAGTCTTCGATCGCTTCCCGTTCCTCGACCTCCTCCCAGCCGCAGATCATGGCCCGGGTGTGCGCCGTCAGGCTGTGACCGGTGGTGATCATGTAGAGATGGACGACGAGGAAGGAGAGGACGGCGAAGGCCCCGGCCAGATGCACGGCCGCCACCACCGGAAGCGAGAGCCAACCCAGGCCCCAATCGGCCCAGGAGTTGTAACTCCAGTAGAGAAATCCGCTGGCCATCTGAATCGGCAGCAGAAAGGCCGCCAGACCCAGGTAGACCAGGCGCTGCAGAGGGTTGTGTTTGGCTTCCTTGCGCTTGGGCACGGGGTGCGGCTCGCCGCGGAAGATGCCGAAGAGGTAGTAGCGGATTACGGCCAAGAGCTTGCGCGTGGTGGGGACATACTGGCGCCACTCCCCCGTGGTGAAGATCCAGAAGACGAAGAAGGCGAAGGCGATCAACCAGAAAATGCCGGCGTAATTGTGGATTTCATAGGCCCGTTTGAAGCCGAAGAGCTCGAAGAGACCATGGGTTTCGAATCCCGTGACGAGCAGAATGAGGATCAGGCCGCTCTGCAGCCAGTGCCAGAAGCGCTCGTAGCGGGTATAAAGGTAGACGTTCACCATGCGGCAGGCGTTTGCGGTTGCGGCGCTCATCGATCAGCCCTCCTTACGTCGGCGGCTCACGGCCCGGCCGATGCCGTGGACCCCCACCCCGACAAACGAAGCCAGCACCGTCGCCCAACCGAGCACTTCGATCACCCGGTTCGCGTCCCGGCCGGGGAGGTGGACGCCGGAAATGCCGGCCATGCGGCCGTTGGCGCGGGTGTGGCACTCGTTGCAGGCGACCGCCCGCTCCTTGGGGGCGACCATATGCGTCGTCGGGAAAACATAGGTGGTTTCGACGAAGTCGAACTCCCCGCTGAAGGGCAGCCCCGCCCGCCGCATGCCGCTCTCGATCGCCTCTCGCCAGTCGTATTTCTGCCAATAGGCGTCCGAGCCCGGCGGCCCGAAGAGGTGCGGCACGAGCAGCGTCTTGTGCACCGTATCGTAGGGCTGCTTGCCCGTATGCACCTTGAAGGGGGCGATGCGGGAGTTGGGATCCTGCGGGCTTCCGACCGGCCAGTTGATGGCGACCGGACGGCTGGGGTCCACGGCGTCCTTGAGCGACAGGGCGTCGATCGTGCCGTTGTACCAGAAGTAGCTCGGCCGCACGTTTTTCTCCCAGAGGAAGTCCCCCTTCTGCGTGTCGTAAACGGGAAAGCCGAGCGGCCCCTTTTCCTTGTAAGGTTTTCCGTCCTTCATCTTCCCGGCCGTCGACCAGTCCCAACGCATTTTAGTCGGCAGCACCCGCGCGAACTCGGGAATGTGACAGCTCTGGCAGGCGACCTTGTCGGTATGGTCGTTCGCCTTGATGCCCGGTTTGTGCGGCGTGGCGGTGTGGCAGGACTCGCAGGTGATCCGCGGCGTCAGGTCGTCGCGGGTGAGCGGGGTGCGCTCCGTTGCCGCCGGGGTCGAGTAGATGCGGCCCGCCACCTGGTGAGCGCGCGTCGTGTGGCAGCGGGTGCAGTCGAAGTTCTTGCCGTCCACCCCCATGTGCACATCGAGCGCGCGGTTCGGCTTGTGCATCGAGGAGTCGAGATCCCCGTGCTTCACCGCATCGCCGCCGCCGCCGTAGAAATGGCACATTCCGCAGTTGTCGCGGGTGGGGCGGCCTACGCTCTGGGCCACTCGGTTCCAGTCGGGGGGTTCGTAGGTCTTGCCGTCTTCGGGAAAGACGGTCGGTTTGGCGGCGGGGTTGCCGGCGCCGGCGGGGAACTTTTTGTAGGTTCCGGTGCGCTCGTGGCAAACGAGGCAGTCCACCTTCGTGGGGTCGCGGAAGTCGAAGGTGTTGTCCTTCCAGCCGTAACCGATGTGGCAGGAGGTGCAGCGCGGCTCGTTGCTGTGGATGCTGACGCAGTAGTTGTTCACCGTGAGCGCCCCCTTGCCCATCGGCTTCTCCGGCGGCGATGCGGGGTCGACCCAGGTCCAGTGGATGGTGCGGTGGATCTGGGCGGCGGCTTCGGTGTGGCAGCTCAGGCAGGCGCGCGTCACCTCCGGCCCCGAGGCGAAGGGCTGCTTGAGCGCCTCGTGCTTGGAATGATCGGAGGTGATCCATCGCTGGGGGCCACGCGTCGCCTGCTGGGCCATTTCGCGGCCCGGCGCCGCGGGCAGGCCCCCGGCCGTCGGGTCGGGGGCGGCTTGGGCGATGACGCCCATAAGCCAGATCATCGCCGCCGCCCCCCTCGGGAGGGTTCTTCGAAAACGCATGGCATCCTCCATCCAGCCGAAGACGGTCTGATCGGGCATTACGGAAGGGAGATAAAAACGTCCCCTCGGCGCGAACGCATCTTTAAAATATCGCCAAGCAAGAACTTTGCCAGAGCAGGGCGCAAGACCGCTACGCGGCCTTCATCCATCCAACCTGCGGTTCTTGTTTCCTTAACGAGAAGACCTCCCTTCCCAGGGCCCTGAGCTTCCCATGGTGAAGGCGTTGTCTTTGTTAACGAAACGTTAATTTTTGATGTAAATCGTTAACGATATATGAACATCGAAAACGTTTCACTCTGCAAAAGACATGAACAGCGTCGGCGAGCGGCCGTCGATCCCCGGGCGGTTTCTCTCCCAGTCGAGGATGCGACAGCCGTCGCTTTCATCCGAGGGGGCGTGGCATTGGATGAGCGGCATGGCGGGGTCGCCGGCGATCGACTGGAAATCGAACATTCGTGCCTTTTGCCGAGGAAGATCGCTCATCTCCAGCAGGTGGATGAGGTAGATCCAGCATTCGCCCTCGAAGAAATCGGTCTTCTCCCGGGCCTCGCGGATACGATCCTGGAATTTTTGAAGAGCCGCTTCGCGACTTTCGGCTTCGATCAGGAGGTGGAATTCCCCGTGACGGCGGTTCACTTCTTTCTTCTTCTGCTGGTTGACCATGTGCAGAAACTTTCCGATGTAGATCATGCTGGGGTTGACCTTTCCTGGCTTCCCGCATGGCCGGATGCGCCGCTCGGCGCGCGGCCTGCTTCCCGGCTGCGTTCGTAGATCTTGAGCGTGTAAGGGCAGGATCCGGCAAAGGTTTGGCTCTCCGTGAGCGTAAAGTCCTCCGGGATCTCCGGAAAGAAGACATCGCCGACGATCTTCAGAGGGATTTCCGTAAGGTAGATTCGGTCGGCGAGCGGCAGCGCCTGCCGGAAAAGCTCCGCTCCGCCGATGACGAACACCTCGGATTCCTGCGGCGGCCGGAGCGCAAGCGCCTCTTCGAGACTCTCCGCCCGCAGGCAGCCCGCCGGGCGGAAGTCCGGGTTACGGCTGACCACGATGTTGACCCGGCCGGGCAGCGGGCGGCCGATGTCCTCGTGGGTTTTGCGGCCCATGATCAGGGTGTGCCCGTAGGTGATGCGCCGGAAGAGCTTCTGCTCGCCGGGGATTTTCCACGGAATGGTCCCGGCGCGTCCGATGACCCCTCCTTCGGCGACGGCGGCGATGAGCGAGATGCGCACGGGGCGATTCCCCAGGCGGCGGATATCGGGCGGCCCCAGCCCTGCTTTGCGGTCTCCGGGTAACGGCTCCGGTGCTATACCAGGGGACGCAGCCTGTCAAGGCAGGGCGGGGAAAAGCGTTGAAGCGCGGGAACCCCTGGGCTATAACCGGGTGGCCGCGCAACCGAAAGGTCCGGGCGTTTGAGGCCGTCGCCGCGATGGCGTCTGCGGCGGGCGGCTGCCGCGCGGCGGCGAAAGCCGCTCATGGAAGCCACGCGATCAACGCAGACGAAACCTCCGATGGGCGCGGGAGAGGCCATCGGCAGGGCGACGCGCATCGGTATCGCGGCGAATTTCGTTCTGGCCGTGCTCAAGCTGGGCGCCGGTTTCGCCGGGGAGAGCCAGGCGGTTCTGGCCGACGGGGTCGAAGCCCTGCTCGATGTCTTTACCGCCGCTTTGGTCTACGTAGGCGCGCGCCTGTGGATGCGTCCCCCGGACGAGAGCCATCCCCACGGCCATGGGCGGCTGGAAACCCTCTTCGCCGTCGGCATCGGCCTGTCGCTTGTGCTCGCGGCCGTCGGCATCGGCTGGCGGGCCCTGGCGACGCTCCAGGAGTCCCATGCCGAGCCCCCGGGATGGATCGCGGCCGCGGCCGCCTTCCTTTCGATCGCGGGCAAGGAGGCGCTCTATCGCTGGACGATCGCGATCGGAAGGAAAATCCGCAGCGTCGCCCTGGTGGCGGCCGCCTGGCATTACCGCTCCGACGCCCTGAGCTCGGTTCCCGTGCTGGTGGCCGTGAGCGGCGCGATTCTCCTTCCTTCCTGGACCTTCCTCGACCATCTGGGGGCGTTTGTGGTGTCGGTGTTCATTCTCCATGCCGCCTTCCGGATCACCTGGCCCCGGCTGAAGGAGCTGATCGATGCCGGAGCCCCCCCGGAAATCCGCCGACGGATCCAAACCCTTGCCGCCGCCCATCCCGGAGTGCTCCAGGTCCACGGTGTGCGCACCCGTTCCATCGGCTCCGCCCTGCAGGTCGATCTGCATCTCGTCGTGGAAGGAACCCTCTCCGTGCGGGAAGGCCATGACATCGCGCAGGGGGTCGAGGATCGCCTGGTGAGCGAAATCGAGGACGTGGTCGACGTCACCGTGCACATCGAACCCCCCGAAGAGGCGCAGCCGGTTTCCGGCGATTTCGCCGCCACCCCCAACGCGGGAGGCCGGAGATGAAAGAGAAACGGGAGCGATCCTTTTTCCCCCTGCTCGCGGTGCTCGTCGCCGCGGCGGTAGGGGTGTTCCTCTGGTTGCTGCTCGGCCCCTGGCAGGAGAGCCGCCTGGAGGAGGCGCGGCGGCAGGAAAGCCGCCAGTGGCGGGAGCAGACCGAGGTGCTCACCCGGCGGCTGGGCGAGCTCGAGCAGGAGCTCCAGGCCGCGCGCGAAGAATCCCCCCGGGAGGGACGCGTCCGCGAGGTCTTCGGGGAGAGCCCCACGACCGCCTCCGCAGGGCGGCCGCTTTCGCCGGAGGAGATCGAGGCGCGCATCCTCGCCTTCTTCCGCTACCTGGACGGTCGCGACTACGTCCAGGCCTACCGCCTGGAAGGGGGCATCTACGGCGAATACCTGCGCGCCCTTGAGGCGCTCTCCGCCCAGCCGCCCCGCGTGCCCCGCGAGACCGACTCCCTCTACGACCTGCTGCGCAACACCGCCTATTTCTACCGCGTGCTCGGCAAAAAACGCATCCAGCTCGCCTCCGAGATCCTGCGCCGCGAGGCCGACGTGCTCGAACCCGCCCTGGAGGCGTTTTTCCTCTGGTTTCTCCAAGGTTCCGACCGGCTGCGGGGTCGGCCGGAATTCTCCGTCCTCTACGACTATGCCGGCTACCTCACGGAGACCTTCGGCGGGCGGAGCTATCTGTTGCGCCGCGAGCCGCGCCTGCGCATTCTCCTCCAGTACTACTGCATCCAGGTCTTCGATCACGCCAACGACCGGCAGCTGAACCGCAACGGGATCGACATCCGACCCCTGATCGCCGCCACGACGGCGGAGCTGCGAAGCCACCGTGGGCTGGCGCAGTCGCGGGGCTATCTCGCCCAGCTCGAGCGGCTGGCGCGGAAATACGGGGGATGAGGCCCTCGCCATGATCCTCAAGGAGCACGAGTACATCCGCCAGACGCTCGAACGCTACACGAACTGCCCTCTCGAGGAGTTCTGCGAGTTCGTCCTGATCACCAACTTCCGCCGCTACATCCAGCGCTTCCAGGAGAAGACGGGGGGACGTTTTTCGGAGGGCAATTTCCGCCTTGTGAACGCTCCGGAGCTGAACTGCACGATGATCGATTTCGGTATCGGCTCCCCGCAGGCGGCGCTGGTCATCAACTGCCTCGCCTACCTGGACCGCCTGAAAGCGGTGATCATGCTCGGCATGTGCGGAGGGATCGACGACACGCTCGACACCGGCCGCTTTCTTGTGCCCTCGGCCGCGATCCGCGGGGAGGGCACGAGCCGTCATTACCTTCCCCCGGAGTTCCCGGCCATCCCGGCCTCCTCGGTCAACCTCTACTGCATCGGCGCGGTCCGCAAAAAGGGGCTCACCCCTCACTGCGGGATCGTCTACACCACGGACCGTCGGCTCTGGGAGTTCGACGCCGAATTCGTCGACTACCTGCGCCGGCGGCGCATCCTGGCCATCGAGATGGAACTGGCGACGCTCTTCACCGTAGCCTACCGTTACGAGGTGCCGATCGGCTCGATCATGCTGGTTTCCGACATGCCCCTGCAACGCCGGGGCATCAAGGACAAGCGTCTCGCCGAGGAGATCTTCGCCCGCTACACGGACACCCACCTTGACATCGGCATGGAGGCCGTCTCGCAGCTTGCCGCGAACTGGAGCCGGGTTGCGCGCAGGCTCTCTTCCGAGTGGTGACCCCGTCCCCGGGAGATTGGCAGAATCCGCGGCGATGATTACCCTGATCCCGCCGGGCGGAACCGTCCGGTGGAGGCAAGTCTTTCGACGCGGAACCGAAGATGACCCGAAGAAGCTTTCTCGCCGCACTCTCTTCCTCCTGGAAAGCGGCGTTCGCCTTGTCACTGCTTTCCCCCGCCGCCCTTGCGAAGCAAGCCCCCGAGGGCCCCCCTGCGCCGCACTACCGTCCCCTGCGCGGCAGAAGCCTGCGGGAGATCGCGCGGCGCAAGGAGCACCATGGGGCGGGACGTTTCGTGAACCCCCTGGGGCGCGACCGCTCGGGGCGGATGCTGCAGGTGCTCTCTTGGAAGCTTTTTCACCGCAACCCCTACGCCGAGGAGATCGCCCGGCAGCGCGAGCGGCCGCTCCGGCTGGACCCCGACGCCTTCGCCCTACGCCGGGGTCTCTCCCTGACGCTTCTCAAGCACGCGAGCCTTTTCCTTCACGACGAGGGGTTCCGCATCCTCCTTGACCCGGTCTTCGGAAGACCCTTCTGGTTCCTGCGCGACTACACGCCGCTCGACTTCGACCCGGTTCGACTGCCGGCTCCGGACCTCGTGCTGCTCTCGCACGGCCACTTCGACCATCTCGATCTTCCCTCGCTCCGAAGTCTGCCGCCCGGGACGACGGTCCTGTGTCCCCCCGGCTACGAGGCGTTGCTCGACGAGGCGAAACTCTCCCGGCGTGTCGTTCTCGACTGGTACGACACCTGGACCGACGGCCGGCGCGAGGTGGTCTTTCTCCCCGCCAACCACTGGAGCATGCGCAACCCCCTGGAGGGACCCAACCGCGGACTCTGGGGATCCTTTCTCGTGCGCTCGGCGGCCGGCCCCACGGTCTTCCTCTCGGGGGACACCGCCTACTTCGACGGCTTCGAGCAGATCGGAGACGAGTACGCGATCGATCTCGCCGTCTTCAACGTCGGCGCCTACGAGCCGCGCTGGTTCATGGCCTCAAGCCATATCGATCCCGCCGAGACCGTGCGCGCTTTCCGGGAACTTCAAGCGCGAAAGCTTCTCGTCGCCCACTGGGGAACCTTTCAGTTGGGCGACGAGCCGGTCGAGGATCCTCCGCGGCGCGTGGCCGAGGAGGTCAAGCGGGCGGGGTTGGATGCGCCGTTCATCGACTGGAAACACGGGGACACGGTGACGCTCTGAACGGGGAATGCCTTCCCGGAAAGGAGAGGACCATGCATGCGCGGACCGCCGCCGTTCTCTTCGTGGTATGCTTCGCCGGCCTCGGGTTCGCCCAAGGGGAATCCGGGCTGAAAATTGCGGGGAAACCCTGGGGAAGCCCCCTTTCCGAATTCGAGGGACTCGTTCCCGTGGGGGAGCGGGGCCGTGTCGCCTATTTCGTGCATCCCCGGCAGGCCTCCCGGCTGTTCGGGGTGCAGCCGCGCGAGCTGATCTACGGCTTTTTCGACGATCGCCTCTTTGCAGTCTACGCCGGACTCGAGGGGGTCGATGATTTCGGCACCGTCCGTCGGGAACTCCAGGAAAGACTGGGACTGCCCCGGATCAGCATGCAGGCGCGAGGGACGTTGACGGTTTATTCCTGGAAAAGCGGGGAAATGCGCGTCAAGCTCAAACACTACGAGGATTCCGGGATCCTGAAACTCTCCTTTTCCCATGTGGAGCTCGCGCGGCAGGCGAACCAGGCGCTGCAAAAGGACCTGGAGGAGGAGCCGCCGGAGCCGGTCTTCCCCTTGAGTCCGACCCGCAGGCGCGAGGCCGTCGATCTGCTGGAATGGTCGACGCGCTGAACCCGCCGAATTTTTTCGCCCTGTAAAAAAATCGGACATCTGCGGTTGCTTTCCTCCTTTCCGGCGGACCCGGGCCGATGGAACCCCCTGCGAGGACAGGGTCTCGAGGGCCTTCCAGCCCGGAAGGGCTGGGAGGCCCGTTGCAGTCTCAGGTTCCAGGTTAGGGACCGGTCTGCTTGTTCCTCACGATGAGCCGGGAGGTTTCCCATGGATGTGCAGGGGTTCGGGATCCTCTCCCTCATCCTGGCTCCGTTCGGGGGGCCGCGTTCTGCGGCATCCTGGGCCGCTCGCCGCGCCTCCGGCGCGCCGTCGTGCTCGCCACCGGCGGCGTCCTCATCGCCGCCGCGCTGGCGCTTCTCGGTGAAGTCCCCTTCCGACGCGACATCCCCTCCGGGCTGCAGGCCCCGCTGGAGATCGCCTTCTTCCTCGTCGACGCCGTGCTCCTGGGCGCTTTCTTCTACATCGGCGCGAAGTACCGCCATGTCGCGATCCTCACCCTGACGTTTCTGCAAGCGGCGGGGCTCTTCGTCTTGAAGGGCGTTCTCGTCCGGTCCGCGGGTCCCCCCGGGGGAATCCTCTGTGACGGGCTTGGCGCTGCTCATGGTGCTTGTCGTCTCCGTCTTGGGCGCGCTGATCTGCTTCCAGGCGCTTCCCTACATGGACAACCACGAGCGCCACTATCGGGTCTTGCCCTCGCGGCAGCGACGGTTTTTCAGCGTCATGCTCCTTTTCCTGGGAGCGATGAACGGCTTTGTCCTCCTCCACGATCTTGCTTTTCTGTACGCCTTCTTTGAGCTGACGACCCTCTGCTCGTTTCTGCTGATCGGCCACGACCGCATCCATGTCGCCCAGAAGAACGCGCTTCGTGCTCTGTGGATGAACAGCGCGGGCGGCCTGGCCTTCGTGCTGGGCATGATCGAGGCCTTCCGCTCCTCGGGGACGCTCGATCTCGCCCAGGCGCTCGCCGCCCCGCGTTTCGAGAGTGACGCCGTTTCTTTCGTCGCCCTGGCCCTGCTCGCCTTGGCCTGTCTGGTCAAGTCGGCGCAATTCCCCTTTCAGGGCTGGCTGCTCGGGGCGATGGTGGCGCCCACGCCGGTCTCCGCGTTGCCCCACTCGAGCACCCTGGTGCAGATCGGCGTCTAGTTCCTGTTGCGCCTGGCTCCGGGCTTTCCGGGCACGTTTCTCGGTCAGGCGCTTGCGCTCGTCGGGGCCTTCGGCTTTCTGGCGGCGGCGCTCGCTGTGGGGCAAAGCAACGGCAAGAAGGTGCTCGCTTATTCCGCGATCAGCCACCTGGGCCTGATGTTCTGCTGCATCGGAGTGAACACCGCCGGCGTTCTTCGCCGCCGCGCTGGTCGAAAACGAAGTCCAGGACCTGTTCGGGCTGCGTTTCGCGGGACCGCTCCTCGATTTCCACGGTCGTCTCTACCGCGAGGAGGAAAGCCCGCCGGCCCCCTTCCGCCGAGGGGGAGGCGGAACGGAGGCCTCCCGCGACGCGAAGAGCATGAACCGCCGGGAGGTGGGGGATGCGCCGCACGGTGATCCCCTTCGGGCCGCAGCATCCGGTATTGCCCGAGCCGATCCACCTCCAGCTCACGATCCGTGAAGAACGCGTGATCGAGGCTTTGCCCGCGCTCGGTTTCGTGCACCGCGGTCTCGAGCGGCTGGTCGAGGTCCGCGACATTCCGCAGATGATCCAGGTTGTCGAGCGGGTCTGCGGGATCTGCTCCATGATCCATGCCCACTGCTTCTGCATGGGCGTTGAGGCGTTGCTCGGTATCGAAGCCCCCCCGCGCGCCCAGATGCTGCGGGTGATGTGGTCCGAGTTGCACCGGCTCCAGAGCCATCTTCTGTGGCTGGGCCTCTTCGCCGACTGCCTGGGGTTCGAGAGCCTTTTCATGAAGTTCTGGCGCATTCGCGAGCGGATCCTCGACCTCGGCGAGGCGACGACCGGAAACCGGGTGATCGTCTCGGTCAACGCGATCGGGGGCGTACGCCGCGACCCCGATGCCGCCCAGCTCGCCTGGATGTCCGCGGAGATCGACCGCATCGAGGAAGATCTACGCCGGCTCGAGTCCGTCGCTCTGAACGACCCCACGGTCCGAAGGCGTACGGTCGGCAAGGGAGTGCTCTCCCGCGATCAGGCCTGGGAGCTCGGCGCCGTGGGCCCCACGGCCCGCGCGAGCGGGATCGCCGAAGATATCCGGCTGACGAAATACGCGGCCTACGGTCGGCTGCACTTCGAGCCCGTGGTCGAAACCGACGGCGACAGCCACGCACGGCTGCGGGTGCGTTTCCGTGAGGCGCTGGCAAGCCTCGATCTCGTCCGGCGGGCGATCCGCCTGCTGCCCGCGGGCGAGGTGCGCGTGCAGTTGAAGGAAGCGCCCGCGCCGCGCGGGGAGACCGTCGTGCGCGTCAAGCAGCCCCGGGGGGGAACTCGTGTATGATTTGAGGGGCAGCGGCGGGAAACGCCTGGACCGTGTGCGCATCCGCACCCCCACCTTCGCGAATCTGCCGGCCCTGCTGGTGATGCTGCCCGGGGTCAACCTTTCGGATGTGCCGGTTGTGACCCTGTCGATCGACCCGTGCATCAGCTGCACCGAGCGATAGTCGAAAGCAGGCCGGTCCGCATGTTCGAGCTCGCTTCCGTCCTGCTGCGCAATCTGTTCCGCGCTTCGGCGACACGGCGCTATCCCCGAGTCCTGCGCGATCCCTTTCCCCGCGCCCGCGGTGAGATCGCTTACGAGATCGCCCGCTGCACCTTTTGCGGGCTCTGCACGCGGCGTTGCCCGGCGCGGTGCCTCGAGGTGGATTCCCGGACCGGCCGCTGGTGCTGGGATCCTTTCGTGAGCATCTGCTGCGGGGTTTGTGCCGAGACCTGCCCGGCGCACAGCCTGAGCCAAAAAGAGACCGGACGCCGCCCGGCGACCGCACGCGAAACCGTCCTGCTTGAGGGGGAACCCCGCCGCGGGGGCCAAGGACGACCTCTCTGTCGGGGGGGGCCGCTGTTGCGCGGCACTAAAACGCCATTCCGACGCTGAAATGAATCGCCGCGCGCTCCTCGGCGCGCCGGGGGTCGCGGTCGGGGTTGAAGGCGACATCGAGCCTCACCGGCCCGACGGGCAAAAGAAGCTGAAGCCCCGCCCCCAGCGCGGGTCGGAAGCCGCCGAAGAAATCCTGCGCCGTGTCGCGCACGACTTCGCGGCGGCTGCGGTAGGGCGGACGGCCCTCTTCGGTTCGCAAACGGTTGGGGGCGACGTTTCCCAGGTCGGCGAAGAGCGAGCCGGAGAGCTTGCCGACGAGGCGACGGCGCAGCTCGGCGCTCAGCGTCGTCGCGGCGTAGCCGCCCGCGGGTTCCCCGGAGGCGCCCCGAGGCCCGAGTTCGGACTCGCGGAAGCTGCGCACCGAATTCTCCCCGCCGTTGAAAAAACGCTCCGCCACCGGCAGCCCCTCTTCCTTCGGCCCGGGAAGCAAAACGCCCGTACGACCGCGCAGCGCGAGCACCGTGTCGTCGGCGAGCGACAGAAAGAGGCGGCTTCCGGCCGTGAGCCGCGTGAAGGTGACCTCGCCGCCCAGATGCGTGTCGGAATGCTCGACGGCGACGAAGCTCGCCCGACCGCGGCTGGGGAAAAACCAGTCGTCGCGCGTGTCCCAGGCGAGCTGTGCGCGCAGGGAAGCCGTGTCGTAGGAGCCGCGGCCTTCGGGTTCCGCCTCCGGGTCGGAGAGGTCCGAAAGCCGTGTGCGGCGGAGTGCGGATCCGGCGGTCGCGGTCAATCCCGGGGCCAGGGGATAGGAGAACGAAAGGCCGAGTTCGGCTTCGGTGCGGGTGAAAGAAGGCTCCTTGCGGCGCCATGCCGAGAGCCCGATATCCGAACGCCAGCGGCTGTCGAGGAAGCGCGGGTCGGCGAGGCTCGCCCCCAGGCGTTGGGCCAGCAACGAAGCCGCCCCCTCGAGCGCCGCCGGGCGCGCCGTGCCGAAAAGGTTTTTGTCGCGCACGCCGGCCGACAGGCGCAGCCGCTCGTAGGAGCCCCAGCCGGGCTCGACAAAGACTTCGCGTCCCTCGGCCTCCTCCAGGAGGACGGCGAGGATGCGGCGGCCGGCCTCACCGCTCTCCTCGAATTCGAGGCTCACGCGGCGGAAGATCCCCAGGCGGTAGAGCTCGCGCAGCGTCTCCTCCGCGAGGCTGCGGCGGTAGAGCTCTCCCTCCCGCAAGACGATCCGGCTGCGGACGATCCCCACCCGGGTGCGTTCGACGCCGCGGATCTCGATTGCGGCGAGGGTCACCTGCGGACCGGCCTGGACCGAGGCTTCGAGGCGCACGCGCCCCGGCGCGGCGCGGATTTCGGCCACGTGGGCCGTCGCGTCCGGGTACCCGGCTTCGGCGCAGATCGCCGTCAGACGGGCCGCGACCCCGGCCCGCGTGCGGGCGGTGTAGGGTCGGCCGACGGTTTCCCCCTTCAGAGCTTCGAAGTCCGCGGACGCCTCCGGGGGAAAACGGCCGGCCAGATCGATGGCTTCCAAGATCCAGCGTGGTCCCTCGCGGATGTGGAAGCGGAGAACCATAAGGCCGTCGTCTTCGGAGGAGCGGGCCGAAGACACTTCGACGACCGCGTCGCGGAAGCCGTCTTCGAGGTAGGCCGCGCGCAGGGCGTCGGCGATCGCTTCGATCTCGGCGTGCACGTACGGGACCCGCCCCGGCTCCCCGATGCCGGGACGCTCGGCTTCGGCCAGCTCGAGGAGCCGCCGCCGAGGGATCGCCTCGTTGCCGTGGAAGGAGACGACGCCGACGCGGAGCTGCGGCCCCTCCCGGATCCGGAAGACGACCCGGCGGCCTTCCTCTTCGATCGCGAACTCGATGCCGACGAAGGCGTAGCCTTCGCGCCGGTAGCGGCGCTCCATCTGGAAGGCGGCGTCGTCCACGTCGGCGAGCCGCAGCTCGGGCGGTTTCAGGCGCTCGAGCTCGCGCGCCGCCTCACGGCGAAGCTCTTCCGCGGATAAAAAGCGGTTGCCCTCGATGCGGACCTCGACCCCCCCTGCGGCCCGACCCTCCGGGGTCGCCCAGGCGAGGCCGAGGGCGGCCACGACGAACGCCGCCAGCCGTCGCGCCGTCTCAGCGGAAGCGAAAGACAAGCCGCACCCCCGCGTTGTACTGATCGAAGACGTCCTTTTCCCCGGTCAGGTAGAGCGAAAGGTTTTCCCGCAGCCAGGGGTCGGCCAAACGGAAACGGGCCTCGAGGGTCCGTTCGCCGCCGCGCGTGACGGCACGCCCGATCTGCACTTCGAAGCGCTCCTCGATCCGCGACAAGGGGCCCTCCCCGGGCCCCGCCCCCAGCCCGGCCAGTAGATCCCGGCCCAGGTAGAGCGCCGTGTTGAGGTGCCCCGTGGAGGTCGTTGCCGATTCGTCTGCGGCGAAGGCCGGGATCTGCCCGGTCAGAAGAAGCATGACGAGCGCCTCCTCGGAGAGAGGCGGGGAGGAGGAGAGCAGGATCGTAGGCTCGTCGACGGTCCCCCGGACCTCGGCGCGGATGTCGTAGCCGAGCAACCTCGCTTCGCCCGCGGTTTCGAGAAAAGGTCGGTTGGGGGCCTCGAGCCGGAAACGGATCCATCCCTGCTCAAAGCGCATCCGGCCGGCCGGGAGCGCCAGCGTGGTCGGTTCGAGGAGGAGCAGCCCCGTGAGCAGGGGGAATTCGCCCGTGCCGACCAGACGGAGCTCGGGGCGGAAGGCCCCGTGCAGGAGGTTGTTCTGCACGCGAAACGGCTCTGCGGCGCCGATGCGCACATCGAGCGCGGCCGAGCCCAGCGCCTCCCCGGGAAGCGAGAACAGCGCGATTTCGCCCGTCGTCGTGCCGCGGCGCAGCGGGGCGCGGGAGACGAGCCCGCCGAGCAGGCTCACGTTGCGCTTGTAGAAACCGTCGGTCAACTTGAGCTCCCCGTTGAGGGAAAGCCCCGTGAGCGGTCCTTCCAGGCGCAGGTCGGCGTCGGTGCGCAGGCCGAGCGTGTCGCTGCGGAAGACCAGGAGGTTTTTCCCTTGCAGCCGCAGGGCGAAATCCGGAGCCCGGCTCGCGATGCCCGCGATCCGGCCGGAGAGGAAAAACGGTCCGCTCCCCAGCCGCCCTCGCCCGTCCAGGATCTCCAGCCGGTCTTCGGCGAGGCGCACCCGGAGGTGAAGATCCTGCAGCGGAGGCGCTTCGGCCTCCCAGCGCAGACCGCCGTCGGCCACCGTGATCAGGCCTTCCACGTTCGGGCTTCGTGCGGGGCCGGAAAGGGCGAGGTCCGCCTCAAGGCGGCCCCGGAACCGCCGGATTCCCGCGGGCGGCGAAAGCAGACCGGCGAGATCGGCGGCTTCCAGGCGGATCTCCAAAGCGAGATCTCCGGCGTCCGCGCCGGAGTCGGAGCCGACGAGCGAAGCGATTCCGGGGATCCTCGTCCAGGCGCCGCGGGCGGAAAGCCGTGCGCCGGCCTCGCCGGCCATCTCGGCCTCGAGGAGTTCGAGACGGTCGCCGGTGAGCCGGAGGGAGGCCTGCAGCCGGCGGAGGGCAGGAAGCCCGCTTTCTTCGGCAAAGCGCAGCTCCGTCCCCTCGATCTCCAAGCCCCCTTGGAGACGCCCCGGCGAACCGGCGGCTTCCCAGCGCGCCGTGAGGCGGCCGGCCGTCGGGCGGGGAAGAGACCCCGGCGGCGGCAGCCGGGAGAGATCCTCCACGCGGAGAAGCCCCCGCAGGTCCGCATCCTTGGCGGCGGCACCGCGCTCCGGATCCAGGGGCACGAAGCCGGCGACCTCGAGCGCTCCCCATCCCGGGAATTCCAGGTGGAAGGTTCCGATCGAAAGCGTCCCCCCGCCCCAGGCCGCCTCGAAGAAGGCTTGGCCCACGGGCGTTTCGGTCCCGAGGGCGACTTCGCGAACCGAGCCGCGGATTTGCAAACGGGGGCTTTCCGGGCGGCCCGCGGCGTGGATTTCGCTTTCGATTCCGGAGAGCCCGACGGGAAGCTGCGGGAAAAGCGAGGTGGTTTTCCCGAGCCTTCCTGCCGCAATCCGGAGCCGCGCCTCGAAGTTCCCCGTCGGGGTCCGGCTGCCTTCGAGCGAAACGCTTCCCGGCGGGCCTTGGGCTTCGAGGCCTTCAAGACGGAGGCGGCCGTCCGGCTCCCGCCGCAAGAAAGCGGGCCGGACGAGCGCAAGCTCGAACCCCTCGCCGGCAAGCTCCAGACGCTCCAGAGCCGCTTCCTGCCGGGGGACATCCCAGCGGGCGAGAGCCCGCAGCCGTCCGAGCGGGGTCAGGGCGCCCAGGATTTCCACCTCGCCCGATTCCCCCCGGCTCACGCCGCGGACATGGAGATCCCTCCCTTCCAGGGGGGCGAGGTGCAGCCGCTCCAGACGGACTTCCCCTTCGATCTGCGGCCGCGCGAGCGGACCCGTCGCGGAGAGTTGCATGCGGACCCGCCCGGCCGCCGTCCCGGAAGCGGCCGGAAAGGCTTCGAGGTAAGAGGCGATCTCCGCGGCGGAAACCTCCACGCGGGCACCCTGCAGAGCTTTTCGCGCGAGATCCAGCTCCCCGCTGAGGTGCAGGTGATCCGGACCCTGCAGGAGATCGAAGCGCCGCAGCACCATCCGTGAACCGCGTTTTTCGACCTGCGCTCCGCCTGCCCCGAAAGCCCGGCCGGAGAGCCGGAGCGCGGAGATTTCGACTTCGAGGTCGCCGTCGGGATCGGCCCAGGGGCCGGAAAGCGACGCCCGTCCGCGAAGGGCACCTTGCACTTCGGAAAGAGACGCGGGAAGCAAAAGGTCCCGCAGAGCGCGAACGTCGGCGAACAGAAATTCGCAAGATCCTTGCTCGATGAGGGCCGCCCCGGGCCGGAGGCTCGCCTGAGCCGTAAGCCGGTTTTCTCCCCGTCGCAGCAAAAGGCGTTCGATGCTCACCAGCCCGCCTTCGACCGCGGCGTCCAGGAAGAAGTCATCCAGGCTCCAGCCTCCGAGGCTGAGCCCTGCGCCTCCGAGGACGATCCGGCCGCGCGGAGTCCGAAGCGTGCCTTCGGCCTCCATTCGGCCGCGCAGACCGCCGGAGACGGCGGCCGGCCGACCCGGGGGGAGATCGAGAGCGACGGGGTCGCGCCAGTCGATCTCCAGGCGGGCTTCGAAAGGGGTTTCCGGATCCGGCAGTCGGGTGAGGTCGGTGCGTAGGCCGTGGATCGCGATTTTCCCGCCGGGCGAGAGGAGTTCTCCTTGGCGGATTTCGAGGTGGCCCTCCCGGAGAAGTCCCGCGAGCCGGAGCGTGGCCGGCGTGGACAGAAGCGACAGAAGCCCCGGCGGGGCACCGGAAAGCGAGAGGATCTTCGCGGGTTCGGCCGAGAAAAACTCCCCCTCCACGGCAAGTTCGCGGAGCAGGCCGTCGGCCTCATCGGAGAGCAGGGATGGCGTGGGCACCCGGACGTCGCGCAGCTCGAGGCGGCTTGCCCAGCCGCGGGCCGACAAGGAATCGATCCGCAGCGCCCGCCGGTCGAATGCCGCCTTGGCCTGCAGTTCGACCGGGCGGCCCGCGGACGCGGCGGCCTCCAGGGCGAGATCGACCTCGATGGCCGCTTCCTGGGGCCGACCCGGCGGCAGGCGGAGAAGTCCGGAGACGTCAAGCCGGCCGCGGAGCAGCTCCGGGGCCTCGGCCGCGGCCTTGGAGGGGCGACGGATTTCGAGGACCGGCACGGCGAAGCGGATTCCGCCCGCCTCTTCCCCCGAACCCTCGGCCGTGAGGGAGATCTCTCTGCCGGAGAGCTCGAGGCCCGGGCGGTGCAGGTGGAACGCCGCTCCCCGGAGGCGAAGCGCGGGCAGGGCGGGCGGGAGAAACCAGGTCTCCGGCGCGGGGCCCCCCCCGGCGGAAGCCGGCGCCGGCCGCGGGGAGACGACGGTGTTCAGGCCTTCGATTTCGATTTCGGCGGCGGCGAGAAAGGCGGCCGCTCGTTTCCGCGAAAGAAGGGACAGCGGCCGGTAACGCAACAGCAATCGTTCGGCGGAAGCTTCGACGGCGGGGCCTTCGCTCCCGGCGGTCCGCAGGCGCAGATCGCGGAGCTCGAGGTCGTAGAGCCAGGAGCCGCCCACGGCGCCGATTTCGAACTCGATGCCCCAGGACGCCCGGGCGGTTTGCTGCCACCGCGCGATGAGCAACGGGGCGAGCAGCGGGTTGCGCAGGACGTAGAGCGCCGCCGCCGCGACCAGCAGGAACGCCGAGAGAATGATGGCCAGCCCGGCCCCGAGGCGTTTCGATGGCAATGCTCGCCCTCAGCCCTCAGAGCATTTCGATCGCACAGGCCATGGAGACGCCGCCGCCGCCGCAGAGGGTGGCGAGCCCCAGGGTTTTCCCGCGCTTTTTCAGGGCGTGAATCAGGGTCACGAGGATGCGCGCGCCGGTGGCTCCCACGGGGTGGCCGAGTCCGATCCCGGAGCCGTTCACGTTGGTGATCTCGCGGTTGAGGCCCAGTTCGCGCTCGACCGCCAGGTACTGGGCGGCGAAGGCCTCGTTCACCTCGATCAGCTCGAAGTCGGAAAGCGCGAGCCCGCTGCGGGCGAGCAGGTTGCGGACCGCCGGCACGGGGGAGAGGCCCATCACCGAGGGATGGCAGGCGCCGCGGCCGACCGCGCGGATGCGCGCCAGCGGCCGGATGCCCAGCTCTTTGGCCTTATCGGCCGACAACAGCAGCAGCGCCGCGGCCCCGTCGTTGATGCCGCTCGAGTTGCCTGCGGTCACCTTGCCGATCTCGGGCACGAATGCCGGCGGAAGGCGGCGCAGTTGATCCAAGGTGATTCCCGGCCGGAAATGCTCGTCGCGCTCGAAGACGACCGGATCGCCCTTGCGTTGGGGAATCACGACGGGGACGATCTCTTCGCGGAAATCCCCTTCCCGGGTGGCGCGCTCGACGTTGTTGTGGCTTCGCAGCGCGATCTCGTCCATCGCCTCGCGGCTGATGTCGTAATGCTGGGCGACGAACTCGGCGGTCAGCCCCATGATGTAGGGTTTTCCCCGATAGAGGCTGAGCGGGGGCTTGGTGGCGTCGACCGGCCCGTCTTCCGGGTGCGGGATGAGGTGCGAGCCGCAGTGCAGGCCGCGGGTGATGTTGTCGACGAAGACGTGGTCCTGCAGGCGGCAACCCCAGCGGGCGCCGAACACCGAATAGGGGGCCCCCGACATGTGCTCGGCCCCTCCGGCGAGCACGACCTCCGCCATGCCGGCCTGGATCATGGCCATGCCCGAAACGGCGGCCTCCATGCCCGAGATGCAAACGCGGTTGATCGTGGCCGCGGTCACGGTTTCGGGAATCCCCGCGAGAAGTGCGCCGATGCGGGTCATGTTCATGCTGTCGACCGGCTCGAGGCAGCAGCCGAAGCGCACGTCGTCGATCAGGGCGGGATCGATGCCCGCGCGCTCGACGGCGCCTTTCATGGCGACGGCGGCGATCCGGGTCACGTGGAGGTCGCGCAGGCTTCCCCCGAAGGCTCCGATGGCGGTGCGGCATGCGGCGGCGATGACGACATCCTTCATGGTGCGTCTCCTTTCCGGTGGTGGTGGAGTTTTCCTTTCCCTGAGGCCGGGAAAGCGCCTGCCGGATTCCCCGGGATGGCAAAAGAAAAGCGCGTCGCCGCCGTCCATCGCCCGGGACGGCGGTTTTCTCCGCGGCGGGAGACTCGCTTCACCGGCAGCGGAAGGGGACGAAGTGGTGAAAACAGAACCCGGCCGGATCGCCCCAGGGGCGGCCTGTCTCGCCGATGCAGCGGGCGACCATCCGCCGGGAAGCGTCCTCGTAATCGGGCCGTTTTTCCTCTTCCCGCTTGCATTCCGTGCAGATCACCCCGTCGTCGAAGACCGAAAGGATCCGTTCCTCCTTCGAACCGAAACTCTTGCCGCAGCGCGTGCAGGAGATGCTGCAGGCCAGAGCCTTTTCCCAGCTTGCGTTCGTGCTCATGGGTGCCTCCCGAAGTGCGTTCCGCGGTTTGCCGCGGAGGTTGCTTTTCCTATCACGGTCGACGATGGATTTCAAAAACCCTCCTCCCCCGCAATCGGTTTGACCCGCAACTCCTGACGGGTTACAAAAAGCCACCTTTTTTCCCGTCCGGATTTCTGAGGCATCCGGCCGGCCGGCCGGGGGGCCGCGCGGCGAGGTGAGGATTTCACGGCGCGTCCCACGAGACAACGGTGTGCCGCAAACCATGGAGACAGCGGGTTTGGACGGCGGCTTGCCCCTGTATTGCGGCTCGGTGCGGAAAAGGGGCAGTCCGAATCCGAAACCGCGGTGTGTCTCGCGGGGTGCACACGGCGTCCGGGCGGGATGGAGCGCGGGATGACGAAAGCCCCCTGAATTTCTTTGGAAAGAGCGGATCCCGTAGCGGGCGCACGCTTTGGCACGATTTTTGGTCATATCCCCGAAGCCGCCGCGGGCGGTGCTGTCGACGAAACGGGTTTGATCCGCATGCCAAGGAGGAGAAGATGAACAAGACCGAGAAGAACCTGAAGGAAGCTTTCGCCGGTGAGTCGCAGGCCAATCGCAAGTACCTCGCCTTCGCCCAGAAGGCCCAGACCGAAGGCTACGCCCAGGTGGCCAAGCTCTTCCGGGCGGCGGCCGAGGCCGAGACGGTTCACGCCCACACCCACCTGCGCGCGCTGAAAGGGGTGCGCGGCACGCTCGAAAACCTCAAAGAGGCTCTGGGCGGGGAGACCTACGAGTTCCAGTCGATGTATCCCCCGATGATCGAGCAGGCCAAGGCCGAGGGCGACGAGGCCGCCGTGCGCACCTTCACCTACGCCAACGAAGTGGAAAAGGTGCACGCCGCCCTCTATCAGAAAGCGATCGAGAACCTGGGAAAGCCTCAGGAGGATTTCGATTACTGGGTCTGCTCGGTCTGCGGCTACACCTGCGAGAAGGACGCCCCCGAGGAGTGCCCGGTCTGCAAGGCGAAGAAAAAAGCCAGCATGGGTTGTTCCCTCAACCTGTTCCGCCCCCAGATCAGGGTAAACAGGGTGGTAAGGACCACAAAGGGCAGGCTCATCGGGGCGGTTTGCCCTTCCAGGGTAGCAGCGAAGACGGTAAAGCCATAAATAACCCCGG
>CAZQUP010000033.1:11723-27860 GCA_964596545.1 uncultured Desulfatibacillum sp. | reverse complement strand
GCATCAAGCGTTTTTCGCGGGCTCCCAGGTCGATCTCCTCGCTATCCGGGGGCGTCTCCATCGCCCCCGGTGCGACCACGTTCACGCGGATCCCGTGAGGCGCCCATTCCACGGCGAGCGCGCGGGTGAGCTGCCGCAGTCCGGCCTTGGTCATGGCATAGGCGGCGACCCCCGGACGGGCGATCTCCCCGAGGATGGAGGAGATGTTCACGATCGCTCCGGGTTTCCCGGCGGCGATGCGCTCCTGAGCGAATTCGCAGGACAGCCGGTAGGTCGCCGTGAGGTGGAGATCGATCAGGCGGCGCAGTCCCTCCGGATCGATCGTCTGGGCGGGCCCGCGCAGAATGCCCCCGGCGTTGTTGACGAGGATGTCGATGGCGCCTGCCGCCGCGGCCGCCCGGCGGAAAACCAGCGGGACCTCCTCCGGCCGCGAAAGGTCGCAGGGCAAAGTCCACACCCCGGGGGAGCCGATCCGGGAGGCGGCTTCCTCGAGCCGCGCGCGGTCGCGCGCGACGAGAACGACCGCGGCGCCGGCGGCGGCGAAGCTCTGGGCGATGCCTAAACCGATGCCGCGGCTTGCCCCGGTGATGAGTGCGGTCCGGCCGTCGAGGCGGAAAGGATCCGTCATCGCGAAACCTTTTCGAAGCGGGGGTCGGAGATTCTTTCCCGTACGGGGAAAAGTAGCTTGGCTCCCCTTCGTTGTAAAGCGCCTCCCGGAGCGCCGGGCAAAACGGAGCGGTCTTGATTCCTGCAGCCGGATCTTCTATCTCTCGGGCCCAAACGGGGAGGCGCGAGCGCTTCCTCGCGGAAAGAAAACAGCGGAGGTGCCCGATGCCGCGACGACAATGGCGGTCCCATTTTCCGGAAGGAAGACGGCGCGTCGTCGTGACCCAGGAGCTGCCCGGAAGTCGCTGGCTCGCAATGCTTCGCGCCGCCGATTGCCGGGTCGATGTCTGTCGCGCTGATAGCCCCCTCAGCGCTGAGGAGATTCGCGCTGCGATCGGCGACCGCTGCGACGGGGCCATCGGCCAGGTGACCGAGACCTGGGGGGAGCCGGAGTTCCGGGCGTTGCAGGCGGCCGGCGGATGCGTCTACAGCAACTATGCGGTCGGCTACAACAACGTCGATCTCGCCGCGGCCACGCGCTTGGGGATCGCCGTCGGCAATACGCCCGGGGTGCTGACGGAGACGACGGCCGAGCTCACCGCGGCGCTTGCGCTGGCTGCGGCGCGAAGGCTCGGGGAAAGCGAGCGCTTCCTGCGGGCCGGGAAATTTCGCACCTGGCTGCCGACCCTCTTTCTCGGAACCCTCTTTCGCGGCAAAACCGCGGGCGTCGTCGGCGCCGGACGCATCGGCGTCGCAGCGGCGCGCATCTTCGTCGAGGGCTTCCGCATGCATCTGATCTATCAGGATCCGTGCCCGCAGCCGGCACTCGAGGAGCGGGTGCGGGCGTTTTCCGCCTTTCTCGAGGCTCAGGGAGACCCTCCCGTTTCCTGCCGCCGTGCCGAGACGCTTGAGGAGCTTCTGGCGGCCTGCGATCTGGTGAGCCTCCATACCCCGCTCACCGCAGAGACCCGTCATTTGATCGACAGCCGGCGGCTGGCGGCGATGAAGCCGGATGCGGTACTCGTGAATACGAGCCGTGGGCCGGTGATCGAGGAGGCGGCGTTGGTCGAGCATTGCCGCCGCCATCCCGAATTCCGGGCGGCCCTCGATGTCTACGAGCGTGAGCCTGAACTCGCCGCCGGCCTGGCCGATCTCGAAAACGTGGTCTTGCTTCCCCACATCGGCTCGGCGACCCCCGAGGCGCGCGAGGGGATGGCGATCCTCGCTGCGGCCAACGTCGCCTCAAGAATTCGCGGACACCCCGCGTGGAACCGGCCCGACATCGAGGCCTTCCTCGGGACTGATCCGCCGCCGGCCTCGCCGAGCCTACTGAACGCCGTGGAGCTGGGCATCGCCCGATTCGGGGAGGCCTGAGGCCCCGATCCCGGTCCCCCGGGTCCGGCTTGCATCCGGCGGCCGATCGGAAATAGGATGCCCTCCGGGGAGTCGATCATCGGCAAACGGAATCCCGCGGGCGAAGGTCTCCCAGGTGTCCGGGGAGAGCCGATCCGCTTTCCGTGCCGGCGGCGGAAGAACTCTACAGCAGAAAGGAGAAGTCGATGTCCGACATCATGGAGTACGTCAGAGCCCGCGACCCTCACGAAAAGGAATTCCACCAGGCGGTTCATGAGGTGATGGATTCCATCCAGTTCGTACTCGAGAAAAACCCGATCTACCGCCGGGCGCGCATCCCCGAGCGTCTCGTCGAGCCGGAGCGGGTCATTCTCTTTCGGGTTCCCTGGGTCGACGATCAGGGGATCATCCAGGTGAACCGCGGATTTCGCGTTCAGATGAACAGCGCGATCGGTCCCTATAAGGGCGGCCTACGGTTTCACCCTTCCGTCAACCTGAGCATCCTCAAATTCCTTGCCTTCGAGCAGGTCTTCAAGAACGCGCTCACCACCCTTCCCATGGGCGGCGGCAAGGGAGGCGCGGATTTCAATCCCAAGGGCAAATCCGACGGCGCGAGGTCATGCGCTTCTGCCACAGCTTTATGTGCGAGCTCTTCCGCCACATCGGTCCCGACACCTACGTTCCCGCCGGAGACATCGGGGTCGGAGCGCGGGAGATCGGCTTCCTGTTTGGCATGTACAAGAAGCTGAAAAACGAGTTCAGCGGCGTCCTCACCGGAAAGGGTCTCCACTGGGGCGGAAGCCTCATCCGGCCGGAGGCGACGGGATACGGCGTCGTCTATTTTGCGGCCGAGATGCTTGCCACACGCAACCAAAGCCTCGAGGGCAAGCGCTGCCTCGTCTCGGGGGCCGGCAACGTCGCCCAGTACACGGTGCAGAAGCTCCTGGAAATGGGCGCCAAACCGCTGACTCTTTCGGATTCAAACGGCTACATCTACGACGAGGAGGGGATCACCCGCGAGAAGCTCGCCTGGGTCATGGAGTTGAAAAACGTCCGCCGCGGCCGCATCCGCGAGTACGTCGAAAAATTTCCGCGGGCGGTCTATACGGCTGCTGACCCGGCGCTCGATCACAACCCCCTCTGGAATCATCGCGCCGATTGCGCCTTCCCCTGCGCGACCCAGAACGAGATCAACGGCAAGGACGCCCGGAACCTGGTGAACAACGGTGTTTTCCTCGTCGCCGAGGGCGCCAATATGCCGACCACCCCCGAGGGGGTGGACATCTTCCTCGAGCACCAGCTGCTCTACGGCCCGGGAAAGGCGGCCAACGCAGGCGGGGTTTTCGTCTCCGGCCTGGAGATGACCCAGAACAGCATGCGCCTTTCCTGGTCGCGCGAGGAGGTGGACAAACAGCTGCAGAGGATCATGAAGAGCATCCACCGCTCCTGCCTCGAGGCGGCGGAACGCTACGGGATGAAGGGGAACTACGTGGCCGGCGCGAACATCGCCGGTTTCCTCAAGGTCGTCGACGCCATGATGGACCAGGGAGTCGTGTAGGTCGCAGAGGATTGCCCTGCCTTTTTCCCCTCTGCGGCCTTGAGCGAAAGTGCCCGGGGCGCAGAGTTCCCGCCGCCCCAGGCGCTTGCCGCGCCCGGATCTTTTCCGTGGAGGCACCCCATGGACATCCGACCGATTCCCCCTTCCGGGCGCAACCTGGGAGGGCGGGATTATTTCGTCCTCTGGGCGGGGGTGGCGATTTCGCTCGCCGAAATCTGGGCCGGGGGGTTTCTCGCCCCGCTCGGTTTCTGGACGGGGCTGGCGGCGATTCTTCTCGGACATGCGATCGGAAACACCCTGATGGCCTTCGCCGGGGTGATCGGCTCGGAGCACGGCATCATGGCCATGGTCGCGGTCAGGCCCTCTTTTGGAATCCGCGGCTCGGCGCTCGCCGCGGCGTTGAACATCGTCCAGTTGATCGGCTGGGCGGCGATCATGCTGATCATCGGCGGACGCGCCGGGGCGATGCTCGGAAAATCCTCCGGCGGGTGGCTGGCGAGCGACGACTTCTGGATCCTCGCCATCGGGTTGGGGACACTGTTGTGGGCCCTCTGGACCGGAAGCCGCCTCTGGAGGATCCTTCAGGGGGTCTCGGTCGCCGCAATGGGGATCGTGCTCGTCCTGATGACCGCGGTCGCCTTCGGGAAGCTCGAGGCCCGGCCCGCCGCTTCGCCGCCGCCGGGGGGGCTCGGTTTCATGGCCGGGCTCGATCTCGTGATCGCCATGCCGGTTTCCTGGATGCCGCTGGTCGCCGATTACGCGCGCTTTGCGCGCCGGACGGCCGCGGCCTTCTGGAACACCTGGTGGGGCTACTTTCTCGTATCTTCGTGGATGTATCTCCTCGGCTTGCAGGTGACGCGGCTCACCGGCGCGACCGACCCCGGCGGGCTGATCCTCGAGACCCTGGGAACGATCGGACTGGCGGCGCCCGCGCTTTTTCTGGTCGTCTTCTCGACGATCACTTCGGATTTTCCCGATGTGTACTCGGCGACCTGCTCGGCACTCAACATCTCGCCGCGGTTAAGCGGCCGCACCGTGATGGGGGTCGCCGGGCTGCTCTCGATCGCGGTCGCCCTTGTCTTTCCCATGGAGCAGTACGAGAACTTTCTCTTTTTCATCGGCGCCATGTTCACGCCGCTCTTCGGCGTCGTCCTGACCGACTACTTTCTCGTCCGCCGTCGCCGCCTCGACCTGGAAGCGCTCTATCGCGCGGACGGCCCTTATGCCTACCGCCGCGGCTGGAACCCCGCCGCCGTCCTCGCCTGGGCCGTGGGGTTCGCCGTCTACGAGGCGATCGTCCTGTGGCGCCTTCCCATGGGCGGAACCCTGCCCGCCTTCTTCGCCTCCGCCCTGCTCTATAAGGGGACGTCCATTTATATATCATCAAAGGCCGATTTCGGTGTGGTGAAGAATTCATGATGTCGTGGAAGCGATGCATCCTGATCTCTCTGGTGACGGTCGCATCGGGGGTGTCGGCGGCTGGACAGGCGCGGGGAGCGGCTTGGCGGATTCCGGTGCAGGAGGCCGTGGTTCTCAGTGCCGGATGGGGCTCCGGCCCGGATGAGCTGGGGGTGGCGACCCCCTCCGAAGCCAACCCCGAAGGACCGATGAGCTTTGCTTTGGGGGCGGACGGAACCGTTTTCGTCCTGGACCAGCGGAACCGGCGGATTCAGGTTTTTGCCGCCGGCAAGCGGAAACGGTCGTTTCCCCTGGAGCGGGAAACCTGGGTCGACCTGGATGTTTCCCCCGACAAGGGTTTTGCGCTGCTCGACAATTCGCCGCCGGGAGAGATTCGGCTGCTCGCTCCGTCCGGGGAAAGCCGGTTTTCGACCGCCTTGGAGGGAAGACTGCTTCCCAGCGCGGCCGAAGGGTTCGAAGTTCAGCTCGTGCCTGAGGGGCCGTGGGCCGGGGTCTGGGTCGTGGTCAACGCCCGTTCCGGCCCCAACCGTGCGGTGCGCCTGGCGGGCAGCGATGGATCCCCTCTACCCCGGGTTTCGGTTCCCGGAAGGGTCGCCGCAGACGGAGAGACGATTTTCGATATCTGGTCCGAGGGCGACCGGACGCTCGGGGTGACGGTTTACGAAAAAGGCTCCCTTTCCAGATTCCAGCACGTCCGGATCTCCACCGGCTTGATCCATGCCGTCCGCGGCATTTGGAGGGAGCGCGGCGGAAATCTTTATGCCATCGCCGCCGTGGACGCGGGGCAAAAGACCGCGCGCGAAGAAGTGATCGTCCTTGGGGTCGATCTCCGGGAAAGGGGGCGTTTTTCCATCCCCGTGCAGAAGCTTCCGCATGAGATCTTTCGCCCTTTTCGCGTGGACGCAACGGGGTCCGTCTTTCAGATGATCGTGGAGCCGGACGGCCGGGTGCGGGTGCGAAGATTCATCCCGTTATCCGGCGCGGGCATCCCGTGAAGGAAGGCGATGCGCTGCCGGGTCGGGATGTGGGGGAAGAAGCGGCCGACTTCTTCCTGGCATAGGAATGATATAGTAATATAAGAATGGACGTCCCCTAAATTATTTCACTCCCCCGCCTCCGCCTCAAGTTCCGCCAGCTCCCGGTCGAATCCCGCACCGAGCCGTTCATGCTCGCGTGTGACACGGTCGAGAGCGTCGAAGAGGCGGTCGCTTTTCTGGCGGCAGGCGTGCATCGCCTGAGCCGCGGCGGCGATGCGCGGGCCATCGCCCAGCCGGCTTGCCGCCTGCATCTCCCGGGTCAACTCGGCGAGCGCGGCGTCGCAGCGCTCGATCTCGGCCTCGAGGCGCTTCATCTCCTGCTCGAGGGGACGCATCGCGCGTGAGCGCCGGGAGGCGATCTCGGCGCGGCGGCGTTTGCGATCGCGGCGGACGTCCCGTGGGGGCTCGAGCCCCGGACGGCCCAAAGAAGGCGTAGGGCTGCCGGGGGCTTTCTCGTCCTGCCAGCCCCCTTTTGCCAGAAACTCGGCATAGGTTCCCTCGAAGACGTCCACTCCCCGTTCGCGGAAGACGATCAGCCGCTCGGCCAGTGCGTGCAAGAACATCTCGTTGTGGGTGACGAGAATGACGGCCCCGGAGAAAGCATCGAGCGCCGCGAGCAGCGCGTCGCATGCCTCGAGATCGAGGTGGTTCGTCGGCTCGTCGAGCAAAAGCAGGTTCGCCGGCGAGGCGATGATCTTCCCCAGCAACACACGGCTTTTTTCCCCGCCCGAGAGCACGCTCACTTTTTTCAGCGCCTCGTCTCCGGAGAAGAGCATCGCCCCGCAGATGTCGCGGGCAAGCTGGCGGTCGACGCCGGCGTCGGAATAAAGGATCTCCTCTTCGACGGTGCGGTTGGGGACCAGGTGACCGACGTGAGTCTGCTCGAAGTAGCCCATGCGGATCGCCGGCGGATAGACGACTTCCCCCCGGCTCGGGGGGAGTACGCCGGCCAGGATTTTTAAGAGCGTCGTTTTGCCGCGGCCGTTCGGCCCCACGATCGCCACGCGTTCGCCGGCCGCCACACTGATCGAGAAGTTCTCGAGCAGCGGCTCCTCGGGCCGCCAGGCGAAGTGCAGTCCGCGGGCCTGGAGGGCGATTTTGCCGGGGAGCGGAGCCTCGCGGAAAGAGAATTCCAGGGTCTTCAGCTTTTCGAGCTTTTGCCGCTTCTCCATCTTGGCCAGCGTCTTGATCCGCGACTGGACCAGACCCGCCAGGCGCGCTTTGGCGCGGAAGCGGCTGATGAAGAGCTCAATTTCGCGGCGGCGGCGCTCATCGTTCAAACGGGTTTTCTCGTGAATCTCCTCTTCCTGGGCGATCCGGCCGTAGTAGGTGTCGGTGGTGCCGGGCATCTTGCGGATGCGGCAGCGGTGGATGCCCATCACGTGGGTCACAACGCGGTCCATGAAGCCGCGGTCATGGCTGATCACGATCAGCTCGCCCGGCCATTGCCCGAGAAAGCGCTCGACCCAGCGGATCGAGGTGATGTCGAGAAAATTGGTGGGCTCGTCGAGGAGCAGCAGGTTCGGTTCGGCGAGCAGCGCTTTGGCGAGGTTCAAACGCACAAGAAACCCTCCCGAGAACTCTCCCGGCGCGCGGGGGAAATCGCCCTGCACAAAACCCAAACCGGCGAGGATCTTTTCGGCCTTCCAGAGACTTCCCGCCTCCTGCGGGGGTAGAGCGCTTGCCGCCTCCTCGAGGATCGTCGGCCGCGTGAACTCGAGTTCTTGGCGCAGATAGCCGATGCGATATCCCTTGGGCACGACGATTTGTCCCGCATCGAGGCTTTCCTCGCCGGCGATGATGCGCAAAAGGGTCGTCTTGCCGTTTCCGTTGCGGCCGACCAGACCGACCCGCTCCCGCGGGTTCAGGCTGAAGTCAACGGCATCGAAGAGCAAGCGGTCTCCGAAGCTTTTGGAGATTTTTTCGGCGCGGATCATCGGAAACGCCCCGCCTCCCCGTTTGTCAAAAGAACCCGTCTTGACTTTGACGGGGAAGTCGCATAAATAAATTTTTTATGCAAAATTAATCAGTTGTCTTCTGCGGCGACAAGGCCGACAATTACAAACCCAAATTTTCTTATCTATCAAACATGGCCGAGATTGTCATCTTCAAACAGCCGATCGCCGGACTGGGCCGTGAGGCGATCGCCGCCGTGGGCTACCTCGGACGGCTTTTCCTCTTCTTCCTGCGGGGCTTTGTCCTCGTATTTCAGCCTCCGTTCCAGTTCGACAAGATCCGGCAGCAAATCTATTTCATCGGCATGAAATCGGTTTTCGTCATCTGCCTCACCGCCGGCTTCACGGGCATGGTGCTGGGTTTGCAGGGATATTACGCCCTGGTGAAATACGGCTCCACTTCGGCGCTGGGCTCGGCGGTCGCCCTTTCGCTCGTGCGCGAGATGGGCCCGGTGCTGACGGCCATCATGGTGATCGCCCGCGCCGGATCGGCCATGGCGGCCGAGATCGGCATCATGCGCATCTCCGAACAGATCGATGCCCTGAAAACCATGGACATCGATCCGATGCGCTATCTCATCAGCCCGCGCATCGCGGCCGCTTTGGTCTGCTTTCCGCTGCTCACGGCCCTCTTCGACGTCGTGGGCCTCTACGGCGGGTACCTCTCGGGATCCGTCCTTCTCGGGGTGAACCCGGCGTTTTACTTCTCCCGCGCGCAGTCGAGCGTCGAGATGGCCGACATCGTGGGCGGGTTCGTCAAGTCGCTCGTCTTCGCCGTGATCGTGGTCGGGATTTGCTGCTTCCAGGGCTACTACACCCACACCCGCGCCGAGTTCGGCGCCAAGGGGGTGAGCCTTTCGACGACCTCGGCGGTGGTCATCTCCTGCGTCCTCATCCTGGTCGCCGACTACGTGCTGACCACCTTTCTCATGTAGCCTCCATGGAAGCCGCCCCCTTGATCGAGCTGCGAAACGTGAGGAAAACCTTGGGAAGCACCCGGGTTCTCGACGGGGTCGACCTCAAGATCTACCGCGGGCAAATCACCGCCGTCATCGGCAAGAGCGGCTCGGGGAAAAGTGTGCTGCTCAAGCACATCATCGGACTCTTCGAGCCCGACGCCGGGGAGATCCTCATCGAGGGCCGAAGCCGCGCCGCCCGCTCGGCTGCGGAGAAGCGTGCGCTCAAGCGCAAGTTCAGCTACGTCTTCCAGGACACGGCGCTCTTCGACTTCCTCACCGTGTTCGAAAACGTCGCCCTTCCGCTTTCCGAACGGCGCAACGAGCGGCCGGCGGAGATCGCGCGGCGGGTGCGGGAAAAGCTGCGCCAGCTCGATCTCGACGACGTCGAGGAGAAGTACCCCTCGCAGCTCTCCGGCGGGATGAAAAAACGTGTCGCGCTCGCCCGCGCGCTCGTGACCGATCCCGAGATCGTGCTCTTCGACGAGCCCACCACGGGGCTCGACCCGATCCGCAAGAACGCGGTCCACAGCATGATTCTCGAGTACCAGCAGCGCTACGGGTTCACCGGGGTCGTCGTCAGCCACGAGATTCCCGACATCTTCTTCATCGCCCAACGCGTGGCGATGATCGACGAGGGAAGGATTCGTTTCGAGGGAACGCCCGAGGAGATTCAGCGCGCGGCCGATCCCGAGGTGCGCGCTTTCATCGAAGGGCTGGAGAGCCCGCGGGACGATTTGACCGGGGTCGACTCGCACCCGATCGGCCAAAAACGGCTGCTCCAGGAAATGATCCACCTGCAGCGCCACGAGATCCCCTTCTCGATCGTGCTGCTCGCGGTCGAAAGCCGCGGAGGGACCGAGCGCATCGGAGGGCACGAAGCGGGCCAGGAGGTGTTTAAACTCTTCGCCAACCATGTGACCCAGAACACCTACATCACCGACACCTGTTTCCGCTTCGACATCAACAAGATCATGGTCCTGCTGCCGGACACGAACCGGCAGCAGGCGATGCAGTTCTGTCGAAAAATTTCGCGCTCCCTCGAGGGCCACCCGCTGCTCGACAGCCCGGGAAGTCAGTCCGTCTTCCGCTACGCGGTCAGCGCCGGCATCGCTCAGGCCGCCCCGGGCGCCGATTTGGAGGACATGGTCGCGGAGGCGCTCGAGGGGGGGGTCGTGCTCTATGAATCGCATGCCTAGCGCTTTTCCGCGCTTAGGGAAGGGGAATCGTCTATGCGTCAATCGTCGGTTGAACTGGGGGTCGGCCTCTTCGTTCTGCTGGGCATCGTCTGCGTGGGCTACCTCACCTTTCGCCTGGGCGAAGTCGAGGTGCTGGGGGAAAAATACTATCCCCTGAACGCCCGCTTCACCGCGGTCACCGGGCTGAAGGTCGGGGCGCAGGTGGAGATCGCGGGAGTGCAGGTGGGCCGGGTGGATGCGATTGTTCTCGACCCGCGGGACCTCACGGCGCTCGTCCGCCTTCGCATCCGCGAGGGGATCACGCTGAGCGAGGACGTGATCGCCTCGGTGAAGACCGCGGGGCTGCTCGGCGACAAGTACATTCAACTCTCCCCCGGGGGGAGCGACCGCGTGCTCCAGCCGGGGGAGACGATCATCGAAACCGAGCCTCCGCTCGACATCGAGGCGCTGGTCAGCAAGTATGCCTTCGGCCGGGTGAACCCGGCCGAGAAGTCCGATTGATTTCGAGCCGGCTTGACAGCGGTCGGGATGCCGACAACAATAACCCCGTCAGACCGGCTCCCACATTGAGGAGGCGCCATGGCCGCAGAGGAAAAAGGCTTCGTCGTGAAAGACCGCCGCGCCTTTTCGGCGGAAGGCCGGCCGGCGGAGGAGAATCGGCCCAAGGGCCGCGAGGAGAAGCCCCCGGAGGAGGGCGGAGAATCCGGCGGGCCCGCGCCCGGGGCGGAAGAGGTCCGGAAAGAGGCCCCGCCCCTGCCGCAGATCACTTTCCCCACCTTCGTCGCCTCGCTGAACGCCTCCGCCCTCGTGCATCTGGGGGTGATCGAGGACCCGACGACCGGCAAGGCGGAGGCCAATCTGCCGATGGCCAAGCAGACGATCGACCTCTTGAGCCTGATTCAGGAAAAGACCGCCGGCAACCTCACCACCGAAGAGGAGACGATGCTCAAAAGCATCCTCTACGATCTGCGGATTCTTTACGTGAAACAGAAAGGTTGAAACCGGCCGGGAGGGCGGCGATGGCGCTGCGCATTCTGTGCCCGGCCAAGGTGAACCTCTTTCTGCATGTCATCGGCCGCCGGCCGGATGGATACCACGATATCTTCAGCCTCCTCTGCGGGGTGGGGATTTACGACGAGCTTTGGCTCCGTCCCATGCCGGCCGGAGTGCGGCTCTCCTGCTCCGACCCGGCGTTGCCGAACGACGGCGGAAATCTCGCCGTCGCCGCCGCGTATCGCTTTTTCGAAGCCGTCGGCCGCCCGGCCGCCGTTGAGATCCGGCTGGAAAAACGGATCCCGGTCGCAGCCGGCTTGGGCGGAGGGAGCAGCGATGCGGCCGGCGTGCTCTTAGGGCTGAATCGGCTGGTCGCCAACCCGCTCGACCCCGATCGCCTGCGGGAGCTGGGGCGCAGCCTGGGGGCCGACGTTCCCTTTTTCCTTTTCGGCTCCCCGGCGCTCGTTTCGGGCATCGGCGACGAGCTCGAGCCTTACCCGGAGCCGGCCGCTTACGCCGCGCTCGTCGTGACTCCCCCGTACGGCGTATCCACTCGAATGGTTTACCAAAAATTGAATTTGGAATTGACAAAAGCGGAAAAACGGCCTACAAGGGCGCATTTTCAAAACACCGTATTTTCCCCGGCCCGGCATCTCCGCAACGATCTGGAAACGGTGACGCTGGACCGGCACCCCGAGCTCCGCCGCCTGAAGACCTTACTGCTCGAGCTGGGCGCCGAAGGGGCGCTGATGAGCGGCAGCGGGCCGAGTGTTTTCGGGCTCTTCCCCCGGCGGGAGGCGGCGGCGAGCGCGGCGCGCGCCCTGCCCCGCAACCCGGGATGGCGTTTTTTTTGTGTCGATCTGCTCCCGAGCGCCGCTCCGGTGATCGAGGAGAAATGAGGACGCGCGGGAGCTCTCAGGCGGGAAGGGGGGCGGCTTCGGCGCCTCCCGGAATCCCGGGGAGGCGCTTGATTTCTGGGGCGTCGTCAAGCGGTAAGACACAGGATTTTGGTTCCTGCATTCGGAGGTTCGAATCCTCCCGCCCCAGCCACCGCTCCGTCGCCGCAAGCGGCGCTTCCGGCGCACCCCGGGGAGGGAGGCGAGGGAACCCAAGGCGAGGTCCGAATGAAGCAAAACGACATTTTCATTTTCGCCGGCAACTCGAATCGGCCGCTCGCCCAGAAAATCTGCGCGTACCTGAAACTGCCTCTCGGCGGAGCCAAGGTTACGACCTTCAGCGACGGCGAGATCCAAATCGAGATCCATGAAAACGTCCGTTCGCGGGACGTCTACGTTGTGCAGTCGACCTGCGCGCCGGTCAACGACAATCTGGTCGAGCTTTTGCTCATGATCGACGCCTTCAAGCGCTCTTCGGTGCGGCGGATCACGGCGGTGATGCCTTATTACGGCTATGCGCGCCAGGACAAGAAAGTCGCCCCCCGGGTCCCGATCAGCGCGAAACTCGTGGCCGACATGCTGACGGTGGCCGGAGCGAACCGAGTGATCACGATGGACCTGCACGCCGGCCAGATTCAGGGTTTTTTCAACATTCCGGTGGACAACCTGTTCGCCGCACCCGTCCTGATCGACCACATCCGTCGCCTCTTCGACGGCAACCTGGTCATCGTATCCCCGGACGCCGGCGGGGTGGAGCGCGCCCGGGCGTTCGCCAAGCGCTTGGACGCGGATCTGGCGATCATCGACAAACGCCGCTCGGCCCCGAACCAAGCCAAGGCCATGGCCGTCATCGGCAACGTCGAAGGCAAGGTGGCCGTGATCCTCGACGACATGGTCGACACTGCGGGAACCCTCGTCGAGGCGGCCGAGGCGCTGATGCAGGCGCGGGCCCGGGAGGTCCACGCCTGTTGTGCACACCCCGTGCTTTCGGGACAGGCGGTGGAGCGCATTCGCCGCTCGCCGCTCAAAAGTGTGGTCGTCACCGATACCATCCCCTTGAAGGAAGATGCCCGGGGATGCGACAAGATCAGTGTGCTGTCGATCGCCGAGCTGGTGGGGGAGGCCATCATCCGCAGCCACCGCGGAGACTCGGTCACCTCGCTTTTCGTATAGCGTTTGCCATCGTCCGGGTGCCGCGGCGCCCGGAGGGTTTTTCCACGAAGGAGGGACTACCATTGGAACAGATCGAATTGACCGCCGTGCCCCGGACGGGCCGTGGGAACGGTCCCGCCCGCCGTTTACGGCAGAGCGGGCAGGTCCCGGCGATTCTCTACGGCCCCGGCTGCGAGCCGCGGCCGATCGCCGTCCCCGCCCGGGACCTGGAGCATGCGTTTCAAAAAGGCAACATCCGCCGTACCATCTTCGCCCTACACCTGCAAAACGGGACCGCCGGATCGCACCTCGCCGTGATCAAGGAGCTGCAGACCCACCCGGTCACCGGACGTTTCCTGCACGTCGACTTCTACGAGATCGACCTCAACCGCAAGCTGCGGGTGAGCATCCCCCTCGTCCCGCAAGGCAAGGCCAAGGGCGAGGAACTGGGGGGCATGCTGCAGATCATCGAGCGTGAGATCGAGGTGCTCTGCTTGCCGCGGCAGATCCCCGAGCGGCTCGAGGTGGACGTGACCCCTCTCGGCATCGGCGAGACCCTGCACGTGCGCGATCTCCGCCTTCCGGAAGGGGTGGAGCTGCCGCCGGGGGTGAATTACACCGTGATCACCATCGTCAGCCCGAAGGCCGAAGCCGCCCCGGCGGCCGCGGCGGCGGAAGGCGAGGCTCCGGCGGAAGAGGCCGGCGCGACCGAGAAAGCCGAAGAGCCACCCGGTGCGGCGTAACCCGGGGCGCCGATGCCGTCAGACGACCTGCGACTGGTCCTCGGGTTGGGCAACCCGGGTCCACGGTATGCGGCGACCCGGCACAACATCGGCTTCCGGGTGGTCGACCGGCTGGCCGAGGAGTTCGGGATCGATCTCGGCCGGGAGAAATTCGGTGCCGCCTGCGGCCGCGGCCGGATCGGGGGAGTGGAGGTTGTAGTCGCCAAACCGCTCGAGTTCATGAACCGCAGCGGCCCCCCGGCACGCCGCCTCGCCGATTTTTACCGGATCGAGGGTCCGGAGGCGATGGTGGTGGTCCACGACGACATCGACCTGGAGTTCGGCAGGTTGCAAATCAAAGCGAAAGGAGGGCATGGCGGGCACAACGGCGTCCGCTCGCTGATCGAGGCCTTCGGCCACGGAGACTTCGTCCGGGTGCGGGTCGGCGTCGGCCGCGAGCACCTGGGGAACCGGCCGGTGGCCGACTACGTGTTGGAGCCCTTCAGCGCCGAGGAGCGTGAGGTCCTCCCCGGGGTGATCGAGCGGGCCAAGGACGCGGTGACGACGATTCTGAGCAAGGGAGTCCGGAGCGGCATGAACCAGTTCAACCTCAAACCGTCTTGCGGTCAGTCTGAACCTGGGAATGGAGGGAGGAGAGGATGAATTACCTACCGTTGGTCTGTACCTTCGTCGGAATCGTGGGGGTGCTCTACGCGATCATCGTCGCCGGCACGGTGAAGGGCGCGCCGGCCGGAAACGATCGCATGCGGCAGATCTCGGGCGCTATCGCCGAAGGCGCCATCGCCTACCTGAACCGCCAGCTGAAGAGCGTCGGGATCGCCGGCGTCATCATCTTCATCATCATCGCCGTCACCATGAAACTTTCGACCGCCTTCGGCTTCCTGGTCGGAGCGGTCGCCTCCTACCTCGCCGGATATATCGGCATGCGGGTCTCCGTCATCGCCAACGTCCGCGTGGCCGAAGCGGCGCGCAAAGGCCTGAACGCCGCCCTGCAGCTGGCCTTCCGCGGCGGCTCCGTGACCGGCATGATGGTGGCGGGGCTGGCGCTGACGGCCGTCGCCGGCTACTACTATGTCATGCTGCAGCTCGGCTATTCGAGCCGCGATGCGGTGATCGCGCTCGTCGCCCTCGGCTTCGGGGGCAGCCTGATTTCGATCTTCGCCCGGCTGGGCGGCGGGATCTTCACCAAGGGCGCCGACGTGGGCGCCGACCTCGTGGGCAAGGTGGAAGCCGGGATTCCCGAGGACGACCCGAGGAACCCGGCGGTCATCGCCGACAACGTGGGCGACAACGTGGGCGACTGCGCCGGCATGGCGGCCGACCTGTTCGAGACCTACGCCGTGACGGCCGTGGCGGCGATGCTGCTCGGCAACCTCCTTTTCCCGAAGGTCGCCATCGCGACCGAGTTTCCGCTCGTTCTGGGAGCCATCTCCATTGTGGCCTCGATCATCGCCGTCTTCTTCGTGCGGCTGGGCAAAAACGAGTACATCATGGGCGCCCTCTACAAGGGCATGTTCGGGAGCGCCATTCTGGCCGCCATCGGCTTCTTCTTCGCCTCCCAGAACATGATCGCGGGGATGGCCCTCGACGGCAAGCCGATCAGCGGCATGAACATCTATCTCGCCAGCCTCGTCGGCCTGATCCTCACGGTGGTCATCGTCATCATCACCGAATACTACACGGGCAAATACGGCCCCGTGAAGGGGGTCGCCAACGCCTCGACCACCGGTCATGCGACGAACATCATCGCCGGGCTGGCCCTCAGCATGCAGGCCACCGCGGCGCCGGTGCTCGTGATCTGCCTGGCGATCGGTCTCGCCTACTACTTCGCCGGCCTCTACGGCATCGCCATGGCCGCCATGGCCATGCTGTCCATGACCGGTATGGTCATCGCCGTCGACGCTTACGGGCCCATCACCGACAACGCCGGTGGGATCGCCGAAATGGCGGAGCTCGAGGACAGCGTGCGGGCGGTCACCGATCCGCTCGACGCGGTCGGCAACACCACCAAGGCCGTGACCAAAGGCTACGCGATCGGCTCGGCCGGGCTGGCGGCCCTCGTCCTATTCGCCGCCTACACGCAGGAGTTCGTGCTGCACGGCGGCACCGCGGAGCTCAAGTTCGACCTGAGCGACGTGCATGTGATCATCGGCCTCTTCATCGGCGGGCTTCTACCCTACCTCTTCGCCTCCATCGCCATGATGGCCGTCGGCAAGGCGGGCGGAGCGGTGGTCGAAGAGGTCCGCCGGCAGTTCCGCGAGATCCCCGGC
>CAZQUP010000033.1:0-11711 GCA_964596545.1 uncultured Desulfatibacillum sp. | reverse complement strand
GGGGACCGGGAAGCCGGATTACGCGGCCTGCGTCGACATCGTGACCAAGTTCGCCTTGAAAGAGATGATGATCCCGGCGTTGTTGCCCGTGGTGGCCCCGATCCTGGTGGGGCTGATTCTCGGCAAAATCGCCCTCGGCGGGCTGCTGATCGGCAGCATCGTGACCGGCCTCTTCGTCGCCATCTCGATGACGACGGGCGGCGCGGCCTGGGACAACGCCAAGAAATACATTGAAGACGGCCACCTCGGCGGCAAGGGCAGCGACGCCCACAAGGCCGCCGTGACGGGGGACACCGTCGGCGACCCTTACAAGGATACCGCCGGCCCGGCCGTCAACCCCATGATCAAGATCCTAAACGTCGTGGCCTTGCTGCTCGTCCCCTTCATCATGTAGCCGGGACCCGCGGACGCAAGGATCGGTTTCCCCGGGATTGGCGCCGCAAGGCGCCAATCCCTTTTTTGTTGCTTACGCAAGACGATTGTGGTAAGCAAAATTTACGTTATTTTGATCCGGCAGAGGCCGGTTCCCATCACCCTCCGAAGAGCAGGTGGCAGTCATGGCAGGCAAACCGGCAGGAAAAACGAGCAAAATCGGAACCGATCGGACGGCTCTCAAAGCCAAGAAATCCCGTTTCCGGGTCGGGGATCTCGCCGTCTACCCCGCCCACGGCGTGGGTCAGATCCAGGCGGTGGAAAGCCGCGTCGTCAACGGGGAAAAACACGATTTCTACATCCTGCGGGTGCTCGAAAACGGCATGACGATCATGATCCCCACGCACAACGCGGAGACGGTGGGCCTCCGCAACCTGATCGACGCCAAGGAGATCCCCAAGGTCTACGCGGTGATGAAAACCAAACGGGATCTCGCCAACGACAACCAGACCTGGAACCGGCGCTACCGCGAATACATGGACAAAATCAAGACCGGTTCCCTCTATGATGTGGCCGAGGTCTTCCGTGATCTCTTCCGGCTGAAGATGACCAAGGACCTCTCTTTCGGCGAGCGCAAGCTCTACGATACCGCCCAGGTGCTGCTCGTAAAGGAGCTCTCCCGGGCGAAGAAGACCGACGAGAAGACGATCATCACCGAGATCGAATCGCTCTTCTCCCCCGAGGCGGCCTGAGCCCCCCGCCGCACCGCGGACCATGGAGGCCGAGGGCGCCTTCCGCTTCACGGTCGAGCCCGAGGCGGCCGGACGGCGCCTCGATTCCTTTCTCGGCGATCGCCTCCCGGGGGGTTCCCGCTCCTACGCCGCGGAATTGATCGCGGCCGGCCGGGTCGAAGTGAACGGCCGGCCGCGCAAGCCGAGCTACCGCCTCAAGGTCGGGGAATGCGTGGCCGGCTCCCTTCCACCCCCCCGGGCCTCCGAATTCCGTCCCGAGCCCATCGCCCTCGACATCCTCTACGAAGACGAAAGCCTGCTGGTCCTCTGCAAGCCTCCGGGAATGGTCGTGCACCCGGCCCCGGGGCACGATTCGGGAACCCTCGTCCACGCCCTGCTCCACCACTGTCCCGCGCTGGGGGCGCTCGCCGGCGAACGGCGTCCCGGGATCGTCCACCGCCTGGACAAAGAGACCTCGGGGGCTTTGGTCGCGGCCAAGGACGCACGGAGCCTCGAGGGGCTTGCCGCCCAATTCAAGCGCCGCAGCGTGGAAAAACGCTACCTCGCCCTGGTCCACGGCGTTCCCCCGGAAAAGCAGGGCGTCATCCGCCTGCCCATCGGCCGCGATCCCCTGGACCGGAAAAAAATGAGCGTCCGCAGCCGCAAAGCCCGGCCGGCCGAAACCGCCTGGAGCATCCGGCGCGCCTGGGGTGGGGAGGCGAGCCTGCTCGAAGTGCGCCTGGTGACGGGACGAACCCACCAGATCCGCGTTCATCTCTCGGCCGTGGGGCATCCCGTTGTGGGGGATCCGGTTTACGGCCGGCGCCGGGGGGCGAAGGCCGCATCGGGGCCGTGGGGGGCGATCCTGTCTTGCGCCCCGCGGCAGATGCTCCATGCCTTTCGGATCGGCTTCGACCACCCCGCGACCGGAGAGCGTCTCGCCTTCGAGTGCCCGCTTCCCGCCGACATGTCCGGTCTGATCGCCCGTCTCGAGGCGGCCGCCTCAACGACGGTCCTGATCCCCTGAAACCCCCGTTCGCCCCTGCGGACACAAGGCGCCGCAGGCGCCGCAGGCATTGCAGCCGCCTTCTTCCGGGCGGCAAGTCGGGCCGGCGAGGCCTTCGCGGGCGCGCTCATATTCCTGCCGTAAAAATTTCCGGGAAACCGGATGGTCGATGAAGTCCCAGGGCAGGACCTCCTGCGGCGGGCGTTCGCGCAGGACGAACCAGTCGGGGTTGAGCACCGATCGCCGGAGCGCCGGGTTCCAGTTTCCCCCCGCGTCGTGGACGCGCAGCAGCAGGTCCCCCACCCGCCGGTCGCCGCGGGCGAGCAGCGCCTGCAGGTAGGCCCAGCGGGGGATGTCGGCGTGCACGCGGACGTTGGGGAGACGGCGGAGTTCGCGCTTGAGGAGCGCCATGCGGAACTTGAGCTCGGCCGTCTCGGCCATCGGCGCCCACTGAAAGGGGGTGACCGGTTTGGGGACGAAAGAGTTCACGCTCACGGTCAGCGTGCCGAGCGCACCGCGGCGGCGTCCGATCCGAAGAAACTCGTTGCGGATGCGTTTGACGAGTTCCACGATGGCCGCCGCATCTTCCCGGGTCTCGGTCGGCAATCCGACCATGAAATAGAGCTTAAGGTTGGGGATGCCCGCGGCGAGGAGATCGCCCGCGGCGGCGAGAATCTGCTCCTCGCTCAGCCCCTTGCGGATGACCCGGCGCAGGCGCTCGCTTCCCGCCTCGGGAGCGAGGGTGGCCGTTTTCACGCCGCTCGCCCGGAGCGCCGCCAATCGCTCCGGGGTGAGCGAATCGGCCCGAAGCGAGCTGAAGGAAAACCGCACCCCGGTGGGAGCGAAACGACGGCACAGATCATCGAGCGCGGGATGATCGGAGACGGCCGCACCCACCAACCCGACCTGGGGCACGATGCGGGCCGCCTCGGCCACGGCCCGGACGAGGTTCTCCGCGGACTGCATTCGAGGGGGACGGTAGATGAACCCCGCGCTGCAGAAGCGGCATCCGCGGCTGCAGCCCCGGCCCGTCTCGAGGAGCAGCGTGCGGCCGAAGGCGGTGTGCGGCGTGAGAAGGGTGCTGGCGGTGATGTGGTCCGTGAGCGTGGAGAGGACCGGGTAGCCGATCCGTTCCGGAACCCCCGCTTCCAGAGTTTCGCGGCGGGCGATCGCCCCCGCGGCGTCGTAGACCACGCGGTACAAGGAAGGCACGTAGGCCCCCGGAACGCTTTGGGCGATCCGCCGCAGGAGCCCCTGCCGCTCGTTTTCCGCGCGCAGAGCCTCCACGAACGCCTCGAGGGTGCACTCGGCCTCGCCGAGGAGGAAGACGTCGATGAAGGGAGCGATCGCCTCGGGGTTCAGGCTGCAGGCGATCCCGCCGCAGACGACGAGCGGATGTGAGGGGTTGCGTTCGGCGGCAAGCAGCGGCAGCCCCGACCGTGCGAGCAGCGCCAGGAGGTTCAGGGCGTCGTTTTCGAAAGAAAGCGAGAAGGCGAGCACCTTCGCCGCGGAAACGGGGGATCCGGATTCGAGGGTGCGCGGTGGGGCATCGGCGGGGTCGTCCTCCTCGGGCAGAAACGCCCGTTCACAGACCACGTCCTCGTAGCCGTTCAGCAGTCGATAGACCGTCTGAAATCCCAGGTTCGACATCCCCACCGCATAGCGGTTGGGGTAAAGCAGCGCGATGGGGATGCGATCCCGCCGGGCCTTGTGAATCGCCCCGGTCTCCGCCGTAAGAAACCGCGCCCGACTGGAATCCCGCATCGCATCCCCCGCCTGCACCGACGAAAGCGCGCCAGCCGCAGCCCTTCGCCCTCTGGGGGGATTCATAAATCCGCCGCCGCGATTCGGCAAGCCCTGCGCGGGGGACGGTTCCGTTTCAGTCCGCCTTGCGGCGCAGGAACGTCGGGACGTCGAGCTCGTTTTCGTCGAACGCCGTGCGATTCCACCCGCTGCAGGACGCTTCTTCACTCGAACAGGAAGCCCTGCGGTTGCGCAAGAAGGTCGGCTCGTCCAGGTCCACGATGTCGCGCCGTTGCAGATCGGCCGGGGTGATGTCGCGCACCTTGCCGCGCGCGGCGGAGGCGACGACCCGCGGCATCCGCTTTTCCTCCCCGCGGGCCTTCTCGCGGGACTCCTCGGCCTCCAGGCCGATGCCGGTGGCGATCACCGTGACCCGCATCTCCTCTCCCAGGCTTTCGTCCACCGAGGTTCCCCAGAAGATCTCGGCCTCGTCACCGACCTCCTGGTGGATGCGCTCGGAGGCCTCGGCGACCTCCTCGAACTCCATGCTGCTCGAGGCGGTGATGTTCATGAGCACGCCGCGGGCGCCGCGGATGGAGATGTCCTCGAGCAGCGGGTGGGAGATGGCTTTCTCGGCGGCCTCGACCGCACGGTTTTCGCCGGCGGCGATGCCGATGCCCATGAGCGCCATGCCGGCCTTGGACATCGTGGTGCGCACATCGGCGAAATCCAGGTTGACCAGCCCGGGCATCATGATCAGGTCGGTGATTCCTTTCACGGCATGGAGCAGGATTTCGTCCGCCTTGAGAAACATCTCCATGAGCGTCGCCTTTTTCGAGGCGAGCGCGCGCAGGCGGTCGTTGGGGATGGTGATCGCCGTATCCACGACCTTTTTCAGTTCCGCAAGCCCCTGCTCGGCGATCTGGGCGCGCTTTTTGCCCTCGAAGCTGAAGGGCTTGGTCACCACCGCCACGGTGAGGGCTCCGAGTTCCCGACAGATTTCGGCGATCACCGGAGCCGCGCCGGTGCCCGTTCCGCCTCCCAGACCGGCGGTGATGAACACCATGTGACTGTCGCGCAGGACGTTGCGGAGCTGTTCGGCGTTCTCGAGGGCCGCATCCCGGCCGATCTGGGGATTCGCCCCCGCGCCCAGGCCTTCGGTGATGCTCTCTCCGAGCTGGATACGGACCTCGGCCTGGGAGACCTCAAGCGCCTGGGCGTCGGTGTTGGCGGTGATGAACTTGACCCCCTGCAGCCCGGAGCGGATCATGTTGTTGATCGCGTTGCCTCCGGCGCCGCCCACGCCGATCACCTTGATTCTGGCCGATTTTTCATTGTCGATGTAGGTGAACATGGTTTCGCCCTCCTTCCGATGCCTGGCGTTGGACCGATTCACGGGTTCAGACGACATCCTGAAACCACCGTTTCATACGGTTCAACACGCGGTGAAAGATGTTCTTGTCGCGGATGCGGAACTTGCGTTTCTCCTGCCGCCGGTTGCGGGCGCCGTAGAGCACCAAGCCCACCCCGGTCGCGTAAATGGGGTTGTTGACGACATCGACCAAACCCTCGATACCCCGCGGGGTTCCGATCCGCGTGGGCAGGCCGAAGACCGCCTCGGCCGTTTCGGTCACCCCCTCGAGGAGCGCACCGCCGCCGGCGAGCACGATTCCCGCGTGGATCAGCGACTCGACCTGGGCGCGCTGGATCTCGCGTTGCAGGAGCTGGAAAATCTCCTCCATGCGCGGCTCAAGAATCTCGCCCAGGATCTGGCGCGGCAGCTTGCGCGCCTCCCGACCGCTCATGCCGGGGACCTCGATCACCTCCTCGGGGCGGATGGCGCGGGCGAGGCAGCTGCCGAAGCGACGCTTGATCTTCTCCGCCTCGGGATGCGGGCAGCGCAGGCCGATGGCGATGTCGTTGGTCAGGTTGTCGCCTCCGAGGGCCAGCACGAAGGTGTGCCGGATGTGTTTGCCGGAGAAGACGGCCAGATCCGTCGTCCCCCCGCCGAGATCGAGCAGCGTGCAGCCCAGTTGCTTTTCCTCCTCGCTGAGCACGGCCTCGGCGGAGGCCAGGCTCTGGAGCACGATGTCGCAGACGTCGAGCCCCGAGCGGTTGGCGCATTTCACCAGGTTGTGCGCCGAGGCGACGGCGCCGGTCACGATGTGGATCTTGGCTTCGAGCCGCACGCCGGTCATGCCCACGGGATTCTGGATGCCGGGTTGCCCGTCGACGATGAACTCCTGCGGGAGCACGTGGATCACTTCGCGATCCATGGGGATGGCGACCGCCCGGGCGGCGTCGATCACCCGCTCCACGTCCTGGGGGCTGATCTCCGGGCCCTTGATGCCGACCACGCCGCGGCTGTTGAACCCCGCAATGTGTCCGCCGGCGATCCCCGTGTAGACCGAGGAGATCTCGCAGCCCGCCATGAGCTCGGCTTCCTCCACGGCCTTCTTGATCGACTCGACGGTCGCCTCGATGTTGACCACGACCCCCTTGCGCAGACCGACCGACGGGTGGGTGCCCACGCCGACGATGTTGACCCGGTCGCCCGTGACTTCTCCCACCACGGCGCAGATCTTGGTCGTTCCGATGTCCAGGCCGACAAGCAGATCTTCTTTGCACGGCATCGCGCTTCAGCCTCCGGGAGGGGGTGGCGTCCGGCCCGCCGGCGTGGGGGTCTCCAGCCCCACCAACACGCGCTGCGGGTCGGTGAAATCGAGCCGCTGGAAGGGGACCATTTCGGGATGGGCCCGGAAGAACCGCTGGATATCCGCCAGCCGCTCGAGTTTCCGGTCATAGTCGTCCCAGCCGAAGTCGATCGCGCGTCCGCCCTCGTGGAGCAGAACCGTCAGCCCGAGCTGGCGGTCCACGCGGATCCGACGGATCGCCTGGGGGGGGAGCACTTCCCCGGCCGCGGCCGCCCGGGCGAGAAACGCTGTCACCGCCGAAAGCGATCGACCGGGGACGCGCGGTTCTTCCGGCGCGAAGGAAAGCAGCCGGCGACGCAGGGAAAAGGGGGCCGCCGCGGAGCGGTCGGCCGGGCGCAACTCGTCCACAGGGAGCCCTTCGATTTCGGGCAGACCGGGCGGGTCGCCGGGCTCCGCCTCCTTGAAGATCTCCCCCTCGGCGTTGAGGAGAAAGCCGGGACCCAGCGCCACCCGGGCGATCGCCCGGTGCTCGTGCACGCGGATGTGCAGGCCGGAGGGGATCTCCCGCCGGAGCTCGGCCTCGCGGATCCAGGGGTGCGCGATCAGCCGGCGCCGTGCGGCCGAGAGGTTCAACCCGAGAAGGTTCATGCCGCTTTGCACACCGGCCGTGGCGAGGATTTCCCGGACCGCAAGCCGCTCGGCTCCGGAAACCTCGATTCGCCGTGCCGGGAAAAAGTCGCCGCGGGTGAGGAGATCGTGCACCAGAAGAAAGAACAGCCCGGCGCCGAGCGCGAACCCCGCGACCGCGACCGCTCCGAAAAGGGCGAAGAGGCGGTCCCGCCGGCGTGCGCGGGCCTCGAGCCCGTCGCGTCGGCTACGGTTGCGGCGCGCGGTGCGGCCCCGGAAGAGGCGTTCCAGATCGCGCGCGGCTTGCGGTCGGATTGCGTTTCCCATGCCGCCTCAGGCCTCCTCGAGGATTCGGCTGCCGACTTTCCAGACGTCGCCGGCCCCGAGGGTGAGCAGGAGATCGCCCGGGGCGAGCGTTTCGCGCAGGTGGGCCGCGGCTTCGGCGATCCCCGGGAGATAGCGGGCCTGCTTGTGGCCGTGCTCGGCGATCGCACGGCAGAGGGCTTCGGCGCTCACCCCTTCGATCGGCGGCTCCCCCGCCCCGTAGATCGGCAACACGATCAACCGGTCGGACTGGTAGAACGCCCGGGAGAAGTCGTCGAAGAGCGCCCGCGTCCGCGTGTAGCGGTGCGGTTGGAAGACCACGACCAGGCGTCGTTCGGGCCAGCACTCCCGGATCGCCTGAAGCGTCATCCGGATCTCCGTGGGGTGGTGCCCGTAGTCGTCGACCACGACGGCGCCGCGGGTCTCCCCGCGGATTTCCATGCGCCGCTGTACGCCCGGCAGCCGCTCCAGGGCTTGCCGGATCCGATCGAGGGCGATGTCGAGCTCGCGGGCGACGGCGATCCCGGCCGCGGCGTTGTAAACGTTGTGCAGCCCGGGAAGGTTGATCCGGAAGGCGCCGAGCGGGCGCCCCCGCTCACTCAGCTCGAAGCGGCCGGAGCGGCCCTCGAAGGCGACCCCTTCGATCTGGTAGTCGGCCTGCCGGCTGCGGCCGTAGGTGACAAAGCGCTTCTTCAGGCGCGGGATGAGGTCCTGGGTCGGCGGATCGTCCAGGCAGAGAACGGCCAGCCCGTAAAAGGGGATGCGGTCGAGAAAGCGCAAAAACGTCTCCTGCACCGCGGCGAGGTCCGGGTAATAGTCGAGATGCTCGCGGTCGATGTTCGTCACCACGGCGATGGTCGGGGCGTAGCGCAGAAACGAGCCGTCGCTCTCGTCGGCCTCGGCCACGATGAACTCGCCCCGGCCCAGGACCGCGTTCGTGCCCACCCCGCGGATCTTGCCCCCGATCACCACCGTGGGATCCAGTCCCCCTGTTTCCAGCAGGGCGGCGATGATCGAGGTCGTGGTGGTCTTGCCGTGGGCCCCGGCGACGGCGATGCTGTATTTGAGCCGCATCAGCTCGGCCAGCATTTCGGCGCGGGGGATGACCGGAATGCCCGTCCGATGGGCGGCCTGGACCTCGGGGTTGTCCTCATGCACCGCCGAGGAGACGACCACGACATCCGCGCCCTGGACCTGGCGCGCCTCGTGGCCGATGAAGACCGTTCCTCCGAGCGCGGCAAGGCGCTCGGTCAACTCCGAGCGGCGCAGATCCGAGCCCGAGACACGGTAACCCAGGTTGAGCAGAAGCTCGGCAATGCCGCTCATGCCGATCCCGCCGATGCCGACGAAATGGATGTGATAGCGTTTACGGTACACGGGCGTCCCCTCTCCCTCCCCTCGGCACGGCGGAGCGAGCGGCGATCAGCCGCAGGCATTCCTCGACGACGGCGGCGGCGGCCTCGGGTTTGCCCAGTTCCGCCGCGCGGCGTCCGCGTTCGCCGAGCAGCTCCGGCGCTTGCAACAGCGCAAGCAACCGCCCGGCCAGGCGCTCCCCGCTCATTTCCTTTTCGGTGATCATCTCCGCGGCTCCGGCTTCCACCAGCCGTGAGGCATTTTCCGTCTGGTGATCGGCCGCTGCATGGGGGAAGGGGACGAAGATCGCCGGACGGCCCAGCGCCGTGATCTCGGCGACCGTGGTCGCCCCCGCGCGGCAGACCACGAGATCGGCCTGGCGGTAGAGGTCGCCCATGTCGTGGAAGAAGGCCTCGACCCGCGCGGAGAAGCCGAAGCGGGCGTAGCCCTCGCGCACGGCCTCCTCGTCGGCCGCGCCGCTCTGGTGGAAAACCCGCAGTCGGCCGCGCACGCCCTCGAGGAAAGGCAGGGCCTCGAGCAGCGCCGTGTTCAGACGGTGGGCCCCCTGGCTGCCGCCGAGGACGAGCAGCGTGAATTTCCGGTCCGGCAACGTCGGCAGAGGCGAGAGGGCCTCCCGCGCTGCGAGAACCCCTTGCCGCAGGGGGTTTCCCGTCCACAGCGCCTTGCCGGCGGGAAAGGCGTCGACGCTCTGCGGGAAGGCGACGAACACGCGGGTGGCCAAGCGGGCGAGCATGCGGTTCGTCGCCCCCGGGCGGCTGTTCTGCTCGCACAGGGCGATCGGCGACCCGAGCAGCCAAGCGGCGAGCACGACCGGACCGGAGGCATAGCTGCCCAGGCCGAGAACGAGATCGGGCCGGAAGGCGAGGAGATGGCGGACGGCCTGGAGGAAGGCGCGCGGCAGTTTGGCCAGAGCCGAAATCTGCCGGAATCGCCCCCGCCCCACGATGCCCTCGACCGGAACCGTCGCCAGCGGAAAGCCGGCGCGCTCGAGAGCCCGCCGTTCCAGATCGTTTCCCCGGCTGACGAAGAGAATCCGCACATCCGGGAAACGGCGCCGGAATTCTTCGGCGACGGCGATGCCGGGGAAGAGGTGGCCCCCGGTTCCGCCGCCGGCGATCGCGATTCTCAGGAAGGCCCCGTCGTTCATGCCGTTTTCTTCAGCCCTTCCCGGCCCTCGCCGGCGATGTTCATGAGAACTCCCACCGCAGCCATGTTCAGGACGAGCGAGGTTCCCCCGTAGCTGAGAAAAGGAAGGGTCAGCCCCTTGGTCGGCAGCAGGGCGAGGGCGACCCCCATGTTGATCACGACCTGCAAGCCGAGCGCCGCCGTGATCCCGGCTGCAAGGTAGGTCCCGAAGAGATCCGGCGCGCGGCGGGCGATGCCGACCCCGCGCCAGAGGATCAAGGCGAAAAGCAGCCCGATCAGCGACGCCCCGGCGACCCCGAGCTCTTCTCCGATCACCGCGAAGATGAAATCCGTGTGCGGCTCGGGGAGATAGAAGAGCTTCTGGTGGCTTTTGCCGATGCCGGTGCCCCACCATCCCCCGCTGGCGAAGGCCATGAGCGAGTGGATCGCCTGGTAGCCGTGGTCGTTGGCGTACTGCCAGGGGTCCCAGAAGCTCTCCCAGCGCCGCCGGCGGTAGCCCGCGGAGTGCAGATGGATCCAGCCGACCAGGCCCCCGAGCAGGAGCGTGCCGCCGAGAAAGGAGAGCCGGACGCCGCCGACAAAGAGCATCAATCCCGCAAGCGCGGCCAGGATCGCGGCCGAGCCGAAGTCGGGCTGCTTGAGGACGAAGGAGGCGAATACGCCGGTCACGAACAGATGGGGCAAAAAGCCGATCGCGAACTCCCGCATCCGCGCCGCCTTTTTCTCCATCGAGTAGGCGAGGTAGACGATCAGGGCGAAGCGGGCGATTTCCGAGGGCTGGAATTGCAGCGGGCCGATCCGCAGCCAGCGGCTCGCCCCCCCGGCCGTGACGGCCAAGGGCGAAAAGAGAACCGCGGCCAAGAGAGCTCCGGCGACCGCGAGCATGGGGTAGGCGAGCGGGCGGTAGAGACGGTAGGGCAGATGACGGCAGAGCACGAGCAGACAGATCCCCGCCGCCGCGAACGCGGCCTGCTTCTTGAGAAAATAGAATTCCGAGCCGAATTTCCGCAGCGCGAGCGCCGAGCTTGCGCTGTAGACCATGACGATGCCGATCCCCACGAGGAGAAGCGTGGAAAACAGGAGCGTTAGATCGTAGGCCGGCGCTCGGACCGCCCGGTAGGACAGGCGGGAGGTGGCGGCGACGGTGGTCATGGGCGGCCCTTTCCCGATCCCGGTTCATGATTCCGGCTCCGGGGGATTCGGGCGCCGGCGCGCGGCGAAACGGTGCACCTCGCGCCGGAAATCCTCCCCCCGTTCGCGGTAGTCACGGTAGCGGTCGAAGCTCGCGCAGCCCGGGGCGAGCAGGACGGTCCCGCCCGCCGGGCTTCGGGCGAAGGCCTCTTCCACCGCCTCGCGCATGGTGGCGACCCCCCGGACCGGCACGACCCCGGAAAGCGCCCGTCGGATGGTTTCCTGCTCCCCCAGAAGCAAAACGGCCCGCACGCGTTCGGCGGCAAGCTCGCGCAGCGAATCGAAATCGCCGCCCTTGTCGATCCCGCCCATGAGCAGAACGACGGGGCCGGCGAGGCTTTCGATCCCGCGGCGCACGGCGTCCACGTTGGTCGCTTTGGAATCGTTGATGAAAGTCACCCCCTCGACGACGGCGATCGGCTCGAGCCGGTGCGCGCCCGGCCGAAAGGCCGCCAGCCCCCGGCGCACCCCCTCCAGGCTCGCCCCGCAGGCGAGGGCTGCGAGCGCGGCGGCGGCCGCGTTCTCGCGGTTGTGCGCCCCGGG
>CAZQUP010000032.1:7451-28676 GCA_964596545.1 uncultured Desulfatibacillum sp. | reverse complement strand
CGGGTGCTCGTCGTGACCCACGGCGGGGTGTTGCGCAGCCTCGAGCTCTTCCTTTCCGGCGGCGTGCTTGACGAGGCCGAGGAGGCGTCCGGCCGCGGCTACCGGATCCTGCAGGTCGTCTGCGGCGACGACGGAGGGCTGCGGCTTGCGGACGTGCAGCCGCTTGAAGCACCGGCGGCGGCCGAGACTCCCCGGGAGGCGGCCTCGTGAAACGGCTGGTCATTCACGACCTGCGACCGGAATATTTCGCGTTGCCGCTCGACGGCTGGACGCTCACCTTCGACGACGGCCTCTTTTCCCACTACTATTACCTTCCCCTGCTGCGGCGTTTGCGAAGCCCGCTGCTCTTCTTTTTGACCACCTCGCTCATCGGGGAGGGGCCGGCGCGGCCGCTCTTCGACGGCCGCTTTCTCCCCTACCGCCCCCCCGCGGACTATGCGCATGCCGCCTTCCTCCACGGCGATCGGGAGGCGTTTCTCACCGTGGAAGAGGCGCGCTTTCTCGCCCGGCAGGAAGGGGTGCGGCTGGGGGCGCACAGCCACGGCCATGAGGTTGGCCTGACCGACATCGCCCCGCGGCGACCCCGACCGGTGAGCCCCTGGAAGCAGGATCTGTTATCGCCGATCCCCGCCGAGCTCCGCCGCGGCCTGAGCATCCGCTCCCGGCTCGCCTTCGCCGGCTTCGTCTACGAAGAGGGCCGACTGCGGCCGCGCTCCGAGGCCGAGTGGCGCGCGGACATCCGGCGCGACACGGAAATCTGCCTCGAGTGGTTCGAGCGCCGCCTCGGCTTCCGTCCCGAGGCCTACGCCTTCCCCTTCAACGAGTATTCCCCGGTGCTGATCGAAGAGCTCGAGCGTTTCGGTTTCCGCGAGTTCTACGGACCCTCCCGGCCGAAGGACCCCCGCGTTCTCGCGCGCACCGACATCGAGGACCTGCTCGGCTCGCCGCCCCCCGCAGGGACGGCTGCTTCACCCGGGGGGCGGAAGGACGCCGCGCGATGACGATCGCCGTCTACTGCCAGCACGTCCTGGGGGTGGGCCATTTCTTCCGCAGTCTCGAGATCTGCCGCGCGCTCGCCCCCCGGCCCGTCATGCTGATCACGGGAGGGCCGCCGGTCGATGCCGCTCTTCCGGAAAACGTGCGCGAGTTCCGCCTGCCGGCGCTGGTTATGGACGAGCGTTTTTCGGAACTCCGGCCCGCCGCGGCGGGAGGGGACCTGGAGGCTCTGCGCCGCGAACGTCGTTGTCGCCTCGCGGCGCTCTTTGCCGCCGCCGCGCCGGAGGCCTTCATGGTCGAGCTCTACCCCTTCGGCCGCAAGGCCTTCGGCTTCGAACTCGATCCCGTACTTGCGGGCTACGGCCGCCGCGCCGGAGGCCCGGGCCTCGCCGTCTGCAGCGTACGCGATGTGCTGGTCGAGAAGCGCGCCGTGCGCGACTACGAGGAGCGTGTCGTCGCCCGCCTCAACCGCGATTTCGACGCGGTGCTCGTCCACGCCGATCCGCGAGTCGTCCGCTTGGAGGAGACCTTCGGGCGTCTTGCGGACGTCGTTCCCCCGATCCTCTACACGGGCTTCGTGACGAGCCGGCCGCCGGCCGGGGCCCGAGGCCGGCTCCGTTCCGCCCTCCGGCTCGGGGAAGACGACCGCCTCGTCGTGGCGAGCGCCGGCGGCGGAAGCGTCGGGTTTCCCTTGCTTGCGGCCGTCCTCGAAGCCGTGCGATGCCTGGGAGGCCCGTCCCGCCTCTTTCTCCAGGTTTTCACCGGCCCCTTCCTGCCGGAGGAGGATGTTCAGCGGCTGCAGGCCGCGGCGGGCCCGCGGGTGCGGGTCGAGCGCTTCAGCCGTGAGTTTCTTTCCTGGCTCGCGGCGGCCGATCTCTCGGTCAGCATGGGGGGCTACAACACGACGATGAACCTTCTGGCCGCAGGGGTCCCGGCGCTGGTCTGGCCTTTCCCCCAGAACCGCGAGCAGCGGCTGCGCTGTCGGAGGCTCGAGGCGCTCGGTGCGCTGGAGGTGCTCGAAGACGCCGATCTCGACCCCCCCCGGCTGGCGCGGGCGATGGCGGCGCATTTCGAGCGGCCGCGACCGCCCTGCATCGATGTGGACCTGAACGGCGCGCAGACCGCGGCGCGTTGGATCGAGGAACACCTGGGCTTTCCGCCGCCCCCGGGCGGGCGCTGAGCCCGTGATCCGCCGTCTTTACTTGGCTATCCCCTTGTGGTATCGGGGAGCATCCGTCAACCCCCTGTTCAGGGCAATCGAGGTGGATTCCCCCTCATGGCGACGCAGGCGTGGTCGGCTCTTTCCGGGACCGGCCGCCGGATCGGACGGCAGGTCGTGTTGCCCTTCGGCAAGTCGGTTGAGATCGCCTACCGGAGCCTCCGGGTGCGTATTTTCCGTTCGCTGATCACGACCCTCAGCCTGGTGCTCGCCGTGTCGTTTTTCAGCTACAACGCGCTCGGCAACGACATCGCCGACGGCTTGCTCGCCTCCGGGCGCCCCGAGTTCCGCCAGCGGCTGATCCGCGCCGGTTACGAAATCCAGGCCGACGCACCGCGCATCGAGCGCGGCGCCAAGCAACGCTGGGTCCTGATCCTCTCTCTTCTCGTCTGTACGGTCGGCATCCTGAACGCGCAGCTGATGGCGGTCACCGAGCGCTTCCGGGAGATCGGCACCATGAAATGCTTGGGGGCCCTCGACCGCTTCGTCCTGCGGCTCTTCCTTCTCGAGGCCGCCATGATGGGTTTGGTCGGGTCGGTCGCCGGGGCCGTGATCGGGAGCCTCTTGGCCCTGGCCGCGGCCGTACTGCGCTTCGGGGTTGCAGCCGTCTCGTTTCTGCCGCTTGCCGCGGCGGCCCTTTCTTTTTTCTCCGCCGCCGGGATCGGCCTGGCGCTCAGCCTGCTCGGGGTTCTCTATCCGGCCTGGGTCGCGGCGCGGATGCAGCCGGTCGAGGCCATGCGGGTGGAAACATGAGCCCGCCTTCCGATTCCGCCCCTCCCGACACCGCGCACGTCGTGCGGGTTTCCGGCGTCACCAAGGTGTTCCGTCTGGGCAAGATGGAGGTCCAGGCGCTCCAGGGGATCGACCTGCGCATCGCCCGCGGCGAGTACCTCTCGATCATGGGGCCCTCGGGATCGGGCAAGAGCACGCTCTTCAACATGATCGGCGGCCTGGACAAGCCGACCGCGGGCAAGGTCTTCATCGACGAGGTGGACATCGCCCAGCTCGACGCCTACGAACTCGCCTGGCTGCGCTGCCGCAAGATCGGCTACATCTTTCAGACCTTCAACATCATTCCGGTCATGACCGCCCTGGAAAACGTGACCCTGCCCATGATCTTCGCCGGCATGAACGCGGATGACGCCGTGCAGAAGGGGCTGCGGCTGCTCGAGCGGGTGGGACTCGGCGATCGCCACAGCCACAAGCCCTCCGAGCTCTCCGGAGGGCGGCAGCAGCGGGTGGCGATCGCGCGGGCGTTGGCGAACGACCCCGCGATCATCCTGGCCGACGAGCCGACGGGGAACCTCGATCTCACGACGGGCGAGGAGATCATTCAGCTGCTGAAGCGGCTGAGCGCGGAGCGCCGCGTCACGGTCATCTCGGCCACCCACGACTTCAAGATGCTCAACGTCTCCGACCGCGTCGTTTGGATCCGCGACGGCCGCATCGACCGCATTGAAGACCGCGAACAGCTCTCGATCACGATCGGCCGGAACCCGCACGTGATGGACCGGCCGATGCATCCCCACCGCGGCAACCGGGTTCTGGGAGCCTTGCTGCTCGCCCTGTCCCTCTTTCCGACGGTCGTCGCCGCCGGGGGGGGGGATTTCGGCGCTGCGCTCGAGGCCCTGGTTGCGCCCGGCGACCGCACGACGGGCAGCCCCGGCGCCGAGCGGGCGGCGGCCTTTTTGCGGCAGGAACTCGAGCGGATCGGGCTGGGCCCGGTGTACGCCCACCGCTTCCACGTCCCGGTGCTGGAAGCGCCCGGGGCGACGTTGCGGAGCCCTTCCCGGGCCGAGCCGCTGCGCCTCGCCGCGTTCGCCGGAAACGCCATCACCCCGCCGGCGGTGGCCGAGGACGACGGGCTTCGGGAAGTGATCTATGTCGGCGACGGTGACCCCGCCAGGCTCGCCGGCCGGCCGATCGAGGGCGCGATCCTCCTCATGGAGCTCGACTCGAGCCGCAACTGGATCCCGGCCGCCGATCTCGGCGCCCGTGCGCTGATCTACGTGGACCGGGGAGATTCCCCGCGCATGCTCTACGAGGAGAAATTCGAGCTCTCGCCGGTCGACTTCCCCCGGTTCTGGGCCCCCCTCGAAATGATGCGCGCCGTTTTCGGAGACTTCGAGCAGGCGCCCGAAGGCCGGCTCGGCAAGGCCGAACTCCGCGCGGAGGCCGCCTGGCGGCGCGCAAACGGGGAAAATCTCTACTGCCTGGTCCGCGGCACGGCCCCCGAACGAAGCCGCGAGCTGCTCGTGGTGGAGGCCTTCTACGACGGGACGGCGTGGGTTCCGGGACAAGCGCCCGGCGCCGACGAAGCCGTCGGCGCGGCGAGCCTCCTCGCCTTCGCGCGCCATCTGAAGGAAAACCCGCCGGAGCGCTCCGTGCTTTTGCTCGCCACCTCCGGTCATGCCCAGTCCCATGCCGGCCTGCGTGAATGGATCGCCGGCCTCTCGGCGCGCAGCCGGGACCTGCGCGATGCGCGCAACGAGATGAACCGTCGAGTCGAAAGCGCGCAGCGCACCCTGGAAGGGCTGAAACGGCTGCTCGCCGAAGGCCCGGCAATCCTCTCCGCCGGGGGGGGCGAGGACGAGGAGGGCGAGCGGGTTCGACGCGCTTTGCAGGAGCGGCTCAAAACCGACGCCGACCGCCTCTCGCGACGCCTGATGACCCTGCGGCTTTCTTCCCGGGAGCGGGATACGCGGGAGCTCCGGAGCCTGACCGCCGAGCGGCAGATCCTGCGTCGCCTGATCTGGCGTGCATCCTTCGCGGAGCTCTCCCCCGAAGAGGACCGGTTGCTTCAGGCGGCGGCCGGACAGGCGCTTCAGGATCAGCAGGCCGCGCTGGAAGACGCCCGCGCGCAGCGCGAGGCCCTGGAGAGCACCGTTCGCATGCGCAGCCTGCTGCAGGAATTCGAAATCGCCGCCGTGGTATCGCTCCACCTCTCCAGCCGCGGCGACGGCGTGGGCGCCTTTCACAGCGGCGGGCTTTACCCCCTTCGGCCGCGGATCCATCGCACGCCCGCCTACAGCCGGATCGACCGCATCCTGCAGCAGGCCGCGCCCGCGGCCGCCGCGACCGCGGGCATCCCCGATTTTCTCCAGGATTCGCTCCGGCCGAGCCGCCGCAAAAGCTGGCAGAGTTTCCTTCCCGACCGACCGGCCCTGGGCGGCGAGGTGAGCGCGCTCGCCGGGTGGCTCGGGGTGACGCTCGCCACGACCCACGACGGTCGTCCCTTCTGGGGGACCCCGGCGGACACGATCGCGCGGGTCGATCTCGACTACGCCCGCCGTCAGGCCGAAGGGGTCTGCGCGCTTCTTTCGGCGCTTGCCGCCGCTCCCGCCCTGCAGGAGGGGGAGTCGCTGCGCAACGGGTTTTCCTCGGTGAGCGGCCGCGCCCGCTTCCTGCGGCACGGCGAGCTTTTCGCCGACCAGCCCGCTCCCGGGACCGTTCTGCTCTGCTACCAGGGGGACTCGCGGTTCTACGCCTGGGTCGACTCCCAGGGGCGCTTCCGCCTGAACGGGGTCGCCGACAAGACCCACAGCCTGCACAAGGTGGTGATCGAGGCCTACCGCTTCGACGAAGCGACCGGGCGTTTGCTCTGGGCGATCGACAAAAAGGCGACCGGCAAGGAGGCCTACCGGGTGCGGATGAACCGCCGGCAGATGGAGACCGATCTTGTCCTCTTCGCCGGCGAGGGGATCAGTCTTTACCGCCTTCTCGAGCCGCACACCTTCCGGTACCTGACCCGGGCCGAGGTGATCGACGGTCGGCGCGAGGCCGAACCCCTGCGCTGGTTCATAAGCCGGCTCGACACCTGGAGCTCGACCATCGCCACCGTGTTCCTCGAGCCGGGGACCCCACTGAAGATGACGTTCTCGGACACGCCGCTGCGGCGCAAGGGAGTGCTCTTGAACAGCGACCCCGCACACCCCTCCGGGACCGGCTACGAACCCGAGACCCACCCCCGGCTCCACCGTACGGCCTATCGGGCGGCGCGCGACCTCTGGGCGCTGCTGGACCCGCGCATCGCCGATCTTGAAGCCTGCGGCATCGTCAACGAGCGCATCCGCGCGCTGCAGGCCGCGGGGCTCGCCGCCCTGCAGGAAGCGGAAGCCGCCCTGGCGGAGAACCGCTACGACCGGTTTCTCGAAGACGCCCTCCGGGCGTGGGCGCTCGCCACGCGGGTCTACGACGACGTCGACCGCACACAAAAAGACGTGCTCTACGGCGTGCTCTTCTACATCGCCCTCTTCGTTCCCTTCGCCTTCTGTCTGGAGCGGTTGCTGTTCGCCTGCGTGAACATCTACCGGCGGATCCTCGCGTTCCTCGCCGTTTTGGTCGCCTTGATCGCGGTGATCTACCAGGTCCACCCGGCGTTCCGTTTGGCTTACAGCCCGCTGGTGGTCATCCTGGCGTTTCTGATCGTGGGCCTGGCTGTCGCCGTGAGCGGGATCCTCTACAGCCGCTTCGAACGCGAAATGGCCGAGCTGCAGATCCGGGCCCGAATCCTGAAGAGCGCCGAGATCGGGCGCTGGAAGGCCTTGACGGCGGCCTTCCTGCTCGGAGTGAGCAACCTGCGCCGGCGGCCGCTGCGCACGGCCCTGACCTGTGCGACACTGGTGATCCTGACCTTTACCCTGATGAGTTTCACCGCCGTCAAATCGGTCCGCCGTCACGCCCGGATCCTCTACCAGCCCGACCCGCCCTACCAGGGGCTGCTGCTCAAGAACCCGAACTGGCGAAACCTTCCCCCCGATGCCGCAGGCGAAATCGCCCGGGCTTTCGCCGCGGACGCGGAGATCGCCCCGCGCGCCTGGATCGAGGAAGAGGATCCGACCCGGTTCACAGCCATTGCGCTCGCGGCCGGCGACCGCCGGGCGGAGGCCCAGGGCATGATGGGGCTCTCCGCCGGGGAGGCACGGGTCAGCGGAGCCGGCCGGGCCCTCCTCGCCGGGCGCTGGTTCCGCGAGGACGATCGCCAGGCGGTCCTGCTCCCGGAGCGGTTGGCCGCCGCCCTCGAGATCGATCCCGCGCGGCTGGAGGAGGCCCGCGTGCGCATTTGGGGGATGGAGTTCGCCGTGGTCGGGATTTTCTCGGGCAGGGTCTTCGAACAGCGGCTCGACCTCGACGGCGAGCCCTTGACCCCGGTCTATTTCGTGCAGGAGCAGGCGGCCGAAATCGGCGAGGAGGAGCTCGAGGCGCTGGAAAGCGGAGACGACGTGCGGGAGCTGCAGAGCCGCTACCAGCATGTCGCCGCGGAGGCGACGATCGTGGTGCCCTTTCCGTGGGTCATGGCCGCGGGCGGCAGCCTCAAGGCGGTCGCGGTGCGCCGCTCCAAGGCCGCCGCCGCGCAGGAAGCGGCCGAGGCGCTCGTCGACCGCTTCGGTCTTTCCCTTTACAGCGGAGAACCCTCCGGGACCTACCTCTACTATGCGAGCGATGCGATCAGCTACAGCGGAGTGCCCAACCTCTTCGTGCCGATCGCGATTTCGATCTTCATCGTGCTGAACACGATGATCGGGGCGGTCTACGAGCGCAAGCGCGAAATCGCCGTCTATACCTCGGTGGGTCTCGCCCCCTCGCACGTCGCCTTCCTCTTCGTGGCCGAGGCGCTGGCGTTTGCCGTCCTGAGCGCGGTCTTCGGCTACCTCCTCGCCCAGACCACCGCCCGGCTCTTCGCCGGCTCCGTTCTGTGGTCCGGGATCACGGTCAACTACTCCTCGCTCGCCGGCGTCGGCGCGATGACCCTGGTGATCGCCGTGGTGCTGCTGTCGGTGATCTACCCCGCCCGGGTCGCCTCCCGGATCGCCATCCCGGACGTGAACCGTTCCTGGACGCTTCCCCCCGCGCGGGGACACCGGCTGGAGCTGACGCTGCCTTTTTTGTTGACCTACCGCGAGCACCGCAGTCTCGGAGGCTTCCTCTACGAGGTTCTCGAAGGCCACCGCGACGTCACCCACGGGGTCTTTTCGACCTCCCACGTCGCGGTGGAATTCGCCTGCGAGGAGCCGCCGCGGAGCGAGCCGCCGACGCCGTCCTGCCCGGAGGCCGCCTGCGAGGAGCCGCGCTGCCTCGCCCTGCAGAGCCGCGTGTGGCTCGCCCCCTTCGACTTCGGCATCCAGCAGCGGGCCGGTTTCGAGTTCCGGCCGGCCCCGGGGGAGTCGGGGTTTTTGGAAATCCGGGTCGTCCTCGTGCGCGAAACCGGCGAGTCGAACGCCTGGTACCGGATCAACAAGCGCTTTCTCGACACCGTCCGCCGCCAGCTGCTCATCTGGCGTTCGCTCGACGAGGAGGCCAAGCGCGCCTGCGAGCGCGCCTTCGAACGGGTTCTCTCCGAGGCCGCCCCCGAGGCCCGAGCAGGAGTTTCCGTAGGTGAAGCCCACGCTTGAACCGTCGCCCGCCCCCGAGATCGCCGCCGACGGCCGGATCCGCCTGCGGGCCGTCGTCCTGGGGCTGATTGCGGGGCTGGCGATCTGCGTGCTGACCCCCTTCCAGAACGCCCACCGCATGGGGACCCCCCTCGGCGGCGGGCAGTTTCCGCTGGCGCCTTTCTATCTGCTGCTGTGGGCGATGGCGGCGACCTTGCTCCTGCGCGCTCTTTTCCGCGGCCGGCGCTTCCTGACCGGCCGCGAGCTGCTCATCGCCTGGGCGCTCATGGTCCTCATGACGGGGATCGCCTGGACGGGGCTGGCGCGGGGCTTTTTCATCCAGCTCACGGCTCCGGTCTACTTCGCGAGCGCCGAGAACCGCTGGGAGGAGATCCTTCTGCCGCTCCTTCCGGCGAGCTGGGTTCCGCAGAGCCGTCAGGCGATCGAGACCTTCTACAACGGGCTCCCCGGCGGTCGTCAGATGGGCTGGTTGGAGGTGCTTTCCGCCGTTCCCTGGAGCGCCTGGGTCGTCCCGCTGGCGGACTGGGCGATCTTCATCGGGCTTTCCTGGGGGCTCATGATCTGCATCGTGAGCCTGCTCAGCCGTCAGCCCCTCTACAATGAGCGGATGAACTTTCCGCTGCTGCGCGTTCCCTTTCTGCTGCAGGAAGCATTCGACGAGGACCGCTTGACGGCGATGCTTCTTCACCGTTTCTTCCTCGCCGGCGTGCTTGTCCCGGTCGTGCTCCACGCCATCAACGGACTGAGCTTCTACAACCCCTCGGTCCCCTCGATCCCCACGGTGCTGCTCGCCGGGAAGTACTTCCCCAAAACCGGCCTTTTCTCCGGCTTCGTTAAGCTCAAGGTCTATTTCTACCCGGCGTTCCTCGGCTTCGCCTTTCTCACGGCCAAACCCGTCTCCTTCTCCCTGTGGTTCTTTTTCCTGGCGGGGTGCCTGCTGAGCGGTCTGCTGCCGGTGCTGGGGCTCCAAATCCCGGCCGCGGCGCTCGGCACGACCTTCGGCCCCACACTGTCGCGCGTCGAGGAAATGCAGGTCGTCGGGGCGAACCTCGTCTTCTTCGCCTTTCTTGCCTGGCTGGCGCGCTTTCATCTGTTCGATCTGCTGCGCCGCGCCCTCGGGCGGGGCCCGCGGGAGACGGAGGAGGCGGAGTGGATCGCGACCCGGTGGGCCTTCTGGGGAATGGTCGCCTGCGGGGCGGGCCTGCTCGGCTGGCTCGTCCGCGCCGGTCTTCCCCCTCTTGCCGCGGCGCTGCTGCTCGGTGCCTGCCTGATCTTTCTTCTGGTCGCCGTGCGGGTCGTCTGCCAGGGCGGCGTCACCTATTTCACCTTGACGGCGGCCCCCCTCGACGGGCTGATCGCGTTCTTCGGCGCGCGGCCCTTCACCGCCGCCGGGCTGGCCGTCGCCGCCGTGGTGCAGAAAGTTCTGTTTCTCGACCTCCGCGAGGCCCTCATGCCGGCACTCCTCCACGCCCGCAAGGTGAGCGACGGGGTGCGGCGGCCGAGGCGGGTGGCCCTCGCCGTCGGGCTCTGCCTTGCCCTGGCCGCCGTATCCTCCTGCGCCGCCATGCTCGTGGTCGCCTACAAATTCGGGGTCCGGGATCTTTCGATGGACTGGGCGCTCCGCACCAGCCTCTCCATGTACGAGGGCGTCGTGCGCCTCGCCCAGGCGCCGTCCGAACCCGGGCGCTGGACGCTCTCCTTTGTCGCCGCGGGCGCGGGGCTCATGCTCGTGCTCGTCATCGGCTACCACCGCTTCTATTGGTGGCCGATCCACCCGATCGGCTATCTGACCGCCTACAGTTCGGCGATGGGCATCCTGTGGTTCAGCTTTTTCCTGGGCTGGCTTGCCAACGTCCTCTGCCTGCGCTACGCCGGTTCGGCCGGGTACCGCGACCTGCGGCTGTTTTTCGTCGGACTCATCGTAGGGGATTTTTTCATGGCCGGAAACTGGGCCCTCTACGGGCTCTTCAGCTACGCGAGCTATCTCGTTCTGCCCGAATAGCTCCCCCGGCGCGGCGACGGCGGACGGCCGCGCCCGCCGGGAACATCGATCGCGATGCGCGAAGACCGGGAACTCCAGGAATATCGGGATCTCCTCCAGACGCCGTCGGCCTTCGAGGAAGGCTTCGACTGGAAGACGATCGTCGGGGCCGTCTTCATCGGCTTTCTCATGATGCCGGGAAGCATGTACCTGCAGCTCGTCATCGGCACGGGCATCGGGCCGGCCGCCCGCTGGGTGACGATCATCCTCTTCGCCGAACTCGCCAAACGGGCCTACAGCGAACTCAAGCAGCAGGAGATCTTCCTGCTCTATTACATGGCCGGTGCGGCGCTGCATACCCCGTTTCAGGGGCTTTTGTGGAATCAGTACCTCGTACAGTCCGATGCCGCACGTATGCTCGGGTTGGGAGAGCTGATCCCCTCCTGGGTCGCCCCGCCGCTCGATTCGCCCGCGCTGCTCGAGCGCAGTCTCTTCCATCGGGACTGGCTGGTTCCGATCCTGCTCCTCATCGGCACCCAGATCATCACCCGCATCGACCAGTTCGGTCTCGGCTACGCGCTCTACCGCATCACCTCCGACGTGGAGAAGCTTCCCTTCCCCATGGCGCCGGTGGCGGCCCTGGGAACCATGGCGCTCGCCGAGTCGCGCGAGGAGCGCGAGACGGGCTGGAAATGGCGCATCTTTTCGATCGGTGGCATGATCGGCCTGCTCTTCGGCGGGTTCTACGTGCTGCTGCCGGCGCTGTCGGGCTTGATCTTCATCGAGCCCGTGCGCCTGATTCCCATCCCCTGGGTCGAGCTTTCGCACCACACCGAAGAGTGGCTGCCCGCGGTCGCCACCGGCATCCAGCTCGACCTCGGTCTGCTCTTCGTCGGCATGGTCCTGCCCTTTTGGGCCGTGATGGGCGGGCTGGGCGGCCTGCTCATCACCCTGGTCGCCAACCCCGTCCTCCACCGCCACGGCATCCTGCAGCGCTGGCACCCGGGGATGCGCACCGTGGAGACGGTCTTCGCCAACAACTTCGACTTTTACTTAAGCTTCGGCATCGGTCTCGGCCTGGCGATCGGGCTGATCGGGTTCTGGCACGTGGCGCGATCCTTCCGCGGCGGCGGGCCCGCCTCCCGCGGCCGCCTGCAGGACCTCTTCCGCCCGCCGCCCGGCCGGGGGGATATCCCTTTCTGGATCTCGATTGCGATCTACGTCTTTTCGACCGTTTCCTACATCCTGCTCTGCGTCTGGCTTGTGCCCGGCTTTCCGGTCATCTTTTTCATCCTGTACGGCTTTTTTTACACCCCGATCCTCTCCTACATCACCGCCCGGATGGAAGGGATCGCCGGGCAGTTCGTGAGCCTGCCGCTCGTGCGCGAGGCCAGTTTCATCGCCGGAGCGAAATATTTCGGCTATCAGGGAATCGAGATCTGGTACGCGCCGATCCCCATCCACAATTACGGGGGGGCGACGGTCGGCTTCCGCGAGATCGAACTGACCGGCACGAGCATCCGGGGGATCATCAAGTCGGAGATCGTGGTCTTCCCCGTGGTCATGGTCGCCAGTCTGCTCTTTTCGCAGTTTCTCTGGCAGCTCGCCCCGATCCCCTCGGCCGCCTATCCCTTCGCGCAGGAACTCTGGCATCTGCAGGCCCTCAACCAGCTCCTCATGCAGACCTCCACGCTCGAGGGCGACTCGCCGTTTTTCCAGGCCCTGAACTGGAGGTTCGTCGGCGCCGGCACCCTGCTCGGGGTCGTGACCTACGGGTTCTTGAGCCTTTTCGGCCTGCCGGTGATGCTGATCTACGGACTGGTGCGGGGTCTGGGGCAGAGCACGCCCCATGGCTTGCTGCTCGAAGTGGCCGGGGCGCTGCTCGGCCGCTTCGTGTTCCTGCGCCGCTACGGGGCCCGCTGGCGCCAGTTCGCTCCGGTGCTGCTGGCCGGCTTCTCCTGCGGCATGGGGCTGACCGGCATGTTCGCCATGGGGCTCACCCTGATTCACAAGTCGTTGTCGCGGCTCGCTTACTGAACCGCACGGCGAAGGCGAATTCCGAGGGGGCAACCGTGGTTTGGCGGCAAGTCGCCTGGGAAGAGGTGAGCTTCGAGATCCCGGACGGATGGTCCCCGGCCCGCATCGGATCGCGGGAGCTCGTTTTCGAGGACGGCGCGGAGGGAATTTTCGAGGTCGGCTGGAAGAACGTAGGGGAGGGCTTTTCCTTCGCACGGCCCTTCGGCGACCTCCGAGCCAAGGCCGCCCGCCGGAAGGCGCTGTTTCTGGAGCGGGCGGTTTCCGGGACCCCCGCGGGCTTCGAAACCGGAGGCTTCGAGTGGCGTGAAAAAGGCCGCCGTACCCTGGGGGTGCTTCTGTTCTGCCGGCGGTGCCGCCGGGCGAGTCTGCTGCAGTTGACCGGCGCAGGGGCTTCCCCGGCGGCCGAGGAGCTCATCGGGCGCATCGTCTCGAGCTTCCGCGACCATCGGGAGGACGGGCGGCGCGCCTTCCGCCTCTTTGATGCGGAGGCGATCCTTCCCGCAGGCTATCGCCTGCGGCGGTCGCGATTCGAGACGGGACGCTTCGAGCTCGAGTTCGACGGTCCGGGAACGAAAGTGTCTCTCCTGCGCTGGGCCCCGGCCGCCGTGCTGCTGGCGGAGCAGTCGCTCGAGGACTTCGCCCGGCGCTTCGGGGGCGGCGAAGGGCTCACCTTCCAGCGCTTCCACGGTGACGGCCGGGAGGTCGTACAAGCCCTGGCGCGGCCGGCCGCCTCGGGGGTCGCGCGGGTGCTCGACCGGCTGCAGCGCCGTCGGGTAAGGAGCATCCGCCTTTGGCACGACGCGGTGCAAAACCGGATCCTCGGCGTGCGGCTGGAATCGCGCCGGGAGATCTCTTCGCCCGAGTGGGAGGACCTCTGCCGCGGCTGGAGGAGTCTTGAGCCGGCATAACCGCCCGCCCCGAACGGCCCGCACGGAAGCCCTCGATCGCGTTCCCGTGCGCCACCGCGAGGTGCTCGAAGAGCGCCTGGAAAACGGCCTGCTGCGCCTTTCCGTGCCCGTCGCCGTCCGGCCCTGGATCGCGCGCCTTTCGATCCGGCTGGGGGCTTCTCTCCCCGCGCCGCCCCGGCGGCGGATCGAACTCGATCGGCTGGGGACCGAGGTCTGGAGGCGGCTGGACGGGACGTCGACCCTACGGGAAATCGCCGCCGCCTTCGCCGCGGAGCACCGCCTGCCCGCGCGGGAAGCGGAGGCGGCGGTCGCCCGCTTCGTACGCGAACTGGGGCGGCGGGGGTTGATCGGTCTGCGCTGAGCGGAGTGCGGCTCCGCCGGAGGGCCGGGGTCACAGTTGCCGCAAGGCTTCCTCGCGGCTGGCCAGGATGGGCAGCAAGGAGTCGAACCCGGCGATTTCGAAGACCTCTTTTACATAGTCCTGCATGCAGCAGAGGAGCAGTTTGCCGTTTTCGCGCTTCAGGGCTTTGGCGGTCTTCAGGATCACCCGCAGGCCGGCGCTCGAGATGTAGTCGAGGTGTTTGAAGTCGATCACGACGCTGCGCGTGCCGTTGGTCACGGCCTGGACAAGGCGCTCCTCCAGGGCGGGGGAGGTGTTCGAGTCCAGCCTCCCCTGGAGGCGGAAGAGTTTGGCGTTCCCGCGGGGTTCCTCGGTGATCTCCATGATCGTCTCCCGGTTCAGCCCGCCTCGCGGGCAGTGGGTTCCTGCGGGTCGATCCGCTTGCGCAGGGTGAGGACGTTTCGGCCCGCCGTGCGCCGGTAGGACATGTCATCCACGAGTTTGCGCACCAGGTGCAACCCCAGCCCGCCCACCCGACGTTCCTCCAGCCCACAGGGCGGTGACGTCGCGGCGGCACAGGATACGGGGTCGAAAGGCACCCCGTCGTCTTCGACGACGATGGTCAGCATCTCCGGGCCCGCATCCAAAAGAAAACGGATGCGATGCTCGCCCCCCTGGGGAAACCCGTAAGAGAGGATGTTCGTGAAAAGCTCGTCGAGCGCGAGGTTCACCTCGAGCATCGTCCGACCGGGGATCCCCGCCTGATCGGCCAACGTTTCCAGGTGCCGGCTGAGGGCCGCCAGCTCGCGGATGTCGTTTTTCAACTCGAAAAAGTGGCGGCCCACGGCCTTCATGCGATGCGGATCCCGTCGGGACGGTCGAGCGGCTCGGCGCTTTAGAGAAGGCTGACCCCCAGTCGCGGGATGCATCCTCCGCAGTCCTCGGTCATCTTCTCGAGAAAGTTCTCTTCCCAGCCGACGATGGCGTTGACGACCGTCTGGAACAGGCGCGGCATTTGGCCGGGGAACTGCTCAAGAGCCCGGGAGAATTTTTCCCGTTCCAGCGCCAAGCACACGGACGTCTCCTCGGCCCGCAAGGTGTACAGACGGCGGCAGTCCCCCAGGAGGCTCAGCCCGCCGATGAAGGCCCCGCCTTCGAAGAATCGGATCGTCCGCGTGCGGCCGCCGCTTTCCCGCTCGAGCCGGAGGCGTCCGGCGACGAGCAGGAAGGCCGTGGCATCCTCCTCCCCTTGCTCGAACAGGGCCTCACCGGCCCGAAAGCGCTGACGCGCGCCAAGATAGGCGAAAATCTTGAGGGATTCAAGGGGAAAACCGGAGAAGAAGTCGATCTGGCGCAGGAGTTCCAGGTTTTCCTCGTACTCGCTGCCCCGTTGGGGTTCAGCGCTTTCCGGCGAGTTCATAGAGCGCTCCTTTCCGCGCCATCAGCTCCGCGAAAGTGCCGATCTCGACGATCTTGCCCGCCTTCATCACGGCGATGCGGTCGTAGGGTTCGACGATGTCCAGCCGGTGCACCACGGCGACGACCGTGGAGCGGCCCTTCCAGCGCGTCTCGAGCAGGTTCTGGATGCGGGCCTGGGATCGGTTGTCGAGGGCCGAGGTGGCTTCGTCTAAAATCAGGACCCGTGGAGATTTGAGCAGGACACGGGCGATGGCGAGCTTCTGACGCTGGCCCCCGGAGAGCTTGTCCCCCTGGGTGCCCACATCCGCCTCCATGCCGATTTCCACGATCGCCTCGAGCAGGTCTTTCTCGATCAGGAGCTGGACGACGATCTGCAGGATCTGCTCCTGGATCCGGGGCCGTGCGGGAAGCGTGTTGCCGAAGACGATGTTCTTCAGGATCGGCTGAGAGGGGAGCACGGCTTCCGAATCGTAGAACGCCACCGTCCCGGGCAGGTCCTGCTCGATTTCCCGGCGCAGCCGCATCCGCGCGGCGAGGAGCCGGGCGCGGAGCTCTTCTCCCAGCTCGAGCATCTTGTGGGTGCCCGGTGTGAAGCGCAGGGCGAGTTCGAGCAGCCGCAGGGTATCCTCCCGCGAGAGCTGCTCCGGGCTGCGGCGGCGGAGCTGCTCGAGCGTGCGCCGGAACTCCGGCAGCTCCTCGGCGGTCATGGGGCTTTGGGCGAAGAAAAGACGCTCCGGAGGCAGGTTGCCCAGGATGTCGACCGTCTGGCGGGCCAGCCGGATTCCGACGTTCACCAGCCGGTGCAGCAGCGTTTCGCGGACGAGAAAATCGATCACCCAGTCGTTCGCCGCCAGCCGCGCGGGAGCGAACTCCGGTCGGCGGGCGGTCCCGAAGAGCAAATTTTCGGCGATGCTGGAATATTCGAGGTAGGCCGCGGCGTCGTAGAATTCCACGACCTCGGCGAAACGGGCGCCGAATTTTTCCTGAAATTTGCGCCGGACACGGATCAGAGACGGGGCGATCGCCCCGTGGCGTTCGGGATCGAAAGGCGCGTTCAGTCCGAACCGCAATACGTCGGCGAACAGCCCCGTCTGGTGCAGTACGGCGATGATGTCGTCGAGACTGGGCTGCGGCGCGGCGAGCGCCCGGCAGGCGTAGAGCAGGTTGTCGCGGAGGGTGCCCTCGAAGAGAAAGGGGTGCTGGGAGACCAAGCCCACGTTGGCGGCGATGTCCTGCTTGGTCAGGCGGGCGATGTCGTGGCCGCCGAGGAAGATCCGGCCTTCCTCGACGGCGTGGAGCTGGGCCATGCACAGGGCGAGGGTGCTCTTCCCGCTTCCGGAAAACCCGACCAAAGCGAGATGCTCCCCGGGACGGAGCGCGAGCTGAATGTCCTGGAGCAGCCGGATGCCGGACTCGGTGAGGAAGTCGAGACGGCGCACTTCGAGACTTCCCTCGAGGCGGAGCGGAGGGCGGTCGAGCGGGGCGACCTCCACCGGGCTTTCGACATCGAAAAACTCCATGGTGCGGCGGTAGGTGACCTTGCCTTCCTGGTAGACCTGGTAGAATTCGATCAGCTCCTTCCAGGGATCGTAGAGCTTTTCCTGGGCCGAGAGAAAAGCCACCAGAGCGCCGAGCTCGAGTTCCCCGCGGATCGCCAGCCACCCCCCCAGCAGGAAGACGATGAAGGGGCCGAGGCTGGTGAAGAAATTGTTGGCCGATTTCACCCCGTAGCGGAAGAGGCTCCAGACGATGCGCACTTTCCGGAGCCGCTCGATCAGCTCCTCGAAGCGCCGCTGCTCAAGCCCGAAGGCGGCATGTCCGTGAATTTCGTGGATGCCGTTGAAGGATTCGGCGATGCGGCCGGAAAAGGTGCGCGAGAGGTCGACTCGCTTCTGGTTGGCCCGGTTGGCGCCCCGCTGCAGCAAGGGCAGCACGGCCATGGCGACGGGGTAAATGGCGAGCGAAACCAGAGCGAGCAGGGGGTTGAGCCACAGGAGGTAGCCCGCGAAGGCAAGCAGGGTGAAGAGATTGGCGACGGGGGTCGAGAGGGCCGCGCCGACGAAATGGGAAGGCACGGCCAATTCGTTGACGACCGCGTTCACGACGCTTCCGGGCTGGTTTTCACGGAAAAACCCGACCGGAAGCCGCAGGACGTACTCGAGAAGGGCCCGTCGCATCCGCGCCAGGGTGCGTTGTGCGATCAACGTTTCGATGACCTGGATGCCGTACTTGCAGGCGCTCGAGAGCAGGACGGCCGCGAGGTAGGTCGTACCGTAGGCGAAGAGCAGATCGACTTCACGCCGCCCGATCGCCTCGTTCACGATGCGCTTCTGCATCTCGAGAGGAAGGACGCGGGTGAAGACGAAGACGCCGATGACGGCGAGCAGCAGGGCCTGCCAGGGCAGGTTGCCCTCGAAGATCCAGCTGGCGAGCGATCGTTTGACGATGGGGGGGCGGGGCTTCGTCGGCATGGAGGCTCCCGGCGGCGGCCTTTGCGGATCTTTAGCCCGCTTTTCCCTGCGGTGCAAGGCGGGCAGCCCCCGGCCGGGTCGTCCGGCGCGGCCTCGCTTGACAGGACGGACAAACGCGGCCTAGTAAAAGATAACGAGGGGCCGGGCGGAGCCTGCGGGCGCGGCGGAAACAGGGGGCGAACACAGACAAGGGAGGCGGCCGTGAAAGAACGGGTGATCGGCGTTCTCGGCGGCATGGGGCCCGAGGCGACGTTGGCGTTTTATTCCTGGATTCTCCAATTGACCCCGGCGGAGCGCGATCAGGAGCACCTGCGGGTCCTGATCGACTCCAACCCGAAGATCCCCGACCGTACCGCCGCCCTGCTGCACGGCGGTCCTTCCCCCGTCCCCGCGCTGCGGGAGGGGATCGCCGCCCTGCGCAGGGCGGGGGCCGACTTTGTGGTCATTCCCTGTGTTTCGGCCCATGCGTTTCTCGACGAACTGCTCCCCGCCGCCGAGCTGCCGATCGTCTCTCTTCTCGACGTGACCGCCGCAGCCGTCCGCACCCGGGATCCCGAGTTGCGCCGCCTGGGGCTTCTGGCCACCACGGGGACGATCCGGGCCGGTGCGCTGCAGCGGCGCTTGGCCCGCGAGGGGCTGGAGATCCTCGTTCCCTCCGCGGAAGACCAGCAGATCGTCATGCGCACGATTTACGGGGTGAAGGCCGTCGCGGCCCACCCCGACCACCGCCGGGAGCTCCGGGAGGCGGCGCGTGCCGTGGCCGGACGCCTGATCGCCGCGGGAGCCGAAGGGGTGATCGCCGGCTGCACCGAAATCCCGCTCGTCCTGGGGCCGGGAGACCTTCCCGTGCCCTTTTTCGACACGTTGCGTTTGCTCGCCGCCGCCGCCGTCTCCGCGGCCGGCCGGAGCCCCAGGGCGGACATCCCCTGAGGCCAAAGGGCGGCAACGTTCAGGCAAGCCTCGCCACGACGAGGGTCACGTCGTCTTCCTGGCGCGCCGCGCCGCGAAACGCCTCCACCCGGGCGATCAGCCGATCGCGCAGCTGCGCCGCCGGAAGGTCGGCCGCGGCCCGGATCGCCGCGCGCAGCCGGTCCATGCCGAAGAGCTCTCCTTGCGGGCTGCGGCTTTCGATGAGCCCGTCGGTGGCGAGCACGATCAGCGCTCCGGGCTCCCAGCCCGCCTGTTCGTATTCCGGGAAGCGGGACTCTTCGCTCACGCCGAGAGCGATGCCGTCGCCGTCGAGCTCCCGGAAGCGACCGGCGGCCGGCTCGTAGAGCAGCCCCGGGGCATGGCCGGCGCGGACCCAGCGCAGCCGCTTTTCGGCCGGCCGGATCTCGAGAAAGAACAGGCTGATGAAACGTCCGGTCTGGGCGCTGTCGCGGGTGATGTAGCGGTTGACGACCCGCAACAGCCGGGAGGCCCCCCGGAAGCGCTGGGCCTGGGAGAGCAGAAAGGATCGCGCCGAGGCCATAAAGAGGGCGGCATCGACGCCGTGCCCGGCGACGTCGGCGACGACCACGGCCAGGGCGCCTTCGGGAAGGGGGATGAAGTCGTAGTAGTCTCCGCCGATCTCTTCGCAGTAGCGGCTAGTGCCCGCAAGCTCCACCCCCGGAACCTCGGGCGGCCGGGAGGGCAGCAGATTCGCCTGGACTTCCTCGGCGAGCTTGAGGGCCGAAAGCAGGCGGATCCGATGCCGCAGGGCCTCGATCATGGCGTTCGTGTAGGCCGCGATCAGCCCGAACTCGTCCCGGGTCGCCACCGGCACCAGGCGGCTCAAGTCTCCTTGCGTCACGCGCTCGAGGACCTCGGTTTCGTTGCGAAACAGAAGCTTCAGATTGCGCGAAAAGGAAACCACGAGGTTGCCGCTCAGTCCGAGCAGCACCGCGAGGATGAAGAGCACCTCGAGCGTCACGGCGCGGATCGCCTGCCTTACGGCCTCCGGCTCCGAGCCGACGGTCGTCAGCCAGGAGACGTCACGCACGATGACCGAAAGGTTGACGAGCGACACGCCGAGCACGGCGGCGACGGTAAAGCCGGTGAAACGGCGGGTGATCGAGTGGAGATGGGGGGCGGGGATGCCCGTAGGGTTCTCGGTGCGGGCCCGGCCGATGATCGCCCGCTCGCGTGCGAGCGCCATGTCCATGGCGATGAAGAAGGCATACACCAGGACGCCGTAGATCAGGCCGAGCGTGCTCAGGGGCGGAAAGCCGTGGAGGAAAATGTTCTGCCCGGCCGCCGAAAGCGCGGCGAGAGCCCCCAGAGCGAAATCGAAGACGAACTGCCGTCGCGGCTGCCGCTCTTCGGGGGCGGAGGTCACCATCCGGCGCTCGGCGATGCGGCGCACGAGATAGGCGAAGGCGAAGGCGGCGGCGATGTTGGCCCCCAGGACCCCGGGGGGCAGACCCTCCATGAAGGGTCAGATTTGCCCCCCGTAGAGGGTGAGCAGAACAACCGCTGCGGCGTAGTGGATGAGGATGCGCATCACGAACGCCTTGCAGTTTCCGGGTCAGGCCGAGACGCGGAGGCTTGCGTCTCGGCCGTTTCGAGTCGCAGCCGCCGCTAAGCTAAGGCGCGGTGGGCCTCTGTCAAACCGGGCGTCGGTTGCTCCGGCCGGGGTGCCGTTTTGACAGGCGCTGCGCGGCGGGGCTATAAGCCTCTTTCCAATCGCTTCGCGGGCGGCGACGGGCAGCCGCCCCCAGGTCGACGATGAAGGATTTTCTCTGCGTTCTCGGGATGGTGATGGTCGTGGAGGGGCTTCCCTACTTCGCCTCTCCCGCGGCGATGAAGCGCTGGCTGCTGCACCTGCTCGAAGTCCCCGACGAGCGGCTGCGCTGGCTGGGGCTGGCCTTGATGGCCGTCGGGGTGGCCCTTGTCGGCTGGGGGCGTTCGGGATGATTCCGCCGCCGAGCGAAGAAGGGGTGGAGGAGCCGGAGGCGTTCCGGCTCTCCGCCTACGACTACGAGCTTCCCCCCGAGCGAATCGCCGAACGCCCCGCCCGCCCGCGCGACAGCGCCCGGCTCCTGGTTCTCGAGCGCGGCGCGGGACGGATCGAACATCGTCGCTTCGATGAGATCGGCGCTTTCCTGCGGACGGGCGATCTTCTCGTGCTGAACGACACCGCCGTACTTCCCGCCCGGCTGCTCGGAGCCAAGGAGACCGGCGGCCGGGTCGAACTGTTGCTTCTCGACCCGGTCGGCGGGCGGCGCTCCGCCGACGGCCGGCGCTGGAGCGGGCCCTGCCTGGCCCGCTCCGCCAAGCCGGTGCGCCCCGGGATGAGGCTCGCCTTCGCAGGCGGGCTTCGCGGGCGGGTGCTCGAGGTCACCCCCGGCGTTTGCCGGGTGGCCCTGGAGGCCGAGGAGGACGTGTTCGCCGCGCTCGGGCGGGTGGGGCACGTTCCGCTTCCACCCTACCTCGGTCGCGCCGACGACGCCGCCGACCGCGCCGATTACCAGACGGTCTACG
>CAZQUP010000032.1:0-7363 GCA_964596545.1 uncultured Desulfatibacillum sp. | reverse complement strand
GCGTGGAAACGGCTTTTCTTACGCTCCATGTGGGCTACGGCACGTTTCAACCGCTGCGCGAGCAGGACGTGCGCCGTCACCGGCTGCACGACGAAGGCTACCGCCTGCCGCCGGAGACGGCCGGGGCGGTCGCCCGCGTGCGGGCCCGCGGGGGACGCGTCATCGCCGTGGGGACGACCGTCGCCCGCGTGCTCGAGTTCGCCGCCGACGGTCAGGGCGGAGTGCGCGCCGGCAGCGGCCGCTGCGACCTCTTCATCTTTCCGGGCCACCGCTTCCGCGTGGTCGACGCTCTGGTGACGAACTTTCACCTGCCGCGCTCTTCGCTCTTGTTGCTGGTCAGCGCGTTCGCCGGCCGGGAGTGCGTGCTTGCGGCCTACCGCACCGCCGTACACGAAGGCTATCGCTTCTACAGCTACGGGGATGCGATGTTGATCCTGTAGCGGCGCTTGCCGGGAAAGGGGGACCCCGTGTTTCGCTTCCAGCTGATCCGCCGCGATGCCGACTCGTCGGCGCGTGCCGGGCTTCTGGAAACGGCCCACGGGACCGTCGAGACGCCGGCCTTCATGCCGGTCGGCACCCAGGGCTCGGTCAAGTCGCTGACCCCCGAGGAGCTCGAGGCCTGCGGCGCTCAGATCCTGCTCGGCAACACCTATCATCTCCATCTCCGCCCGGGCGAGGAGGTCATCGGCCGCCTCGGGGGGTTGCACCGCTTCATGCGCTGGAGCCGTCCCATCCTGACCGACAGCGGCGGATTCCAGATTTTCTCGCTCGCCGCGCTCGCGCGCGTCACCGAGCAGGGCGTGCATTTCCGCTCCCACCTCGACGGCTCGGAGCACCGGCTCACCCCCGAGCGGGCCGTCGAAATCCAGCTCGCCCTTGGGGCCGACATTCTAATGTGCCTGGATCGCGTGGCGGGATGGCCCGCCCCGGCGGCGGAGTTCGAAGCCGCCGAGCGCCAGACGCTGCGCTGGGCGGAGCGCTGCCGCCGCCGCTGGCGGGAATCGGGCGAAGCCGGAACCCGAGGCCTCTTCGGCATCGTCCAGGGGGGGATGGACCCCGCCCTGCGTCGCCGTTCGGCCGAGGACCTCGCCGCGCTCGACTTCAGCGGCTACGCCGTGGGGGGACTCAGCGTGGGGGAACCCTTGGAGCTCATGCTGGCGACGGCGGCCGAAACCCTGCCCTTTCTGCCGCCGGAGAAGCCGCGCTATGTCATGGGGGTCGGCCGCCCGGAGGATCTGCTGGACCTCATCTGCCTCGGGGCCGATCTCTTCGACTGCGTCCTGCCGACACGCAACGCGCGCCACGGGCAGCTCTTCACCTCTCGCGGCACGGTCCAGGTCACCCACGCCGCCTGGCGCACGGAGGAGGGCCCCCCCGACCCGGAATGCCGCTGTTACACCTGCCGCCGTTACTCGCTCGCTTACTTGCGCCATCTCTTTCTTTCCCGCGAGCTTCTCGCCTACCGGCTCAACAGCCTGCACAACGTCCACTATTTCATCCACCTCGTGCGCTCCGCCCGGGAGGCGATCCTGAACGGAACCTTCGCGGATTTTCGAAACCGGTTTTATCGGCGGCGAGAGATCTGATATAGAAGAAGGGCGAGGGGGATTCTCCCCGGCCGCCGTGAACCCGGATTTGAGGATGAACGCCATGAAAGAAGCCGTGATATCCGCTCTCGAGAAAATCCGCCCCATGCTGCAGCGGGACGGAGGGGACGTCGAGCTCGTCGACGTCCGGGACGGGGTCGTCACCGTGCGCCTGCGGGGAGCCTGCCGCGGCTGCCCGATGTCGCAGATGACCCTCAAAAACGGGATCGAGCGGTTGCTCAAACGGGAAGTTCCCGAGGTCGTGGCCGTCCATGCGGCGGCCGGAGAATGACTCCGGGGGACCCGGTCGGGAAGGGAAGGCCGAGACCATGAAGATCCTGGGCATCGATCACTTGGGGATAGCGGTCAAGAGCATCGAAACCGGGTGTGCCTTCTGGCACGGGGTTCTGGGGCTTGCCTTCGCGGGGACCGAAACCGTGGCCGAGCAGAAGGTGACGACCGCCTTTTTCCCCGTCGGGGACAGCGAGGTCGAGCTTCTGGAGTCGACCGCCCCCGACGGCCCCGTGGCTCGTTTCATTGAAAAAAAAGGCGAAGGGATCCAGCACATCGCTTTTCGTGTCGAAAACCTGGAGGCGGCGCTTGCGGAGCTGAAGGTGCGCGGGGTGGCGTTGATCGACGAGACCCCGCGGCGTGGCGCGGGCGGTGCCCGCATCGCCTTTCTCCACCCCCAAGCGACCGGCGGCGTGTTGGTCGAGCTCTGCGAACGCCCCGGCCGGTAGTCCGGCTCCGAGGCGCTCGATCGCCGCCGCGCGCGCCGCGAACGACCCGACCGCGAAAGGGAGGAGAGATCCGAGCCATGAGCCGACACCCCGAGTACGAGCAGTGGAAAACGATCGCCGTGCAGGAAATGCGCGGCAAGCCCGTCGAATCCCTCCACTGGCAGACGCCCGAGGGGATCCTCGTCCGGCCGCTCTATACCGCGGAGGACCTCGAAGATCTCTCTCACGCCAACAGCCTTCCCGGCCTGCCCCCTTTCGTCCGCGGACCTCGGGCGACGATGTACGCCCACCGCCCCTGGACCATCCGGCAGTACGCCGGGTTTTCGACCGCCCGCGAGTCGAACGCCTTCTACCGCCGCAACCTCGCCGCCGGCCAGATGGGGCTTTCGGTCGCTTTTGATCTGCCCACCCACCGCGGCTACGATTCGGACCATCCCCGCGTCGTGGGCGACGTCGGCAAGGCGGGGGTTGCCGTCGACAGCGTCGAGGACATGAAGATTCTCTTCGAAGGGATCCCCCTCGACCGCATGTCGGTTTCGATGACCATGAACGGGGCGGTCCTGCCCATCATGGCCGGCTACATCGTCGCCGCCGAGGAGCAGGGGGTCCGCCCGGAAAAGCTCACCGGCACCATTCAGAACGACATTCTCAAGGAGTTCTTGACCCGCAACACCTACATCTATCCCCCCGGCCCTTCGATGCGCATCGTGGCCGACGTGATCGAGTACTGCGCGCGTTACATGCCCCGGTTCAACTCGATCAGCATCAGCGGCTACCATATGATGGAGGCCGGGGCCGATTCCGTGTTGCAATGCGCCTTCACGCTCGCCGACGGGCTGGAGTACGTGCGGGCCGCGCTGGCGCGGGGCTTGCCGATCGACGCCTTCGCCCCGCGGCTCTCCTTTTTCTTCGGGATCGGCATGAATTTTTTCATGGACATCGCCATGCTCCGCGCGGCACGCCTGCTGTGGCACAAGCTCATGAGCCGCTTCGCACCGCAAAACCCTCAATCGCTGATGCTGCGCACCCACTGCCAGACCTCCGGCTGGAGCCTGACCGCCCAGGACCCTTACAACAACATCATCCGCACGACCCTCGAGTGCCTCTCGGCCGTGCTCGGCGGCACGCAGTCGCTGCATACGAACTCCTTCGACGAAGCGATCGGACTGCCGACCGATTTCTCGGCGCGCATCGCGCGCAACACCCAGCTGATCGTGCAGGAGGAATCCCAGATCTGCCGCGTCGTCGACCCCCTGGGCGGGTCTTACTACGTCGAGGCGCTGACCGACGGCATCGCCCGACGGGCGGAGGGGATCCTTGAGGAGGTGGAAGGGCTCGGGGGGATGGCCAAGGCGATCGAAAGCGGCATGCCCAAGCTCCGGATCGAGGAGTCCGCCGCCCGCCGCCAGGCCCGGATCGATCAGGGCCTCGACGTCATCGTCGGCGTGAACAAGTACCGCAGCGAGGAGACGGTCCCGCTCGAGGTGCTCGAGGTCCCCGCGAGCGTCCGCGACGAGCAGATCGCCCGCTTGAGGGAGATCCGCGCCCGGCGCGACAACGCCGCCGTCCGCGACGCGCTCGACGCCCTGCGTCGCGGGGCGGAAGGGAAGGCGAACCTGCTCGAGCTCGCCGTGGAGGCCGTCCGGCGGCGGGCGACCGTGGGGGAGGTGAGCGAGGCCCTCGAAAGCGTCTTCGGCCGCTATGTCGCCTCGACGGTGGCGGTGTCGGGCGTTTACGCCTCGGAGTACCGCGACCGGTCGATTCTCGAGGCCATCCGCAAGCGCTGCGCGCTCTTCGCCGAACGCGAGGGGCGCCGGCCGCGGATCCTCGTCGTCAAAATGGGCCAGGACGGCCACGACCGCGGAATGAAGGTCATCGCCAGCGGCTTCGCCGACTTGGGCTTCGATGTGGACATCGGCCCCATGTTCCAGACCCCCGAGGAGGCGGCACGCATGGCGGTCGAAAACGACGTCCACGTGGTGGGGGTCTCGACTTTGGCCGCGGGGCACAAGACGCTCGTTCCCGCCCTCGTTCAGGCGCTCGCGCGCGAGGGGGCAGGCGATATCCGCGTGGTCGTGGGCGGCGTCATTCCGCCGTCGGACCATGCGGTCCTCACGCAGGCCGGGGCCCATGCCGTCTTCGGTCCCGGCACCCCGGTCCCCGAGGCGGCCAACCGCGTGTTGAACCTTCTCGACGCGCCGGTCTGAAAGCCGCCATGCAGCCGCCGGATCCCCGGGCCTACATCGAGGGCGTGCTGGCCGGCGATCGCCGCGTGCTCGCCAAGTGTATCACCCTCGTCGAGAGCGCGCTCGCCGCTCACCAGGAGGCCGCGCGCTCCATCCTGGGCGCGCTCTTGCCGCATACGGGAACAGCCGTGCGCCTGGGGATCACCGGGGTCCCCGGAGTCGGGAAAAGCACTTTCATCGAGGCCCTGGGGCTCCGGCTCGTCGCCGAAGGCCGCCGGGTGGCCGTGCTGGCCGTGGACCCGACCAGCGTCCGCAGCGGCGGCAGCGTCATGGCCGACAAGACACGGATGGAGCGGCTTTCCCGGGAGGAAAACGCGTTCATCCGCCCCTCCCCGTCGGGGGGAACCCTCGGGGGGGTGGCGCGCAAGACGCGGGAGACGATGCTGCTCTGCGAGGCGGCGGGCTTCGACGTCGTTGTCGTCGAGACCGTGGGGGTGGGGCAGTCCGAAACGGCGGTGGCCTCGATGGTCGACTTCTTCCTCGTGCTGCTCCTCGCCGGGGCGGGCGACGAGATCCAGGGCATCAAGAAGGGGGTGCTCGAGCTCGCCGACGCGCTGGCCGTCACCAAGGCGGACGGCGAAAATCTCCCCCGGGCGGAGCACGCCGCGCGGGTCTACGCCTCGGCCCTGCACCTGCTCCAGCCGAGCTCACCGTCGTGGGCGCCGCCGGTGCTGCTGTGCAGCGCTCTGGAGGGGAGCGGAATCACCGAGGTCTGGGAGACCGTGCGGCGTCATCGCCGAATCCTCACCGCGACCGGCGAGCTGGCGCAGAAACGCCGGCAGCAGGCCGTTTCCTGGATGTGGGCGCTGATCGAAGAGGGCCTGAAGGAACGCTTTCGCCGCCACCCCGCGGTGCGGGGGCGGCTCGAGCGCACCCTGCGCGACGTCGAGGCCGGCCGGATGCCGCCGACGACGGCGGCCGAAGCGCTCCTTTTTTTGCTTGACAAGCCTGTGCAAATTAAGAATTAAATCCGTTTTTCCGGACCCAAGACGCCGCCCTCGACCGCGGCCGGATCCGCGGCGGGCAAGCATCCGCCGTCCCGCGGCCCGGGGCGGTCGCCGAGACCCACTCCCGCGACAAGGAGAGCCAACCGATGCTGAACGAGAACGCCGTCAAGCTGGCCCCCATGAATTACGACCCCCAGCGCCCGAAAGCCGAAAACCCCCTCAAAATCGAGGATCTCTCCCTGCGGGACGGCCACCAGTCGCTTTTTGCGACCCGCGGCCGCACCGAGGACATGATCCCCGTGGCCGAGCTCATGGACGAGGTGGGCTTCTGGGCCATGGAGGTCTGGGGAGGGGCGACTTTCGACACGATGCACCGGTTTCTCAACGAGGACCCCTGGCAGCGGTTGCGCACGCTCAAGAAATACATCCGCAAGACGCCCTTTTCCATGCTGCTGCGCGGTCAGAACCTGGTCGGCTACCGCAACTACGCCGATGACGTGGCCAAGGTCTTCGTCGAGCGCGCCGCGGTGAACGGGGTCGACGTTTTCCGCACCTTCGACGCCCTGAACGACTACCGCAACTTCGAAATCGTCGTCCCGGCGATCAAGGCCGCCGGCAAGCATTTTCAGGGCTGCATCTGCTACAGCCTGACCGAGCCGCGGATGGGCGGGGACGTCTACACGATCGATTACTATGTCGGCAAGGCCAAGGAGCTCGAGGCGATGGGGGCGGACTCCATCTGCATCAAGGACATGGCCGGCCTGATCGCCCCCTACGACGCCTATCAGCTGGTGCGCGCCCTCAAACAGGCCGTCAAGCCCCCGATCCACCTGCACAGCCATTTCACCTCGGGCATGTCGCCGCTTTCCATGCTGAAGGCGATCGAAGCCGGGGTCGACATCATCGACACGGTGCTCGCTCCCTACGCCTACCGCACCTCGCATGCGGCCGTCGAGCCCTTCGTCATGGCCCTGCTCGGCACGAACCGCGACACGGGCTTTGATATCCGGCTGCTCGCCCGCATCAACGAAATTCTCGAAAAAGAGGTCATGCCCAAGTACCGCCACCTCCTCGACGACACCAAGATGTCGATCATCGACATCAACGTGCTGCTCCATCAGACCCCGGGCGGGATGCTCTCCAACCTCGTCAACCAGCTCAAGCAGATGGACGCCCTCGACCGCATCGACGACGTGTTCCGCGAACTGCCGCGGGTGCGCAAGGATCTCGGCCAGATCCCGCTCGTCACCCCGACGAGCCAGATCGTGGGCGTGCAAACGGTGAACAACGTGCTCTTCGACACGCCCGAAGAGCGCTACCGCATGATCACCGACCAGGTGAAGGATCTCTGCTACGGCCTCTACGGGCGCACCGCCGCGCCCATCGACCCCGAGGTGCAGAAAAAGGCCCTCAAGGGTTACCCCCGCGGGGAGACCCCGATCACGGTCCGGGCGGCCTCGGTCCTCGAGCCCGAGCTGGAAAAGGCGAAGGAGGCGACCCGCGGGATCGCCAAGGATATCGACGATGTCCTGATCTACGCCCTCTACCCGGTGACGGGACTGCGCTTCCTCAAGTGGAAATACGGCCTCGAGACGCCGCCGGAGGAAACCCGGCCGATCACCCTGGAGGAGGTCCGGCGTCAGGAGGAGCTCGTCGCCAAGGCGAAGAAGGGGCTGCTCGTCGAGAAGCCGCAAAAACCGTCCCCGACGCCGGGTCCGAACCTGCGCAAGTTCAATGTCTTCGTCGACGGCGAGGCCTTCGAGGTGGGCGTCGATCCCCTCGATGCGGTGCTTCCGATCCAGACGATCCGGCCCTTGGGCGCCGCGGCGGCCCCGGCCCCGGCT
>CAZQUP010000031.1:29320-29546 GCA_964596545.1 uncultured Desulfatibacillum sp. | reverse complement strand
ATGCACGTTGCGAAAAAGGCCTCCTCGGCCGGCGCCGAAGGCGCGCCGGGGCAGGAGCGCGTTTCAGCGCACGTAGCCCCATTCGCGCAGCCGCTGGGCGGCATGCTGGGCGTAGGGCCCTTGGCGGACCTGCTGCAGGTAGCGGCGGTACTCCTGAGCGGCCTCGTTTCGGCGGTTCAGGCCCTCGTAGGCGTAGCCGGTGAAAAAGACGCTCGTGGGATTTCCG
>CAZQUP010000031.1:0-29310 GCA_964596545.1 uncultured Desulfatibacillum sp. | reverse complement strand
AGGATGCGCCGGTAAGTCTGAAAATCGACGAGGGCGGCGTCGAAACGCTTGAGCTGCAGGGCGGCGACTCCGCCCAAAAAGTGGCCCTGGGCTTCCTGGGGGTAAGCGGCGACCGCATCGCGGGCGTAACGTTCGCCCTCAGCGAATTTTTTCTGCAGCAGCAGGCACCGGGACAGGGAAAGAAGCCCGGCGTAATCCCCGGGGGCTTGGCGGAGCGCGGTGCGGAAATGGGACTCCGCCTGGTCGTAGTTCTTCTTGCCGAGCGCGGCGTCGCCCTTTTGCATCTCTTCGATCGCCTGGCCGACGGCCCGCAGTCGGGCGGTTTCGTCCATGAAGCGCTCCCGGTGCAGGGGGTAGCCGCGTGACCCGGCGTACTCGCCGCGGGCCGTCTGCAGGGCGGTGCGGTAGCGCTCCTCGCTCATCGGATGCGTGGAAAACATGAGTTCGATCGCGTTCGGCCGCGACTTGTTCAGGCCGTTCAGCATCTCCATCAGCCCGACCATGCCCTCGGGGCTGTAACCGGCGCGCACGCTGTAGGCGGTGCCCAGCGAATCGGCTTCCCGTTCGTTGTCGCGGCTGTAGCTCGCCAGAAAGGCGCCCGCCCCGAGACCGCCGAGCGACGAGGCCACCTGGCCGAGCCCCGGGGCGGTCAAGTCGGCCAAGATCGAAAGGCCGCCGACCACGAGGTTGGAGAGCTGTCCTTTGGAGAGCTGTTGCGCGGTGTGGCGGGCGGAGACGTGGCCGATCTCGTGGCCGAGCAGCGCGGCGAGTTCGGCTTCGTTGTTGAGCTTGAGCAGGATGCCACGGGTGCAGGCGATGCTGCCGCCGGGAAAGGCGTAGGCGTTGATGTAGGTCGCATTCACCACGCGGAAGGAGAACGGCATCTGCGGCCGATGGCTGCGGGAGGCGAGTGCGCGGCCGACGCGCTCCACGTAGGCGTTCAGGCCGGCGTCCTGGGTGGTGCCGTAATCCTCCGAGAACTGGCGCGGTGCATATTGCCGGTCGATCTGGATCTCCTCGTCTTCGGAGACCGTCATGAACTGGCTTCGACCGGTGACGGGGTTGGTGGCGCAGCCGACGAAAAGACCGGCGGCGGCGAGACCGCCGAGCTGGAGGAAACGGCGACGGGTCCAGCCGTCGCTCGGATCGGAAAACACGGTTGCGGCAACCATGGCCTGCTCCTGGAACAAAGGGAGGGCGCGGGGTGCACCCCCCATCCTACAAGAAGCATAAAAAAACGCCATCGGCCTGTCAAACGCCTCCGGGGCGGCGGAGGCCGGCAGAAAAAGCGTTTCGCGTTTCTGACATTTTTGTCGGTCGAAGAAGCCCCGGGCGTTGCGACCGTGTAGGACAGGCTTGACCTGCGGTTTTTTCTCTCCATAGAGAAGACACCGTTGCTGCCTCCGCTTGCCGTTTCTCCGCGCCGCCGAGGCCGGATGGCCGGATACGGCAGGCCGTGACGCAACCCCTCGGCACGTCTTTTGCTGCGTTGACGGGGCGGGGGGGATGGCTGCCTGCGGCACCGGCGTCGCATCGATCGCGTTTTCCTCCGACGGGCCCGCAGTTCTTCGAACCCGATCGCCTCCGCCGTTCTCCGCTCTTCCGTCATGCGGCCCCCGGGCCTTGCTTCCGTCCTGCGGAAGGATGGGGCGAAAAAGGAGTCTCAGGATGTGTCGACTGTTTGCCGTCACCAGTCGGGAGCCCGTCTCCCCCATGATGGCGCTTCAGGCGTTGGAAGTCATGCGTGAGGGTCATGACGGCTCCGGCGTCGGGCTGCTGCTGCGCGATCTGAGCGGTCCTTTCGAGGAATTGAAGGAGGCCCCCATTCTTTCGGGGATCTTCAGCGAGGCGGGCTTGAAGCGCCTGGACGCCACGATGATGGATCTGGGCTTCATGACCAAGTACAAAATCTCGATCAAGGTCCCCAAGACCCCGCCTCCGGGGATGCCGCGGCGCGACATCTATCTGATCCGGGCCTACGAGCTGCCCGAGATGTGGGACGGGCTCTCGCGGCAGGAGATCGAGCACCGGCTGATGATGGTCCGGCTGCGGCTGCGGGCCATGGGGGAGGAGACGCAGGACATGATCGTCTTCTCCTTCTGGCCCGACGTGATTTTGATCAAGGAAATCGGGGACCCGCTTTCGGTCGCCCGTCACCTGCAGCTTGACCGCAAGGAGCTTCGGGCGCGGATCCTCCTCGCCCAGGGGCGGCAGAACACCAATTACAGCATCGACCTCTACGCCTGCCATCCTTTCTTCCTGCAGGGCTTTGCGACGATGACCAACGGCGAAAACACCGCCTTCGTCCCCATCCGCGTCTTTCTCGAATCCCGCGGCTTTCCGGGCTACACGGGGTATCGCTCCGATTCCGAGGTGTTCACCCACATCCTGCATTACACCCAGCGGGTGCTCGGCCTGGGCATCGAGGCCTACAAGCACGTGATCACCCCGCTGCCCGACGAGGAGATCGATCAGCACCCCAACGGCCTCTCGCTGCGGCGGCTCAAGCAAAGCTGCCGGCCCCTGATCATCGACGGCCCGAACTGCGTGATCGGCTGCCTGCCCGACGGGACTCTGTTTCTCGTTCAAGACCGCAAGAAGCTTCGCCCCGGGGTGGTCGGCGGCAAGATCGGCCTGTTCGCCTTTTCTTCCGAGATCTGCGGCCTGGATGCGGCGATTCCGCTGCGGGACAAGAGCCGCGATGTGCAACCGATGAACCTGGAGACCGCCGTGGTCGACCCCGAGCGGCGCGAGATCCGCCTATGCCATCAGAAAGACCCCTTGCTCCTTCCACACTGAGCGTCAAGGATCTGCCCTGGCAGATCGTCTGGAGCCGCGAGGCTTGCACCCTTTGCGGTCGCTGCACGGCCGTCTGCCCGGTGCACGCGATCGAGCTGGCGGTCTTCCGCAAGCGGCAACTCGAGACGCCCGCCGATTTCGGCGCGGTCACGGCCGGGGCGACCCGATCCTTCTACGGGATCCGGCAGCGAACCGACCCGGCCTACGCCTGCGTCGGCTGCGCCGTGTGCAATCTCGTCTGCCCCAACAACGCCATCCGGCCGGTGCGGACCGACGAGGCCGACAAGCTGCGTTTCCACGTCGACCGCGGCGGCCAACCGCGGCGCCGCGGCGGCCGCCGCAACGTGCCCGGTACGGTGCTCGACCGCATCAAGTTCATCCGCATCTCCATGCTGACGGACCCGGCGCTCGACGCCGGCCGTCACGAGTTCGAACTGCGCACGCTTCTCGGTCGGGTGCCGCCGCCCGAAGCGGCGCTGCGGCACGATCGCGAGCACGGATGGGTGCCGCCGGTGCGCGAGATCTATCCCCTGGTGATCGGCGGGATGTCCTTCGGCGCTCTTTCCCCGAACATGTGGGAGGGGCTGCAGCTCGGGGTCGCTTATTTGAACGAGGAACTGGGGATGCCCGTGCGCATCTCCACCGGAGAGGGAGGCTGCCCGCCGCGGCTCCTGCGCTCGCGCTTCCTCGAGTACGTCATCCTTCAGATCGCCAGCGGCTACTTCGGCTGGGACGAAATCCTGCACGCCATTCCGGAGATGAAGGTCGACCCCTGCGCCATCGAGATCAAGTACGGCCAGGGGGCCAAACCCGGCGACGGCGGCCTGCTCATGGGGCACAAGGTAAACCGTCTGATCGCCGCGATCCGCGGCGTTCCCCCCGGCGTGAACCTGCCCAGCCCACCGACCCACCAGACGCAGTACTCGATCGAGGAGTCGGTGGCGAAGATGATCCAATCGATGTCCATGGCCTGGGGGTTCCGCGTGCCGGTCTACCCGAAAATCTCAGGCACCTCGACCGCGCTGGCGGTCCTGAACAATCTCACGCGCAACCCCTACGCCGCAGGGCTGGCGATCGACGGCGAGGACGGCGGCACCGGGGCGGCCTACAACGTGTCCATGAACCATATGGGCCACCCCATCGCCTCGAACATCCGCGACGCCTACCTCACCCTCGTGCGGCTGGGCATGCAAAACGAGCTGCCGCTCTTCGCCGGCGGCGGAGTGGGCAAGACCGGCAACCTCGCGGCCAACGCCGCCGCCCTCATCATGCTCGGGGCGAGCGGGGTCCAGGTCGGCAAATACATGATGCAGGCCGCCGCCGGTTGCTTGGGATCCGAGTCCGACCGCTGCAACATCTGCAACCTCGGGCTGTGCCCCAAGGGAATCACCTCGCAGGATCCGCGTCTTTACCGCCGCCTGGACGTGGACGACGTCGCCCAGCGGGTGGTCGATTGCTTCGTGGCCTTCGACACCGAGCTCAAGAAGATCGTCGCTCCCTTGGGCCGCTCCACCTCGCTGCCCATCGGCATGTCCGACGCCTTGGGCGTCGACGATCCCCGCATTGCCGCAAGGCTCAAGATCGCCTATGTCGTGTGATTCCGAAGCAGGACCGGCCCCGCGGGAGTCCTTCCCGAGGGACGGCAAGGACGGTATTCCATGAGCGACATCCCGCAACCCGGATCCGAGGCCTTCCACCGCATCTCCGGCCGCTTGCAGGGGGAGCGGATCTCTTCGCGTCTCCTCGAGGAGGCGATCCAACGCGCCGTCGCCGAGGGGCACCGCCGACTGCACGTCGAGGCCTTCGGCCAGCACGGCATCGGCGGGCGGCTGCGCAGCGCCGACGGCGCCCCGCTGCTCGTGCACGTGAGCAGACACCCCGGGCAGCGTCTGGGCGGTATGGGGTTTTCCGGAACGCGGATCGAGGTGGACGGACCGGCTTCGGACGACGTCGGCTGGCTCAACGCCGGCGCCGAGATCATCGTTTGCGGCAACGCGGGAAACGGTGTGGCCAATGCCATGGCCCAGGGGCGGATCTACATCGGCGGAAACCTCGGTGCCCGCGCCATGACCATGACCAAGCACAACCCGCGCTTCGAGCCCCCGGAACTCTGGGTTCTGGGCTCGGTCGGGGACTACTTCGGCGAGTTCATGGCCGGGGGGATCGCCGTCGTTTGCGGCCACGAAGCCCAGCGGCCCGACAACGTCCTCGGCCACCGGCCGCTCGTCGGCATGGTGGGCGGCCAGGTCTTCTTCCGCGGGCCGCACGGCGGCTACAGCACGGCCGACGCCCGGCCGGCGCCGATCGACGGCCCCGACTGGCGGTGGCTCGAGGAAGGCCTCGCCCGCTTTCTGCGGGCTGTGGGCCGAAGCGAGCTTTTGCGCCGGCTGGCGGTGCGCGAAGATTGGCAACTGCTCGTCGCCCGGCGTCCGGCCGAGAAAAAAACCCTTTCCGTGCGCGGGATCCGCGAATTTCACCGCGATTGTTGGGATGCCGAGCTCGGCTCGGGAGGGCTGATCGGGGATTTGAACTCCGCCGACCGCGGCCGCATCCCCGTGATCACGACGGGCGAGCTGCGGCGCTTCGTTCCCGTGTGGGAAAACCGGGTCTACGCCGCGCCTTGCGAGGCGAGCTGCCCGACGGGCATCCCCGTGCAGCGGCGCTGGCAGTTGATCCGGGAGGGCCGGATCGACGAGGCCGTGGACCTCGCGCTCGCCTACACGCCCTTTCCCGCCGCGGTCTGCGGCTACCTCTGCCCCAACCTCTGCATGCAATCCTGCACGCGAGAAGCCTTCGGCCTGGCGCCGGTCGATACGACGAAGCTCGGCCAGGCGAGCTTGCGCGCCCGCCCGCCCGAGCTTCCGCCGCTTGCGGGGGGCCGCGTCGCCGTCGTCGGCGGGGGACCGGCCGGAATCTCGGCCGCCTGGCAACTCCGCCGCCGCGGCATCGAGGCCGTTCTCTACGAGCTCCAGGGACGGCTCGGCGGCAAGTTCACGCGGGTCATCCCCGAAAGCCGTATTCCCCGTGAAGTGATCGAAACCGAGCTCGAACGCGTGCGCCGCATTCTCCCGCAGGTGGCCCTGCAGCAGCCGCTCGGTCGCGAAGAGTTCCTGCGCCTGCGCGAGGAGTTCGACGCCGTCGTCGTCGCCGTCGGTGCGCGGAAACCCCGGAGCCTGCCGCTTCCCGGGATCGAACGCGCGGTTCCGGCGTTTGCCTTTCTCGAGGAGGCGAAGGCCGACCCAGCCGCGGTCGGCCGGCGGGTCGTCGTGATCGGGGCGGGAAACGTCGGCTGCGACACCGCCACCGAAGCGTTTCGGCTGGGAGCCCGGGAGGTCACGCTGCTCGATATCCAGCGGCCCGCCGCCTTCGGCAAGGAACGTCGCGCGGCCGAGGCGGCGGGGGCGCGATTCCGCTGGCCGGTGCGGATCCGGGAAATCAACGCCTCCGGTGTGCGTCTAAAGGGTGGCGAAGAGATCCCCGCGGACACGGTGATCGTCGCCGTCGGCGACTTGCCGGAGCTCGGCTTCCTTCCCGAGTCCGTGGCCGTGGATCGGGGGTACATCCGCGTGGACGAGAATTTCCGCACGAGCGATCCCCAGGTCTACGCGATCGGCGACGCCGTCCGGCCGGGGCTCTTGACCGAGGCGATCGGCGCCGGAAGGAAGGCGGCCGGGGCGATCGCGGCGGCGCTCGCGGGCCGGCCGCCGGAGACCGAGCGGCGACCGATGATCGACCGTCAGCGGGTCACAGCCGAGTACTTCGACCCGCGGATCGTGGAATTCGCCGATGTGAACCAATGCGGCAGCCAGTGCCTTTCCTGCGGCGCCTGCCGGGACTGCGGAACCTGTGTCGCCGTCTGTCCGCGGGGGGCGATCCGCAGAACAGGGCTTGAGGGCGACCGCTATACCTACGAGGTCGACGATGCGCTGTGTATCGGCTGCGGGTTCTGTGCCGGTGCCTGTCCGTGCGGGGTCTGGAGCTTGCGGGAAAATGACCCGATGGCCTGAGCCCGGCGGCGCCTTGCCGGTCCCGGGGAAGGGGGGCGAAGAAGTCCGCCCGCGGGAATCCTGCGGGGTCTTCGGCATCTGCGGCCATCCCGACGCCGCCGCCCTGACCTATTTCGGGCTCTACGCCCTGCAGCACCGGGGTCAGGAGAGCGCCGGCATCGCCGCCGTGAACGAGGGCTGCCTCACCGCCCACCGCGGCATGGGCCTCGTCCACGAGGTTTTCGACGTCGACCATCTGGAGGAACTCCAGGGCTCCTGCGCCATCGGCCATGTCCGCTACTCCACGACGGGCAGCTCGATCCTCATGAACGCCCAGCCTTTCGTGGTGCGCCACCGCCGCAAAGCCTACGCCGTCGCCCACAACGGCAACATCACCAACGCCCCGGCCTTGAAGGAGGAGCTCGAGCAGGCGGGTTCGATCTTTCAGTCCACCATGGACAGCGAGATCGTGCTCCACCTCTTCGTGAAGAACCTCCGGTACGGCTTCGAGGAGGCGCTGCTGCGGACCGTGCAGCGGCTGGAAGGGGCCTTCTGCTTCGTCATGCTCACCAGCCGCGGCGAACTCGTCGGCATCCGCGACCCTTTCGGGTTCCGGCCGCTTTGCCTGGGACGGCTGAACGGGCATTTCGTGCTCGCCAGCGAATCCTGCGCGCTCGACCTTGTGCAGGCCGAGTTCGTGCGCGAGGTCGAGCCCGGCGAGATCGTCATCCTCGACGGAGACAAGATCCGCAGCCTACGCGTCCCCCCCGCCCCCCGCCGGGCGCTCTGCATTTTCGAATTCATCTACTTCGCCCGGCCCGACAGCCTGCTCGACGGCCGCACCGTCTACCTCGTGCGCAAGGCCTTCGGCCGCAAGCTCGCCGAGGAGGCACCGGCGGCGGCGGATTTCGTCATGCCCTTTCCGGACTCCGGCACCTACGCCGCGATCGGCTACGCCCAAGCCGCGCGGCTCCCCTTCGAGCTCGGCATGATCCGCAACCACTACGTCGGGCGGACCTTCATTCAGCCCACCCCGAGCATGCGCGACTTCGGCTCGCGCGTGAAGCTGAACCCCGTGAGGGAGCTGCTCCAGGGCAAGGAAATCGTGATCGTCGACGATTCGATCATCCGCGGCACCACCGTGAAAACCCGGGTGCGGGCGCTGCGCGAGCTCGGTGTCCGGCGCGTCCACATGCGTATCTCCGGGCCGCCGCATCGCTTTCCCTGTCACTACGGGATCGACTTCTCCACCCGCGGCGAGCTGGTCGCCGCGGGGCGCAGCGAGGAGGATCTGCGTCGGCTGCTCGGCCTCGACAGCCTGCACTACCTCACGATCGAGGGCTTGCTCGCCGCGACCGGCGATCCCCGGCCGCAGGAGCGCTTCTGCAAAGCCTGCTTCGACGGCAGCTATCCCGTGCCCTTCGAGGCCGCCCTGTCCAAGGGATGCCTCGAAGACCGCTGAGGCCGCTGCTTGCCGGCCCGCGGAAGCCGCGGTAGAATGAAAGTCAAATGCCGCGAGGCGCAAAAGAGGCCGCCGTGATCGAATCGAAGTATCTCCAGGACAACATCGAGAACATTCGTCGGCTGCTCGAGCTGCCAACCTTGCGCCGCTTCGAGACGCGCAGCCTCGGAAGGCTTCTCCAATTGAGCCGCATCCGCGAGTATGGCGACGGCGAGGAGATCATCCGCGAAGGTGACCGCGATCCCTGGCTCTACGTGCTGCTCTCCGGTCGGGTGCGCATCCTCAAGAAGGGCCAGGAGATCGGCCGGGTGGAAGCGAAGGGCGAACTCTTCGGCGAGATGCGTCTGATCGACGCCGGCCGGCGCTCGGCCTCGGCCGTGGCGTCAGGCCGTACGGTGTGCCTGGCGGTCAACACCGCGGCCCGGGAGCGGCTTGTCGGGGAGGGAAGCGGGGAGGAACGCCTGGATTTTCTGCTCCTGCTCCACCGCATTTTCGCCGAGTACCTCGCCATGCGCCTGCGCGTGGCGAACGAAGAACTCGCCGCGGCGAAAAAACGGATCCGCGAACTTCATGCCCGGCTCAACGGTTGACTTCTCGGCGCGCGCCGCCAACGTCTTTTTCCATGTGCTCACGCGCTGCAACCTGCGCTGCCGCTACTGCTACATCAACCCCGCGGCCCACGGACGAAGGCGGTTGCCGATCGAGGTGATCGAGCGCTGGCTCGCCCTGTTGGCCCGGCGCTCTCCGGGGGCGAATCTCGTGCTCCTGGGAGGCGAGCCCACGCTCCACCCGGACCTGCCGCGCGCCGTCCGCGCCGCGCGCCGTCTGGGCTACGCAAGCGTCACGATCGACACGAACGGCTACCTGTTTCATCAGATCCTCGATGCCGTGGAACCCGGCGAGGTGGACGCCTTCAGTTTCAGCTTGGACGGAGCCGCCCCGGAGACGAACGACCGCCTGCGGGGAAGGGGCGCTCATGCCGCCTGCCTCGCGGGCATCCGCCGGGCCCGGGCGCGGGGTTTCGCCGTCAGCCTCATCTACACCGTCTCGGCGGCGAACGCCGCCGAGCTCGAGCTTCTCGGGCCGCTGCTGCGCGAGCTGGGCGTCGAGCGCCTTTTCCTCCAGGTGCTCGGGCTGCGTGGCCGGGCCGCCGCGGTCGGGGAGGCGGGCTTGCGGCTTTCGCCGGAGGCGTGGCGGGCGAAAGTCCCCTCCGCGGCCGCGGCGATCGCCGGCCGCGGCATCCGTGTGATCGTCCCCCGGGTATTCCTCGCGCCGGGCGAGCCCTTCGTCTGTGCCGGACGCACGGCCGACAACTATTTCGTCTTCCCCAACGGCCGCGTCTACCGCTGTCCCCTGTGCGAGGACCACCCGATCCACAGTCTCGCTTTCGATGCGGGGAGGCTCACCGAGCGGCCGCCGTTGACCGAGCGGGAGCTTTTTGCGCTCGAGATCCCCGAGGGCTGCGTGATGAACCGTCTGGTGCAGCCGGACACTCTGCGTTACACCCCGGAGGGCAAGCCCGCCTACCGCATCGGCTGCTGCCTGATCAAAGAAGAAATCCCCCCGCCGGGGAAATCCGGGAAGCCTGGAGAGCCATGGAGGTGCTGACCTTGCGGCGGCGCATCCTGCAGATGCTCCGCGAGCAGGAGATGGATGCGCGCAGACTTTCCCGCGCGCTCGGCATTCGTGAGGCCGAGGTCCTCGCTCACCTCGAACACGTCGCGCGGACGGCGGCCGGGACGGGGGAGCGCTTCACGCTCATCCCCGGACGCTGCCTTCTTTGCGGGTTCGTCTTCGAGAAGCGCCGGCGGCTCACCCGGCCCGGCCGTTGTCCGCGCTGCCGGCGTTCGCGCATCGAACCGCCCCGCTACGTGATCCGCTAGGACCGGAAACATCGAGGGCCGCCTTCCCCCGCCGGCCCAGGGGGGAGGCTCCGCTCCGGGGGAGCTGAATCCCCGCCGCCGGAGCCGAACGTGTATCCGCGAGGTTTCCTCCGGAGTGCGCGGGGGTTGCGGGAGCGGTTTTGTGAGCGGGGATGGATCGGGAAGGCGCGGGGGAGGGCGAAGAGGGTTTTCCCCCCCGCTCACATCATATAGAGTTCGGCCCCCTCGATGACCCGGATGCCGGCGGCGGCGAGCGCCTGCAGGGCGGCCGGGATGTCGTCGAAGCGGAAGATCATGACGGCGTTGCGGCCGCTGTGGCGCACGAAGGCGTACATGTATTCCACGTTGATCCCGCGGCGGGCGAGCACGGTCAGGATGCGATGCAGCCCCCCGGGGCGGTCTTCGACCTCGACCGCCACCACCTCGGTCACCCCTACGGCATAGCCGTGGTCCTTGAGCAGTTCCCGGGCCTTCTCGTTGTCATTCACGATCAGCCGCAGGATGCCGAACTCGGAGGTATCGGCGAGCGCCAGCGCCCGGATGTTGATCCCCCCCTCTTCGAAGATGCGGGTCACCTCGGCCAGGCGTCCGGGCTGGTTTTCGAGGAAGATCGAGATCTGCTCCACGTTCATGGGACCCTCCTTGCGGCGCGCCGGCTCACCGCCGACGCTTGTCGATCACCCGGGCCGCCTTGCCCTCGCTGCGCTGCAGGCTCTTCGGCTCGACCAGGCGGACGTGCACCGTGACCCCGAGCGTCTCCCGGATGGCGCTCTCGAGCTCGCGCTCGACGGCCTGCAGGTTCTTGATCGCGTCGGAAAAGAGCTCCGGATGCATTTCCACCAGGACCGTGAGCTGGTCGAGGTTTTCGACGCGCTCCACGACGAGCTGGTAATGGGGCGTGAAGCGCCGCGTCTCCAGGATCACGCTCTCGATCTGCGAGGGAAAGACGTTCACCCCGCGGATGATCAGCATGTCGTCGCTTCGGCCCTGCACACGGGACATGCGCACGAGCGTTCTGCCACAGCGGCAGGGTTCGGGGTGGAGTGAGGAGAGATCGCGCGTGCGGTAGCGGATGAGCGGAAAGGCCTCCTTGGTGATCGTCGTGAAGACGAGTTCCCCCGGGGCGCCCCAGGGCAAGGGTTCCCCCGTTTCGGGGTGGATGATCTCGGGGATGAAGTGGTCCTCGAAGATGTGCAGGCCGTTCTGGGCCTCGAGGCATTCGACCGCGACTCCAGGCCCCATGATTTCGCTCAGGCCGTAGATGTCCATGGCCTTGAGGTGGAGCCGCGCTTCGATCTCCGCCCGCATCCCATCGGACCAGGGCTCGGCCCCGAAGAGGCCGGATTTGAACTTGAGGTCCCGGAAGCTCACCCCCATTTCTTCGGCGACTTCGGCGAGATGGAGCGCGTAGCTCGGCGTACAGGTGAGGACGGTCGGCCCGAAGTCCTTCATGATCAGGATCTGCCGTCTCGTGTTTCCGCCGGAGACGGGGATGACCGAGGCGCCCAGTTTCTCGGCTCCGTAGTGAACGCCGAGCCCGCCGGTGAAGAGCCCGTAGCCGTAAGCGTTGTGAACGATGTCCTCCTTGCGCGTGCCGGCGGCGGTCAGCGAGCGGGCCATGAGCTCGGCCCAGCTCTGGACGTCGCGGGCGGTGTAACCCACGACGGTCGGCTTGCCGGTCGTCCCCGAGGAAGCGTGGATGCGGGTCACGTTGTCGAGAGGGACGGCGAAGAGTCCGTAGGGGTAGTTGTCGCGCAGGTCGGCTTTCGAGGTGAACGGAAGCCGGGCGAGATCCGAAAGCGAGCCGATATCCTCAGGCTTCACGCCGGCCTCGTCGAAGCGGCGTCGGTAGAAGGGGACGGTGTGGTAGACCCGGGCGACGGTCGCCTGCAGGCGCCGCAGCTGGATCGCCTCGAGCGCCTCGCGCGGCAGGGTCTCGAATTCTTCGTTGTAAATCATCCTCGCTCGTGTCCTCCCGCATTCAAGATCCCCTGCGGGTTCACGGGGTGCGAAGGCGCTCGGCCTTCAGGATCATCACCGGGTCGACGGGCACGTCCCGGTGGCCGGCGCGGGTGCCCGTGCGGACGCGGGCGATCGCCTCGACGACCTCCATCCCTTCCACGACCTGGCCGAACACGGCGTAGCCCCAGCCCTGGACGGTCTTGCTCTGGAAGTCGAGAAAATCGTTGTCCACGGTGTTGATGAAGAACTGCGCGGTGGCGCTGTCGGGGACTTGCGTGCGGGCCATGGCGACCGCCCCGCGGCGGTTTTTCAAGCCGTTGTCGGCCTCGTTCTTGATCGGCGGCCGGGTGGGTTTCTCCTTCAGGGAGGCGGTGAGCCCGCCGCCCTGGATCATGAAGTCGGGGATCACGCGGTGGAAGATCGTGCCGTGGTAATGGCCGGCATCGACGTAGTCGAGGAAGTTCTGCACGGTGCGCGGGGCCTGGTCGGGGTAGAGCTCGATCACGATGCGGCCCTTGTCGGTTTCGAGCGCGACGCGCGGCGCTTCGGCGGCGACGGCGGGCGTCACCGCGGCCAGAACGCCGAGGGCGGAAATCCAGGAGCGATTCATCGATGGGAACCTCCTTGGGCAATTGGAAAATCGGGGCAGTATAGCCGAACGGCGAGGAATGTCAAGGCCGTTCTTGACATCGGGTCCGGATCGGCCCTATACTTAAAGACGATCCTTTCAACTTGCTCTTTTGCCGGATGTCTACCGCCGGGCGTGCGGGGGCGGCCCTTCCTCTCCACCCAAGGAACCTTCCAACCATGAAATCGCTTCTCGTCTATCCTACGTTTCCCCCCACCTTTTGGAGTTTTGCTTACGCTTTGCCCTTCGTGCGCAAGAAGGCGGCTCTCCCCCCGCTGGGGCTGCTCACGGTCGCCGCCATGCTGCCGGCGGACTGGCCGAAACGGCTCGTCGACCTCAACGTCGAGGAACTGAAGGAAGAAGACCTCGCTTGGGCCGATCTCGTCTTCATCGGGGCCATGTCCGTGCAGCGCCGCTCGACCGAGGAGGTCATCGACCGCTGCCATCGGGCCGGCAAGCGGGTGGTCTGCGGCGGGCCGCTGTTCACGGTCGAGCCGGAATCCTTTCCGCAGGCGGACCACCTCGTCCTGGGGGAGGCCGAGGCGACGCTGCCGCCTTTTCTGGAGGATTTGGCGCGCGGGGCGGCGCAGCGGGTTTACCTCCCCCCGGAGAGGTTCCCTTCCCTGGAGGCGACGCCGGTCCCGGCTTGGGACCTGATCGACCCCCGGCGCTATGCGACCCTGAGCATCCAATTTTCCCGGGGCTGCCCCTTTTCCTGCGAGTTCTGCAACGTGACCGCACTGTTCGGCCACCGGCCGCGGCAGAAAAGCGCCGCCCAGATTCTCGCCGAGCTTAATGAACTCGTCCGCCGCGGATGGCGGGGACAAGTCTTTTTCGTGGACGACAACCTCATCGGCAACCGCTCCTCGTTGCGCTCCAGCCTTCTTCCCGCCCTGATCGCCTGGCGTCGGGGGAAAAAGGGTCTCCCGTTCAACACCGAGGTGTCGATCGATCTTGCCGACGACCCGGAGCTGATGGAGCTCATGGTGCGCGCCGGCTTCAACACCGTCTTCGTCGGCATCGAAACCCCCGCCGACGAGAGCCTGCAGGAGTGCCGCAAGACCCAGAACCGCCGCGATCTGCTGGCCAGCGTCAAGCGCATGCAGCGCGCGGGGCTCCAGGTCCAGGGGGGATTCATCGTGGGCTTCGACAGCGACCCCCTCTCCATTTTCCAGCGGCAGATCGAGTTCATCCAAAGAAGCGGCATCGTGACCGCGATGGTGGGCCTGCTCCAGGCGCCCCCGGGGACGAAGCTCTTCGAGCGGCTCAAGCGCGAAAACCGGCTGATCGGCCGGCTCTCGGGCGACAACACCGACGGCAGTACGAACATCCTGCCGCGTATGGGGCTGGAGGCGCTGCTTGAAGGCTACCGGGCCATTTTGCGGCAAATCTACTCGCCGCGCGGCTACTACCGGCGGGTCCTCACCTTCCTGCGGGAATACCGCGACGCGGGGATCGACACTCCGCTCGACTGGCAGCGCTTCCTCGCCTTTTTTCGAGCCCTTTTACGCCTCGGCGTGCTCGGCCGCGAGCGGCTGCATTATTGGCGCCTTCTCTTCTGGACGCTCCTGCGGCGTCCTCGCCTTTTGACCCTCGCCTTGACGCTCGCCGTCCAGGGCTACCACTTCCGCAAGGTTTGCGAGCCCTTGCTCAGGCCCGCCGCGGTTCGCGATCCCCGAAGCTGAACTTGTCCTGAGCCTGCCTTTTCTTTTCCGGGACCGACGGACCCGATCGCTTCAAGAGCCCATCCGCTCGATCTCCAAGGCCGGGCAGGGCCGGCGCAGGAAGGAGCTGCGGGTCATGCCGGCACCGACCGAGTCGTAGAGGATCCAGCGCGCCCGGCGCAACGCCTCGAGATTGCGGTTGACGGCGAAGCCCTGGATCGTATCCGGTCGGAGGGCGCCGCGCTCGAGGTCGTAGGGCAGCCGCTGCATGCAGACCACCGAGCAGTTGCCCCGCTCGTGGATATTGACCACCATGCGCTCGGCGAGAAAGCGCGCCACGGCCTCCGCCGGGGACGGCGTTGCCTCGGCGAAGAGCTGCTCCAAGGTGAGCGGGAGCATGGCGAAGTTCGCCTGGTGCTCGATCAGGAGATCGATGTCTTCGAGGCCGAGGCCCCGCGGGGCGAGAAGCGCTTCGAGGTGGGGCTTCGCCCCCCGCGTGGCGTAGAGAAAGACGCCCTTTCCATCCAGAAAGCCGAAGACCCCCTCCTCGTCGAAGCGCGCCTCGATGAAGCCTGCAAAGCAGCCGTGGGTGCGGGTGAGTGTGTCGACCACGCCGCAGGCGGGGGCGGGAGGCCGAAGACCGTTTTCGGCCTGGACGAGCGCCAGCCGTACGGAGGTTCCGGGATGGAGAAAGACCGCCGCCAGGCGGCGATAGCGTCCCGACGCCGTGTAAGCGCAGGCCAGGCGCCGCAGTACGCCGGGGTCGCCGGAGGCGGACATGATGTCGAAGGCGAAGCTTCCCCCCCAGCGTTCGTACCTTTCGAAAGCGGAGCGGAAATTGCGGAACTCGCCGGCCGCGGCCTCGCGGGGGAAGAGCTCCTCCATCAGAGCCTGCTGGATACGTGCGGCGCTGGCCGGGACGCGGCATTCGATCCGGCCCAGGCGGTTGTCGACGAGGATGCCGTCGAGGCCCGCCTCGCGCGCCCAGGGAAGCAGCGCGCGGGCGATCTCGGCGATGAACCCGTCGGTGACCTCCAGGGTTTTTTCCGCAACGACGCGGCCGGCGCGGGAGGCGCCGGCCGCCGGGCCGATGGCGAGCGCGGTCGCCACGGCATCGTCGCCGAAAATGAGGTTCGCCGTGTCGAGGGGCTTGAAGGCCTGCGCGCGGTGGACGTTTTCGGCGCCCACGACGACCGCGAGGTCCCCGGGGGAGAGCTCGCCGGCGAGCGCGAGCTGCCAGAGGGCTTCGACGGCGACGTTGAACCCCGGGCAGCCGGCATAGACATCGAAGGCGAGGAGGTCCCCGCGGCGCGGGGCGATCCGCTCGAGAAGCGCCCGGCTGGCCGGGCCGGGGTCGAACTTGTCCTCGCCGATGTTGGTCGCGGCGATGAGCACCCGGATCCGGGCGGGGTCGATCGCGGGACTTCCGAGCAGGTCCGCGAGGGCGATCTCCCCGATGCGAACATCCTGGGGGGCGGCCATCCGCGTGCGCACCCCGATGCGCTCCTCGATCGTTTGTTCCGTGACCGGAATGCCGCCCTTGAAGACCATGCCGCGGCCCGCGTAGACGGCGTTGCCAATCGGTACGCCGCCGTTCCAGGCCCCGTGGGCGATGATGTCGAGCACGAAGGGCTCTGCGGCCATCGATTTCCTTTCAGACGTTGAAGCGGATCGTGATCACATCCCCGTCCTCGACGACGTAGGTCTTGCCTTCCAGCCGCAGCATCCCGCGCCGTCGGGCTTCGGCGAGCGAACCGGCGGCGATCAGCTTCGAGGCGGCGATCACCTCGGCGCGGATGAAGCCTTTCTGCAGGTCGCTGTGGATCGTGCCGGCGGCCTCGAGCGCGGTCTCGCCGCGGCGCAGCGTCCAGGCGCGGACCTCGTCGGCGCCGACGGTGAAGAAGGAGATCAGGCCCAGGATCTGGTAGGCGGCGCGGATCAGGCGGTCCATGGCCGAGGCGGGGATACGGTAGGCGGCGAGGAATGCGGCCATCTCCTCCTCGGAGAGGCGCGCGAGCTCCTGTTCGAGTTTTCCCCGGAGCGCAAGGCAGCGCTCCTCGCCGGCGATCCCGCCCAAGGGGGGAATCTCCGCGTCGGCCTCCTCGTTGTTGAACACGATCAGCGTGGGTTTCGCCGAGAGCAGGCCGAATCCGCGCAGTACCTTGGTGGCGGCGAGCTCGGGCCGGCGGCGCACGGGGGTCTCGGCTTCGAGCAGCGCGCGGCAGGAGCGGAGCGTCTCGAGCTCTTCAGCGGACGCCGGCCGGCCGCGGCGGCGGTCGGCCTCCAGGCGCTCGAGGCGTTTTTCGATCTGAAGGAGATCGGCGAGCATCAACTCCTGGTCGAGGGCAAGGAAATCCTCGAGCGGCCGGCGGTCGGGACCGTGGTTTCTCACGACGTGCAGCAGGGCGTCGCAGTCCTTGACCGCCTGCCCGGGTCCGCCTTCCCGCTTCAGGCGCCCGGCTCCAGGCAGGAAAACCTCGATCGTGGCGTGGAGGGTCCGGCGCGGCCGGAAAACGGCGCTCAGGCGTTCCACGCGCTCGTCGGGAACGCGGACCACGGCCAGCCGGTCTTCGCCGTGGGCGGCGGTTTCCGTCGCCTGGCGGGTCAGGGCCTCGAAGAGGGTCGCGCGGCCCGAGCCGGGAAGGCCGAGGATCCCGAGTTTCATGCAGAAATCTCCGCGACGGGGGGCCGCGCCCGGCCGACCCAGCGGTTGACGAGAAAGACGGTGGCGACGGGGACGGCCAGCCCGATCAGGCTCGCCGTGATCATCAGAGCGCCCAATTCCTCGTAGCGTCCACGCTCGATGACAAAGAGCAGGTTCAGATAGCGCGTTCCGAGCTGGGCTCCGGAGAGGGCGAGGTTGGTGAAGGCGGCCATGACCGCGAAGTAGGTCGCCTTCTGGTTTTCGGGCGCCTCACGGGCGATCCAGGCGAGCATCGGCACCATGGCCACCTGGCCGAGCGGCGAGTCGGCCAGGGTATCGATCAGCGCGATCGTCCGGGCGCCGAAGCCGAAGGTTTTCTCCGTCCACTCGTGCAGCCCGTAGTACATGCCGATAAAGGGTGCGGTCATCACGGTTCCGTAGACCGAAAGGAAGACGACGAGGTAGGGAATGGGCCGCCGACTCATCCAGCCACGCAAGGCGAACATGCCGAGGATGGCGAGAATCGAAGAGATCTGGCGCAGGGTCCCGAAAAAGGCCTCGTCGAAGCCGAGAACGTCGATCTGCCACCAGCCTCCTCCCGCCCCGGTTCCGGGCATCGCCCGGAACACGAACACGATGATGGCGATGCCCACGATCTCGCGCCGCTTTTCCGGGCTCATCGGCTGCAGGAGCTGGCGCATGAGGTAGGCGATGATGGCAAGCGAGGTGAGGAAGATGACCTCCATTTTGGCCGGAAGGTCCGAGAGGCCGAGCCCCAGGCTCACCGCGAGAAAGGCGGCGCTGCCGCCCAGGATGCCCCAGTTGGGGGCGAGGGCGGGCATTTCGCCGTCCACCATGCGCCGGATGTCGGCTTCCGCGAACCCCCGGCGGCGGTAGCGCCGGCGGCGCAGAAAGCGCTGGAGGTCTCCCAGGGTCACCCCCAAAACCGAGATCAAGGGGATGACGAGCGATAGGCAGTACATGACGAAGTAGGAAAGCACGTGGGCGAGCCATCCTCCGAGACCGGCAACCAGGGCCGCTCCGCCGACGATCGCGATGCGGCCCAGCGTCTGCATGGTGATGTGCATGCGCTTGAGCTCGGCCTCGGCGATGGGCTCGCCGGACTCGGTGTAGCGCGGTACGGCCTCGACCGTCATCGCGTCGGCGACCACGTCCTGAAAGACGAACCCGATGGGAGACAGAAGCACCGAAATCACATACCAGACTTCGACCGGCAGCAGCGCCGCCATGGCCTCGCGGTAGCCGGTGAGTCCCACCATGACGGCCAGCGAAGCCGCCATCAGCAGGGCCCCGAAGTAGACGAAAGCCGACTTCCAGCGCCAAAAAAGATCCACCAGGTGGCCGAAAGGCATCTTGAGCGCCCAGGGAAGCCCGGCCCAGAATCCCAGCCCGGCCAGGAAGGCGGCCGACAGGCCGAGCTGGTCCTTGACGAAAAAACTCTCGATGATGCCCGTGAATCCGGACACCCCCGCGGCGAGGTAGACCATGAGCGGCGGCAGATAACTGAACCGCATCTCCCGGACGATGCCGAGGACGTCCACGACCAGCCAGCGCAAGGCGCGCCGGGAGATCCCTGCATCCCCGCCGCCGGAAGCCGCCGATGAAGCATTCGGATCGGGACTCGCAATCATGACCATATCAACCGAACCCGAGGAGAACGGCGGCCAGGGCGATCAGCACCAGCAGAAATCCCAGACCGGCCGAAGGGTCTGCGAACAGCGAGGCTTCCCAAGCCTGGATCCATGCGCGACCCTGCGCCGTCCAGGCCGGAATCCTGAGGCCCCGCGACTCTGCCGCGGGAGAAGAACCCCGCAGGCGCCCGAGCAGGGCGGCGGCGCAATCCGCGGCCCAAGTTCCTGTAACGAGCAGGTCCCCCGGCGGAATCTCCGGCAGCGGCCCGAGGCGACCGTGTCTTCGCGCGGCGGCGGCCCCAGCCGCGAGCAGGACGGCGGCGCCGATCGGCCAAAGCGCGGAAAGCCCGTTTTTTTCGGCCGTCGCAACGGCCGGGAGACCATACAACCATCCGGCGACGGCGGCAAGAAGGAGGATCCAGGAAAGCGCCATGGGCCAGGTCGTCTTTCCGGCCGTTTGCGAAGGACGGAGCAGCCGGAAAAAGCGGCATAGAAGCAGCGTGGTGGCCGACGAGGAAAGAGGAAGCAGAAACGAGAAGATCTTCCCCTGCTCCGGGGGCAGCAGGGCGAGCCGCTCCTCGAGCAGAGCCTTTAAAAAAAAGCCGCTTGTCCCGGGGGCGCCGGCGAGCGCGAGGGCGGGAAGAAGCAGCGCCGCCAGGGCGAGCCGGCGGGCGAGCCCGCCTGCGGGAAGCCCGGCCAGGATGCCGACCCCCAGAAAGAGAGCGGCCTTGGCCATGCCGTGGTGAGCGGCCAGGAGGCCGACCAGCCGGATCCCGTCCGTCTCCGCTCCGGCGTTCCCGTAGCAGGTTCCGAGGGCGATGGCGATCAGGCCCATCTGGCTGACACTCGAATAGGCGAGGACGGTTTTCGGCTGCCGTTGCGTACAGCCGACGGCCACGGCGTAGAACGCGGCCGCCGCTCCGGCGAGGAGAAAAAACCCGCCGACCTCGCCGTCCAGCTGCGGGCCGGGGGGAAGAAAACGCAGCCATCCCAGCAGACCCGCCTTGATCATGGCCCCGCTCAGCACCGCGCTGGCCGGTGTGGGGGCGGCCGAGTGGGCGGGAGGGAGCCAGAGGTGTACGGGAAGGGCGCCCGCCTTGACGCCCAGTCCCAGCAGCAGCAGGTACACGGCCGCGCGGGGAGGATCCGCCGCGGGAATCGCGGCGAACTCGAGGGAGCCGGCGGTGCCGGCGAGAAGCGCCATTCCCGAAAAGAGGCCGAGTTCGCCCAGGACGACGAAGAAGAGATATACCCGGCCGGCCGCGAGGGCCGCTTCCGTCCGCGGGTGGACGACGAGTCCGTAGGCGGCGAAGCTCATCAGGGCGAAGGCGGTGTAGAAGCCCACCATGTCGCGGGTGAGAATCAGACCGAGGTTTCCGGCACACGAAAGACCAAAGAAAAAGAAAAACCGGGCGCGCCGCGGATCGCCCGCCGGATCCGCCGCGGCGAAGAGCCCGGAGGCGAACCACAGCAGTGCGGTGAAGGCGAGGAAGGGGCGGCTCCAGGCGTCGATCCCCAGGCGCAGACCGAACAGCACCGAGGGAAGAACCGCTTCGGTTCCGTCCGGCACGAACACGGCGGCCAGAAAGGCCGGCAGAAGCGAGGCGGGAACCACGCCTGCAAGGCGACCGCGTCCCGTCGGCCAGGAAAAGCCGAGCGCGCACCCGAGGGGGGCAAGAACCGTGGCGGCCAGCAGGGGAAAGCCGGGGAGGAGGGCCTCGGCCGTCACGGCAAGTACTCCCGCTGGACGATCAGGCGGCTCCAGCCGAGGGGGCTCCACGAGGAGGCGGCGAACAGGCCCGAGATGAGCGCGAGCAGCGCGGTCACCAGGGGGGGCAGAAGGAGCATCCAGCCGGTTTCGCGCCTGCCGTGCTTGGCGGCCGGCGGCCAGGGGGTCACGGGATCCCGGAACCAGACGGCATACACGATGGGCAGGAAGTAGGCGGCGTTCAAGGCGGTGCTCGCCGCGAGCACGGCGATGACCCAAGGCTCGCCGGCATCAGCCGCGCCCGTGCCGAGAAACCATTTGCTCACGAACCCGGCGAGCGGCGGGACTCCGATCATGCCGAAGGCGGCCAGCGTGAAGGCCCCCATCGTGAGCGGCATCCGGCGCCCGACGCCCGCGAGCCGGCGGATCGAGTGGGTTCCCAACTCCTCGGCGAGATTGCCGGCGCAGAAGAAGAGGGTCACCTTCATGAGTCCTTGGTGGACGAGATGGACCGTTCCGCCCAGGGTGGCCAGCGGCCCCACGATTCCGGCGCCGAGGGCGATGTAGGAGACCTGGCTTACCGTGGAGTAGGCAAGCCGCTTTTTGAGATCTTCCTGGAACAGGGCGCAGAGGGAGCCGTAAACCACGGTCGCGGCGGCCCACAAGGCGAGCGGCCGGAGGAGGCCCAACTCCGCGGCGAACTGGATGCCGTAGACGTCGTAGACCACCCGCACGATGCCGATGGCGCCGGCCTTGACCACCGCCACGGCATGAAGGAGAGCGCTCACGGGGGCGGGGGCGATCATCGCCTGCGGGAGCCAGCCGTGGAGGGGAATCAGGGCCGCCTTGACCCCCAGCCCGGCGATCAGGAGAAAAAAGATGACCCGCAGCTCGTCCGGGTGGGATGCGGCCAGGTGGCGCAGGCCGCCGGCCTGGACGAAGGAGACTGGGCCCGCCAGGGCGGTGAGCCAGGCGGTTCCCAGAAGAAACAGCGCGCCGCCCCCTACGGTGTAGGCGAGGTAGGCCTTCCCCGCCCGCAGGCTCTCCGCCGTTCCCCGGTGCACCACCAGGGGGTAGGTGGTGAGGGTAAGCATTTCGTAGAACACGAGGAAGGTGAGCAGGTTCCCGGCGAGGGCGATCCCCATCGTCGAGCTGACGCAGAGGCTGAAGAAGCCGAAGAAGCGGCTGCGGGACTGCGGCGCATGCTCGAGGTAGGCCACGGCGTAAACCGTGGTCACCAACCAGAGCACGGCCGAAAGCGCGGAAAGCAAGACGGAGAGCGCGTCGGCGGCGAGCACGATCTCCAGCCCCTCCAAAAAGGGGAGCCGGAACTCGTAGAGGTGCTCGTGGAACACCCCCCAGACCAAAAAGGCGACCAGAAAAAGTTTCAGCCCCGCCGCCCCGAGATTGAGCGCGGTCCGTACACTCCGCTGCTCCTCGGGCAGAAGAAAAATGAAGACCCCGGGGATCAAAGAGGAAAGCACGATCCAAAGCGGAAGAAGCGGCTCGAGGATCACGGCGACCCTCCGGGGATCCGGAAAGGGTTTCCCGCGCGCAGCAGACCGAGGAGGGGATCGGCCGCAAGCCCGAGAGCGAGCGCGGCGAGGGCGAGCAGCAGGGCCGGCCACTCGTGCACGGGACCGAGGCGCCGGCAGGCGGCCGTCTCCGGCACATGGCGGAAGGCGCGCGAAAAAAAGCGGAAGACGTAGGCCTCGGCGAGAAGGCTTCCCCCCAAGATCACGGCCGCGATCCACCAGGCCCCGCCCTGGATCGCCGCCTGAAGGAGCATCCACTTGGCGGCGAATCCCCCGCTCGGCGGAAGACCGATCAGACTGACCCCGGCCACGGCATAGGCGAAGAGGGAAAGCGGCAGCCCCTGAACGCAGCCGTCCAGATCAGCGATCCGGTCATGGCCGAAAGCATGAAGGACGTTTCCGGCGCAGAGAAAAACCGCGGCCTTGGCGAGGGCGTGGGAAAAGAGAAAGAGCAGGGCCCCCTCGAAGGCGAGCCGCCCGACGGCGGGTGAAGCGGCCAGGGGAAAGACGAGAAAGAGGTAGCCGACCTGGGCCACCGTCGAGTAGGCGACAAGCGTTTTCAGGCGCTCGGCGGCGAGGGCTTGGAGCGATCCCCAGAGAATCGCCGCCGTTGCCAGCAGCGCCGGAATGAGGGCGGCCGCGGGGGAGAAGAGGATCCCCCAGCCCGCGTTCCACAGACGGAGAAGGACATAGAAGGCGGCTTTGACGACGAGCGCGGAGAGCAAGGCGCTGACCGGAGCGGCGGCGTTCGCGTGCGCCGCAGGCAGCCAGTAATGCAGCGGAACCAGGGCCGCTTTCATCGCCAGTCCCGCCGTAAGGAGGGCACCGGCGACGGCCAGGGGCGGTTGCGAACCGGGGGGCCGGGAAAGTCCGGCGAGGCTCAAGGTGCCCGTGACGCCGTACACCAGGGCGGTCCCGAACAGAAAGGCAAGCGATCCCAGCATTCCGGCGAAGAGGTAGCGCAGGGCGGACGGAGCGGCGGCGGGGGAGGGGGAAAGCGCGGCCAGGGCGACCGCCGCGAGCGTGAGGAGTTCGAGTCCGACATAGAGATTGAACAGATCCGCGGAAAGAAACAGCGCGTAGAGCCCCGCCTGGAGAAACAGCCAGAGAGGAAAGAAGCCGCTCGCTTCCCCGGCGGCGTAACCCCGCACATCCCGGACCGCATGCCAGCTGACCGGCAAAACGACCGAAGCGGCCAGCAAGACCATGCCGGCCGAAAGCCCGTCCGCTTGCAAGCGGATTCCGAGTGGCATCGGCCAGCCGCCGAGATCCACCCCCACCACGCCGGAACGCAAAACCTCCCGGGCGAGCCCCACGGCGAGCAACACCGCCGCCGCGGCCGCCGCCGGGCCGTCCGCGGTCGCCCCGCGGCGCAGCAGGAGAAGGGCGCAGGATGCAACGAGCGGCAGCAGGACCAGAGAGGCGATCCAGGGGGCGGCGGAAAGCGGCTCAGAGGCGCCCATGATCTTCCTCGGTCGGCGAGATCCCGGAGCGCTCCGCGCGCAGGATGAGGAGCAGGCCGAGCGCGGTGGCGCTCACGGCGACCACGATCCCGGTCAGGACCAGGGCGTGCGGTACGGGATCGGGCGGCGAAACCCCGGGACGCGCGGAGAGGGCGACCAGAAAGAGAAAGGTGCCGCTGCCGGCGATGTTGAAGGCGATCAGGCGTTGCAGCGGAGCCTTGCCGACGACCAAGCCCCAGGTCCCCAGGCAGAAAAGGGCCACCGCCGTCAGGGGAAAAAGAAGACTTGCGCTCATCGACCCCCCTCCCGATCGTCAGGCCCTCGGCGCCCCGCTTCGCCGTGCGGGCGGCGGCCGCGGCGGCAGGCGTCGAAGAGGACGAACAGGGCGGCGGCGATGGAGATCGTCGCCGCGGTTTCGATGCCCAGGATCCAGACCGCAGCCCCGCCTGCGCCGTAGCGCAGGGGGTTGCCCTCGAAGGCGAGCGTGGCGAGGGCGGCGAGGCCGAAAACGGAAAGGCCCGAGGTAAGCGCGGCCGTCAGCGGCCACGAAGCGAAGGCCGGCCGGAACCCCGCCGTGAGCGCAGCGAGCACCGCGAGCGCCCCCAGGAGGCTTCCGGCCTGGAAAGCCCCGCCGGGGGCCCGCGCTCCGACCCACAGGACGGCGGCGGCGATGACGATGCCGGCCGGGGCGAGGGTGCGGAAAAAGGCATACAGGATCGGGTCCCGGGCTTCGGCCGCGGGGCGAGGGGTCGGCTCCGGAGCCAGGGTGCGGGCCGCAACCGCAGCCAGCAGAAGGACGGCGAGCTCGAGCAGTGTGTCCCAGGCGCGGAAATTGAGGAGCACGGCCGTGACCGGGTGCCGCACTCCGCTTTGCGGCAGGTTCTGGACGACGAGGTCCGGAAGCGGACCGGCGGAACCGGACAGCGAGACCGCCGCTGCTCCGAGGATCCCGGCGAGCGCGGCGGCGGAGGCCGCCGCCGCCGTCCGGCACATTCTCTCCCCCCTCATGGCTCCCCCGGCTCCTCGGGCGGCGCGGGCGGCGGACCGGGTTCTTCCCTGATCCACGCTCGTGAAATGCGGGAAAAAGCGGCGAGAAAGAGCCCCCCGGTGATGCCGGCGCCGATCGCCGCTTCCGCGAGCGCGACATCGGGCGCATCGAGACGCACCCAGCAGAGCGCCATCAGCAGACCGAAGACGAAGAAGAAAACGATCGCCTGGAATCCGTCCGCGGTTCGCACCGCACGCCAGGCGGAAAAGAGAAGGGCGGCCGCGAGGGACCCATCGAGAAGGGTCAGGGCGTTCATGGGTCGGTTCGTTTTCCGGACCGCCGGTTGGCCATGCGGTAGGCGGCCGTAGTGCTCGAGGCGAGCACCAGGATCCAGATTCCGAAGATCTGCAAGGCCTCGGCGGGCGAGACAGCTTGCAGCAGACGGGCGCAGGCGATCAGGCCGAGTCCCAAATTGTCCGCTTTGGTCAGAGCGTGCAGCCGGCAAAAGAAGTCGGGGAAACGCAGCAGCCCCACGCTGCCGCCGATGAAAAAGACGATTCCGAGGACGGTCAGCCCCGCGGCGATCAGGCTTTCAATCACGGCGCGGCTCCTCTGGCGGGGATGCGGAGGCGGGCAGGAAGTGGGCGAAGGCGATCTGGGTGACGGCGGAGAGCAGCGCGTAGACGAGGGCGACGTCGAGAAATGCGGGGGCGGAGGGCGCCGCCGACAGCAGAAGCAGAATCGCCGTTCCCCCCGTGCCGCAGAGCTGAACGGCGAGCATCCGATCGCCGGCCGAGGGCCCGCGAACCACCCGCACCAAGCCCAAGGCGAGCGAGAGAAAGACGAGCAGGGCGGAGATCTCCGGGTCCATCAGCGGGCTTTTCCTCCCGGGGAGGGGGATAGGCCGAAAACCCCCCCGACACGGCGTTCGAGTTCCGCCATCTGGTCATCGAGCCGGGATCCGCGATCGAGCGCATGGAGCGTGAGGAGGGCCCCTTGCAGTTCCACCGAGACGGTGCCCGGCAGGAGGCTCGCCGTCGCGGCGCACAGGATCCGCGCGGCGGACGGCTCGAGCCCCAGCCGGCGGGTCACGAAGCCGGGGCGAAGCGGCAGGCGCGGATGGAAAGCGCGGAAAATCACATCGACGCCCCCGGCCAGCGAGGCGCGAAGGAAAAAGAACGCAAAGCGGATGAAACCGGAAACGGAAAAGTCCGTTCTTTCAGGTGCCGCCGTCCGCCACCGGACCGCGATCGCCGCGGCGATCGCCGGAAGGCCGATCACCGCCGAGAGGGGTTCGGCTGCGAAAAACAGACCCCAAAGGGCGGCCGGCAGAACAGCTTCCGCCGCCGCCCGAGCGGTTTTACGGCTTTTTCGTGTTGTCGCCGCCATCGCGGAAAACCTTAGGACGGCCGCGCGCGCAAATCAAGAAATGTTCCTCCGGCCGACGGCACCGTGGGGGCGGTTCAAGGGGACGCCGGAGGGGGGGGAGCCGGCGAAAAGGCAAAGGCGCCCTCGCTCTCGAACGGAAGAAAAGCGGGCCCTCCGGCCGCCTCCGTCCGCAGGCGGCCCTTCAAACGGTAGCGCAGCGTTTCCTGGCGCGGAAGCGCAAGGAGCGTACGGAAGAGGTCGATCACCGAGGAGTGCATCACCAGAGAAAGAGTTTCGGAGCCGAAGGGCGGCACGAGGGCCGAAGCGGCGGATGCCCCGTGGGCGAAGGTCCGGTCGTTCAACTCGAGGTCGGCATGCCACCCCCGGATGTCGAGGGCGGTTTCGTTGGGATTGGTTACCCGCAGAACGACCTCGATCGCGGTTTCGAGCTTCCGGGATTCTTGGACGCGCAGATCGGCGAGGGTGATCCGCGGCGCTTCAAGGGGTTTTCCCCATCCGGCGCAGCCGATGGCGACCAGGCAGATCAGGGCCGCCCACGTCCGTGCGGAACAGCAGGCAAGGATCGTCTTCACAGGTCCTCCCCGGGGGGCCGGGCTTGCGCCGGGCCGGGAAAGGGTGCGTCACGGCCGCGTCGGGGAGAGCTTCCGCAGCAGGTCACGTCCTTTTTCTTGGAGGGGCGTCGGATCCCCGGAGGCGGGCGGATCCAGCGCCTTGCGGATCCCTTCTCCGACCAGGGATTTCAGATCGGGCCGGAATTGCGGGTTGTCGAAGGTTCCGCTCACGAGAATCGGCACCGCAAGTCCGCTGCGCTCTTTCTGGTCCCCCTGGCCTTTGAGGGTACCGACGATCTTCGGCTCCAGCCGGAAATCGAGACTTTCGCGCACGAGGTCGGCGCGGCCGGCGGCCTGGAGTCGGAACAGAGGGGATTTCATCTCCGTCTGGGTCGTCTGGAACAGCCCTTTTTCGATCGTGAACGGGACGGTCAGCTCGGCGAAGTCGGTCCGCGGCTTGGGTCCGGAAGCGGCGCCGCCGGCGAAGAAGGCCTTGGCCGAGCGGGCGACATCGGCGATGTCGACGCCGACGATCGCCCCGTCCTCGACCCGCAGCCGCCCGGATCCGCCGAGGCTTTGCTTGATCCGTGCCGCGTCGACCCCCTGCATCGTGAGCGCGGCCTCGGCCTGGGCGGTTCCCTCGAGAAAGTCCTTTCCCGCCGTGTCTTTCAAAAGCGGGAGCATCCGCAGCCCGGAGGCCTCGAAGCGCGCCTCGATCCGGGGGATTTCGCCCGTGACGTCGGCCGCGGTCCTCCCGGAGACCCTGCCTTCGTAGGCGGCAAGCGAAAAGGGATCGACCGTCAACACCCCGTCCCGGGCGCGGATGCGGGCCTGGAGGGTTTCGAGACGCGCCCCGGCGACGGTGAGGCGTCCGATCTCCACCGTCGCTTCCAGCATCAGCCGGCGGAGCGCTTTGAAATCGGGCGGGGGTTCGGGACCCGAACTCGTTCCCGCGGGAGGCGGCGGCCCGGGTGCGCCCTGCCCGGAGGCCGGAGCTTTCGGGGGAAGGTAGCGGTCGAGGTCCAGCGCATCGAGGTTCAGCCGGGCCTCGATCCGGGGCTTTCCGAACTCGGAGACGCGGGCTTCGAAGGCGGCCTGGGTATCGTCGAGGACGAGCTGCCCCCCGGAGAGCGTGACGGATGCCGCGTCGGCCTGGAGATCGGTCTTGAGGGCCACCTTCTCGAGGACCCGCGGGTCCCGGGTCGCCGGCGCCGCAAGCTTCAGCTCGGAGAGCAACCCCCGGGCGGAGAACTCCGCGATCTCGAGGGAAAGAGCGGCCCGGGGGGCTTGGAGCGGCTCTTCGATCCGGCCGCGCACGGAGGCGTTCAGCCGGCCGAGAGCCGCAAGGCGCAACTCGAGCGGCAGCGCGCCCGGGCGGGAAAGATCCCCCAGCGGCCCCAGTCTCCCTTCCAGCGCGAGCGGTTTTCCTTCCCAGTCGGCGGAGAGGGAGAGGCGCAGCGGCTTTTCCGCCGCGACATCGAGGATCGAAAGATCGAGCCGCCGGATCGTCCGTTCGGTTTTGGTGCGCTGATCGACCAGGCGGATCGTGCCGTTGCGGATGCGGATTTCTTCGGCGGTGAGCGAACGCAGGGGAAAGGCCGCATCGGAGGCCGTCTCCTTCGCGGCGGGAGCGGGAGCAGCCCCTTGTCGCCGGAACTCCCAGTTCACGCGGCCGTCGGCGAGGGTGACCAGGGCCAGCTGAGGCTCCTCGATCACGAGCCGTCCGACCTGCACCTCGCGGAAAAGAAGCGGCCACAGTTTCAGACGCACCTCGAAGGCCTTCATCTGAAGAAATCCCGGATCCGGAAACCCGGCGGGGTTGCCGAGCGCGAGGTCGGAGAACGACACCCCGATCCAGGGAAACAGGCTCAGGCGGACCTCACCGCCCACCCGCAGGGTGCGGCCGGTTTTCTCCGCCACGAGCTTCTCGAGTTGCGGCTTGTAGTCGTTCGGATCGATCACCCGCGAGACGACCAGGACGGCGGCCAAAAAGAGCAGCACCATCACCCCCGCGGCGACGAGCGTCCAGAGCAGAACCCGTTTCATGGGCCGTTCCTTTCCTTCCACGGTCGGGGGGCGGCGGCGCTGCCTGCGAGCCGGGCGGGCCGGCCGTGGGAGCAACCGGGGGAAAGAATGGGTTGGAGAGAAGCCCGCCCCGTCCGGCGCCCCGGGGCGGGCGAAAAGAGCGTCAGGAGGCGGCCGGATTTCTTCCCGCGAGGGCCTGTTTCAATTTTTCGCCCAGAGCCCCAAGCCGTTCCGCCGCGGCCGGGGACTCGCCGAAAGAACGCCATTCGGTCTCCTCGTCTTCGAAGGCCGGAGCAAGCGAAATGCGGCGCTTTTCGACCTGCACTTCCGCGATCTCGACCCGCAGGGAAGAGCCTTCGCGCAGGGGTTCCAACTCGGGCGCCCGGGAATGGCGCCGCAGCACCCCGATCGGCAGGAGTCCCGTGACCCCCGGCGCCAGCCGGACGAACCAACCGAAGGACTCCTTCTTCTCGAGCACGCCCTCGACGCGTCGTCCCACGGCGAAGCGTGCGGGTACCTCGGCCCAGGGGTCGCCTTCGGCTTCCCGCAGGCTGAGCGCGATGCGCCTTTTTTCCGGCTCGAGGCTCTTGACCACCACCGCGACCTCGTCGCCCGGAGAAACGACGTCCGTGCTGTTCACGACGCGGCGGCTGTAGCTCATTTCGCTCACGTGCACCATGCCCTCGATGCCGGGGGCGATCTCCACGAAGGCCCCGAAGGGAGCGCAGCGCGTGACGCGGCCGTGGAGGAGATCCCCGGGGCGGAAGCGTTCTCCGACCCGGAGCCAGGGGTCTTCCTCGAGCCGGCGGATCGAAAGGGCGATCCGCGGCTGGCCTTTTTTCCCGGAGGGCTCGACCTGCAGGACCTTAACCCGCACACGCTGCCCGGGCTGGATCGCCTCCTCGGGATGGTTCACGCGGGACCAGCCGATTTCCGAGACGTGCACCATGCCCTCGATGCCGGGGGCGATC
>CAZQUP010000030.1:21306-30110 GCA_964596545.1 uncultured Desulfatibacillum sp. | reverse complement strand
CGATCTCGCCGCGACGGCCCGGGAGCGGGTGCGGGCGCTCCGGCAGGCCGCGGAGGCGGCGGGTGCGGGCGGAGCGCCGGATCCCGCTTGCGAAGCCACGCTCGCGCGGGCGCTGCTCCTGAGCGATTTTCTCTACGAATCCCTGCTCGCCGATCCCTTCGCCCTCCCCTCGATCTTCCATCCGGAGCGACACGATCGCCCGCAAACGACGGAGGAAACCGCGGCCCGGGTCGAGGAGGCGCTCGCCCGGGCCGCCGACGAGGAGGAGGCCGGCCGCAGGCTTCGTCGACTCCGTCGCCGGGAGCTCTGCCGCATCGCCTGGCGCGACCTCGCGGGTCTAGCGGATCTCGAGGAGACGGTCGGCGAGCTCTCCGATTTGGCCGACGCCTGCCTGCACCACGGCCTCGGCTGGCTCCACGAAAGGCTCTGCCGCGAGGCGGGCGTCCCCGAAGGCCCGGGGGGAACCCCCATGGGGCTCAGCGTCATCGCGCTCGGCAAGCTCGGGGGCCGGGAGCTCAACTTTTCCTCCGACGTCGACCTTCTGTTCGCCTACCCCGCCGAGGGCGAAACCCGGGGCGGCGGCACCTCTCTGCTGCACGAGGAGTTCTTCACCCGCCTTGCGCGCCGGCTGGTCCGGCTGCTCGATTTGCCCACCGCCGAGGGCATCGTCTTCCGGGTGGATCTGCGGCTGAGGCCTTTCGGCGAATCCGGGCCGCTCGTCATGAGCTTCGACGCCCTCGAACACTATTACCAGGAACAGGGCCGCGAATGGGAGCGCTATGCCTGGATCAAGGCCCGGCCGGCGGCAGGAGACCGGGCGGCGGGCGAGGAGCTGCTGCGGCGTCTGCAACCCTTCGTCTACCGGCGCTATCTGGACTACGGGGCCTTCGAGGCGCTGCGCGAGATGAAAGGCCGGATCACCCCGGAAGTCGCCCGCCGCGGTCTCGAGCGCAACGTCAAGCTCGGCCGCGGGGGAATCCGCGAAATCGAGTTCTTCGGCCAATCGTTCCAGCTGCTCCGCGGCGGCCTGGAGCCGGCGCTGCGGGAGCGCGCGATCCGCAAGGTCCTGGGCACCCTCGTCGCGCTCGGGCTTCTGGATGAGGCGACCCGCCGCCTCCTCGACGAGGCCTACGTCTTTCTGCGAACCCTCGAACACCGCCTGCAACAGCGCTTCGACCGCCAGACCCATGAGATTCCCTTGGACCCCCGCGAACTGCGCCTGGTCGCCGCGGGAATGGGCCATGCCGATCCGGAGGACCTGCTCGCGGAGTTCAGCCGTCACCGCGAAGCGGTGCACGGACAATTCCGCCTGCTCCTCGGCGCGGCGGAGGTCGGGGAGCCGGGCGGTGGTCTGGAAGCGGAGCTCGCCGCCCTCTGGGAAATGCGCCTTTCCTCGCCCGAGGCCGAGGCGCTTTTGCGCCGTGCGGGACATGCGACCGCCCCGGAGGCCCTGGAGGTCCTGCGGGCCCTGCAGGAGGATCCGGAAACGCGGTCTCTCAGCGCCGCCGGGCGCAAGCGCCTCGACCGCCTCGTGCCGCGGATTGTGCTGGCGACGGCCCGCACGGCGAATCCCCGCGAGGCCCTGCGCCGCAGCTGCGACATCCTGCGGGCGATCGAGCGCCGCACGACCTACCTCGCCCTGCTTCTCGAATCCCCGGCGGCGCTCGAGCGTCTCGTCACCCTCGCCGGAGCGAGCCCCTTTCTCGCCTCTTTCATCGCCCGCCACCCGGTCGTCCTGGACGAGCTGATCGGCCCGGAAGGCTTCTACCGCGCGCCCGGCCGCGAGGCGCTGCTCAACGAGCTGCGTGCGCGGCTGTCGCGGATCGACCCCGAGGACCTGGAAGCCCAGATCGAGGGGTTGTGTGTCTTCCAGCAAACCCAGATCCTCAAGGCGGCCGCCGCCGACGTAAGCGGGCAGCTCGCCCTGATGCGGGTGAGTGATGTCCTCTCCGCTATCGCCGAGGCCGTGCTCACGGCCGTGATCGATCTCGCCTGGGGCCACCTGGTCGCCCGCCACGGCGTCCCCGAGGCCTCCCTGGACGGTCGGTCCTGCCGCCCGGGGTTTGCGGTCGTCGCCTACGGGAAATTGGGCGGGCTTGAGCTCGGCTACGGCTCCGATCTCGACCTGGTCTTCCTGCACGCGGGCGCAGGAGAGACCACACGCGGCGGCCCCCAACCGATCGACCCGGCGCAATTCTACAACCGCCTGGGCCAGCGGGTGATCCACATTCTGACCGCACACACCCGCGCGGGACGCCTCTACGAGATCGACACCCGCCTCCGGGCGAGCGGCATCGCGGGGATCCTCGTCCAGCACGTCGACGCTTTCCGGGACTACCTGCGGCACGAGGCCTGGACCTGGGAGCACCAGGCGCTGATCAAGGCCCGGCCGGTGGCGGGGGATCCCGCCGTGGCCGCGCGTTTCCAAGACGTGCGCCGGGAGGTCCTCGCCCTGCCGCGTCCCCCGGAGAGGCTGCGTCGGGAAGTGTGGACGATGCGCGAGCGCATGCGGCGCAGCGCACCGAGGGGCTCCGGGGGGGAGTTCGATCTCAAGCAGGACCCCGGGGGCATCGTGGACATCGAGTTTCTGGTGCAGCTGCTCACGTTGCGCCACGCTCGGCGCGTGCCGGAACTGTGCACCTGGACCGACACCGTGCGGCTGATTCAGACACTCAATACCTACCGGATCCTCGGTGAAATCGAGGCTCACGTGCTCAAGCACGCCTATCTGATTTACCGGGCGGCCGCCCACCGCCTGGCCCTCCAGGAAGCCCCCCCCCGCGTGCCGGCGGAACGCTTCGCCCTGTTGCGCTCCCGCGTGCAGCAGATCTGGGCCCGTGTATTCCCAAGCGGGCTTCTGTCAGAAAATACAAATCTGTAGTATAAAAACCTTTCAAAAATTCAATTTTGTCATTTTTCCGGGCTCTCCAGAATATCGCCCGAAGCCCGTAACCTCCGGATCCCTATTCCGAAGGTGCCGGGCCGGGCGCTGCTGGCACTTTCCTTGCTCCTCCGCATCCCCGAGGAGATCTCGGACGTGAACGCCGCCGAAAGCCGCCGCAACGCCGCCTCCGCCTTGAAGGAGAAACTCCGGGAGATCCACGCCGCCATCCGAAAGCGCCGGCCGCAGGAGGGGCTTTCCCCGATCAGCCCGGCGGTGGACCAGTACTTCGAGGAAGCCTTCACGAACAGCCCGAGCGGGCCTTTCCTCGAAATCAACCGCAACCCCTACGCCATCATCGCCCTCGGGGGCTACGGCCGCGAGGAGCTCAACCTGCGCTCGGACATCGACCTGCTGTTTCTCTTCCGCCGCGCGGTCCCTGCCGGCGCGGAGGCTCTCGTCCGGGAGATGATCTACCCCCTCTGGGACCTGGGTCTCGAGGTGGGCTACGCCCTGCGATCGCTTCGGGACTGCCTTTCGCTTGCGTCTATGGATTTCCAGATCCTCACCCCGCTTCTCGACGCCCGGTTCGTCTGCGGGGTCTCGGCGCTCTACTCCGAGCTGCTCGAAGGGCTGCGCACTGAACTCGGCCGCCGCCGCGGCTGGGTGATCGAAAGGCTCGGCGAGCACACCCGCCTGCGTCACGAGCGCTTCGGCGACTCCGCCCATCTTCTCGAGCCGCACCTCAAGGAGGGTCAGGGGGGGCTTCGGGACTATCACTGCCTGCGCTGGGCCGCCAGGCTCGACCACGAGGTGCTGCAGCCGCGGGACCTCGAATACACGGGCCTGCTCTCCCACGGGGAATTCGCCGCCCTCTGGGCCGCCCTGCAGTTCATCTGGACGGTGCGCGACCACCTGCACGAGATCTGCCGCCGCCGCGTCGATCGGCTGTATTTCGAACACCAAATCGCCATCGCCGACCGACTGGAATACGCCGCCGAAGACGGGCAGCAACCGGTCGAGCGTTTCCTCGGTGAGCTGCACCGCCACATGGATGGGATCAAACGACTGCATCTCGCCTGCATGCGCGAGCTCACCGCCCCGAAAAAGAAGCGGCGGCTCCCGCCCCCGTCCCTGCCCGAGGGGATTGTCGCCACCCCCGAGGGTTTTCTCCGCTTCGAGGACGCCGAGGCGATCCTGAAACGCCCCGAACTGCTGATCCGCATCTTCACCGAGAGCGCCCGGTTGGGCTTGCCGCTCGCCGGCGAGGCCCGGCGGCTGATCCGCGAATTTCTGCATCTCGTCGACGGGCCCCTGCGCACGGCGCCCGCGGTGGTGCGCGCTCTGGAGTCGCTGCTCGTCCACCCGCAAGCCGGCGAAACCCTGCTCGACGAGCTTCTCGCCTCGGGACTGCTCGAGGCCCTGATCCCCGAATTCCGGGGGGTCGCCCACCGTATTCAGTACGACGAATACCACCTCTACCCCGTCGACCGGCACCTGCTGCATACGGTGGCCGTCCTGCAACAACTCGCCCAACGCCCCGCCGGAGAAGCCGAGGATCTGCCGGCGCGGATTTACCGGGAACTTCCGCGCAAGGCGCTGCTCCACTGGGCGGCGCTCTTGCACGACATCGGCAAAGCGGAACCCGCGCCGGGTCACGCCGCGCGCGGCGCCGAACGCGTGCGCGGCATTCTCGCCGAGCGGGGGTTTTCCCCGGAGGACCAAGAAAAAGCGGCCTTTCTCGTGCGCGAGCACCTGCTGCTCATCCAGACCGCCACCCGCCGCGACATCCACGACGAGGAGACCGCGCTCGCCTGCGCGCGGCGCATCCCCGGCCCGGAAGCCCTGAAGATGCTCTACCTCCTCACCGTCGCCGACGCCCGGGCGACGGGGCCGGCGGCCTGGTCCGACTGGACCGCGCACCTCCTGCAGGAGTTCTTCCTGAAAGTCCTGCACGTCATCGAAGAGGGCGATCTCGCCAGCCGCCGCACCGTGGAGGCGATCGAGGGCAAGCGCACCGCCCTTCTCGCCGGCGCGGCATCGGAGGCCGAGCGGCGGCTCTTGGCGGAGATTTTTCCCTTCCTCAGTCCCCGCTATCTCCTCGCCATGGATCCCTCCGAGATCGCCGACCACATCGCTCTTTCCCGTCGGCTGGGCGAGCGGCCCTTCGTCTGGGACGTTCGGCCCGCGGCCGGGGGCAAGACCCGTCGGCTTACCGTCTGCGCCAGGGACCAACCCGGTTTGATGGCGAGCCTCGCGGGGGTCTTCACCTTGAACGGCATCAACATCCTCGATGTGCTCGTCTTCACCTGGAGAAACGGGCTTGCGCTCGACCGCTTCGAGCTGAGTCCCCCGCCCGACCCGATCTTCGAGGAGGAGCGCTGGCAGCGCACCGCCGAGCATCTCGAGGCGGTCCTGGCGGGAAAGCTCGATCTGGCGGCCGTGCTCGGCCCGCGGCTCGAAGCCGCCCGGGCGGCGGCCCGACCCCGCGCCGGGCGAAAACCGCACCGCGTGCAGATCGACAACGCAAGCTCGAGCTTTTTTTCGATCGTGGAGGTCTTCACCCACGACTTCCCCGGCTTGCTGTACTGCATCGCCGATGTGCTCTATCGCCACGGCCTCGACATCCGCGTGGCGAAGATCGCCACCCAGGTCGATCAGGTGGTGGACGTCTTCTACGTCCGCGATCTCGCGGGCGAAAAAATCCTCGAACCCGAACGGATCGCCGCGCTCGAACAGGGAATTCTCGAGCGGCTGGCGTCCCCCCATCTCCTCCGGGAAGGAGAATCGAACCCATGACCCGTACGCGGATCCTCCGAACCGCGACCGCCGTGCTCCTCCTCGTCGCGGCGTCCTCCGCCTCGGCCGCCGAGCCGGTGCTGAACAGCGGCGACACGATCTGGATGATCGTGGCGACCGCCCTCGTGATGGTGATGACCCCCGCCGGGTTGGCCTTGTTTTGCGGCGGGATGTCGCGCTACAAGAACCTGTTGAACACCGTAGCCATGACGTTCGCCGCCTACTGCCTGGCCAGCTTGGTCTGGGTCGCCTGGGGCTACAGCCTCGCCTTCGGCCCGGACGTCGGCGGCCTGATCGGCGGACCGACGGCCCTCTTTCTGTCCGGGATCACCCCCGGCAGTCTGGAAGGAACGATCCCCGCCAACGTCTTCGCCCTTTTCCAGACGACCTTCTCCGCCATCACGGTCGCTTTGGTTCTCGGCTCCGTCGTGGACCGCATGAAATTCTCGGCCTGGCTCGTTTTCTGCGTTCTGTGGGTGAGCCTCGTCTACTGTCCGGTCGCGCACTGGGTGTGGGGCAAGGGCTGGATGGCCGGATTGGGGGCGCTCGACTTCGCCGGCGGCACCGTCGTCCACATCAACGCCGGAGTCGCCGGGCTCGTGCTCGCCCTGCGGCTCGGCCCCCGGGTCGGCTACCGCCGGGAGGCGATGTTCCCTTCGAGCATCGCGCTCACGGCCCTGGGCGGGGCGCTTCTCTGGTTTGGCTGGTTCGGCTTCAACGCCGGCAGCGTGCTCGTGGCCGACGGGCTGGCGGGGTCGGCCTTTCGGGTGACCAACACCTCGGCGGCGGCGGCCGCACTCGCCTGGATGTTCGTCGGGTGGGCCTCAACCGCAAGCCGACGGTGCTGGGGATCGCCTCGGGCGTCGTGGCCGGGCTGGTCGCCATCACGCCCGCGGCGGGCTTCGTCGGCCCGGGGGCGGCGATCGGGATCGGTGCGGCCGCGGGGGGGCTCGGCTTCTTCACCGTCGCCCGGCTCAAGCCCCGCCTGGGCTACGACGACGCGCTGGATGCCTTCGGGGTGCATGGCCCTTGCGGCGCGATGGGTGCGCTCGCCACCGGCCTCTTGGCCGATCCGGCCGTGAACCCGGCGGGGGTGGAGCTCTTCTTCGGCCACCCCTGCCAGCTGGGGATCCAGGCGCTTTCCGTCGCCGCCACGGCGATCTACACCGCCGTCGCGACCCTCCTGCTGGCGGGGTTCACGGGGCTTTTGACCGGGGGCCTCCGGGTGGAGGAGGAAAACGAACGCCTCGGCCTGGACAGCGCGCTATACGGGGAACGAGCCTTTGAAATCGGATGAGCCGGAAGACCGGTCGCGAAGGAGGAGAGCATGATCAAAAAAATCGAAGCCATCATCAAGCCCTTCAAGCTGGACGACGTCAAGGAAGCCCTGAACGCCATCGGGATCCAGGGCATGACCGTCTCCGAAGTCAAAGGCTACGGTCGGCAGAAGGGCCACAAGGAGGTCTACCGCGGGGCCGAGTACGTGGTCGACTTCATCCCCAAGTTGAAACTCGAGATCGTCGTCGCCGCCGAGCTCGTCGACCAGGCGGTCGCCCGCATCCGCGAGGCGGCCCTGACCGGCAAGATTTTCGTCACCCCGGTCGAGCAGGCGATCCGCGTGCGCACCGGGGAAACGGGAACCGACGCCATCTGAAAACCCGTCCGCGGAAACATTCAACCTACTTCAAGGAGGATTCCCGATGAAACCCCAGGAAGTTCTGGCGCTCGCCCAGGAACAGGGCGCCCGCATGGTCGATCTGCGCTTCATGGACTTTCCCGGCCTCTGGCAGCACTTTTCCGTCCCCTTGCACCAGCTCGACGAGGGAAGCTTCGAAGACGGATTCGGCTTCGACAGCTCGAGCATCCGCGGCTGGCAGCCGATCAACGTGAGCGACATGCTGGTCATTCCGGATCCGGCGACCGCGCGCATGGATCCCTTCACCCAGGAACCCACGCTGGTCATGATCTGCGACATCGTCGACCCGGTCACCCGCGCGCCCTACACGCGGGATCCGCGCAACATCGCCAAGAAGGCCGAGGCCTACCTCAAAAGCACCGGCATCGCCGACGTCGCCTACATGGGCCCGGAGGCCGAGTTTTTCATCTTCGACGACATCCGCTACGAATCGACCCCCTACGGCGCTTTCTACGAAATCGACTCGATCGAGGGGAGCTGGAATACGGGGCGCGACGAGGGGCCGAACCTGGGATACAAGCCGCGGCCCAAGGAGGGCTATTTTCCCGTGCCGCCGATGGACAAGTTCCAGGATCTGCGCACGGAGATGGTCGTGGAGCTCGAGCGGCTGGGCATCGAGATCGAGGCCCAGCACCACGAGGTCGCCACCGCCGGCCAGGCGGAGATCGACATGAAGTTCAAGCCGCTGCTCCAGATGGCCGATCAGCTGATGTGGTTCAAGTACGTGCTCAAGAACGTGGCCTACCGCCGCAATCACACCGTGACCTTCATGCCCAAGCCGCTCTTCGGCGACAACGGTTCGGGCATGCACACTCACGTGAGCCTCTGGAAGGACGGCAAGAATCTCTTTGCCGGCGACAAGTATGCCGGGGTTTCGCCGATGACGCTCCACGCCATCGGCGGGATTCTCAAGCACTGCCGTGCGCTCTGCGCGATCACCAACCCGACGACCAACTCCTACAAGCGGCTGGTGCCGGGCTATGAGGCGCCCGTCAATCTCGCCTACTCCAGCCGCAACCGCAGCGCGGCGATCCGCATCCCGATGTATTCGACCTCGCCCAAGGCGAAGCGGATCGAATTCCGCACCCCCGACCCCTCCTGCAACGGCTACCTCGCCTTCAGTGCGATCCTGATGGCCATCCTCGACGGCATCCAGAACAAGATCGACCCGGGGGATCCCCTCGACAAGAACATCTACGACCTGCCGCCCGAGGAGCTCGCCCAGGTGCCCTCGGCTCCGGGATCCCTCGAGGAGGCGCTCGCCTGTCTGCGGGCCGACCACGACTTTTTGCTCAAGGGTGACGTCTTCACGCGGGATGCGCTGGAGATGTGGATCGAATACAAGACCAAGGCCGAGGTGGACGCCGTGCGGCTGCGCCCGCACCCCCACGAGTTCTTCCTCTATTTCGACATCTGAACGCCCCGCAG
>CAZQUP010000030.1:0-21296 GCA_964596545.1 uncultured Desulfatibacillum sp. | reverse complement strand
TACACTCTTTCCCTACACGACGCCCCGCAGGCCGCATCCCCGCCGCACGCGTGGCGGCCGGGCGGAGACCTTCCGCCCGGCCGTCTTTTTTGGAAGGATCGGCGGCCGCGGCCGCCGCGAGACGGGTTCCGTGCCCCCCGGGGGAGGCCCCCGGTCCGCGACGGCGGAGGACCGGCCGGGTCACGGCCGGTAGGTGCGGTAGTCGATCCCGTAGCGGCGCGCCTTGTAGGCGAACCTGCGCACCGTCGTGCGCAAAAGCGCCGCCGCGGCGGTGATGTTGCCGCGGGTGTTCTTGAGGGCGTCGATCAGCATCTCGCGCTCAAGCTTGGAGACCGCCTCTTCGAGCGAGATCACGGGAAGGGTTCCGGACTCGGTGCCGGTCTGCAAGGTGGGGGGCAAATGGTAGCTGTGGATCACGCCCTCCTCGCACAGGAGCACGGCGCGCTCGATGCAGTTTTCGAGTTCCCGTACGTTCCCCGGCCAGTGGTATTGCATGAGCATGTCGATCGCCGGGGTCGAAAAGCGGCGGATGTCTTTTCCGTTTTCGCGGGCGTACTTTTCCAGAAAGAAGTCGGCAAGAAGCAAGATATCCGTCTTGCGCTCGCGCAGCGGCGGCATGTAGATTGGAAAGACGTTCAGCCGGTAGTAGAGGTCCCCGCGGAAGTCCCCCTTTTCCACCGCCTGCTCCAGGTTCGAGTTCGTCGCCGCGATCACGCGCACGTCGACGCGGATCGTGCGCTGGCCGCCCACGCGGTCGAACTCCTTTTCCTGCAGGATGCGCAGCAGGTTCGCTTGCACGTCGAGGTTGAGGGAGCCGATCTCGTCGAGAAAGATCGTGCCGCGGTGGGCGAGCTCGAATTTGCCGATCCTCTGGCGGATCGCGCCGGTGAAGGCGCCTTTTTCGTGCCCGAAAAGCTCGCTTTCGATCAGGTTCTGGGGAAGCGCCGCGCAGTTCACCTTGATGAAGGGGCCGTTCGCCCGCGGGCTGTTGTAATGGATGGAATTCGCGACGAGCTCCTTTCCCGTGCCGCTCTCGCCGCGGATCAGGACGGTCGCGTTGCTGCGGCAGACCCGGGAGATCATCTGGAAGACCTCGCGCATGCGGTTCGAGCTCCCGATGATGTGGCCGAAGCTGTACTTGTTCTGAAGCTCGGATTGCAGCCGACGATTTTCCTCGCGCAGCCGCTCGTGCTCGAGGCGGATGGTCTCCAGCTTGCTCACGTGGCTCGCCAGCATCGTGGCGATGACCGTAAGCAGGCGCCTGCCCTCTTCGAGGGAAAAATCCGGATCGAAGGGGCGATCGACGCTCAAAGCGCCGATCACCTGACTGCCTTTCTTGATGGGAACGCAGAAGAAGGAGAGCTCGGCCGCCTTCTTGCCGCGGCGGCTAGCCGTGCGGTCGAGGAAGCGCGGCTCCTCGCTGATCCGCGCCACGGCGATCGCCTTGCCCGTCTGGACCACCTCGCCCGTCACCCCTTCGCCCAGCTTGTAGCGCACGCGCTCGATCGCCGCCGGGGCGATGCCGTGGGCGACCTCGATGCGGATCTCCTCCTTCAGCGGGTCAAGCAGCGTGATCGTTCCCCGCACCATGTTCATGGAAGCGGAGAGGATGTCGAGAACCTTGTAGAGCGAGCGGCGCAGGTCGAGGTGCTCGTTTAAGGCTTTCGAGATCTCGTAGAGCAGGGCGACCTGTTCGATGCGGTCGATTTCCATGACCGATTTGAATCCAGTTTGATTGTTTTTGACAATTTTGTTTTAGAATAGCCTGGCGCGGATTTTCCGGCAACCAACTCCGTTAGGAAAGGGCGGCGTTGATCCTGCACGTCGACATGGACGCCTTCTACGCCGCGGTCGAGCAGCGCGACCGCCCGGAGCTCCGCGGCCTTCCGGTCGTGGTCGGCGGCATCGCCGGCCGCGGGGTGGTCGCGGCGGCGAGCTACGAGGCGCGCTCCTTCGGGGTGCGCTCGGCGATGCCCATGGCCGAGGCGCGCCGGCTCTGCCCGCAGGCCGTCTTTCTGCCGCCCCGGAGTGAGCGCTATCGCGAGGTCGCCCGCCGCATCCGCGAGGTGCTCGCCGGCTTCAGCCCGGTCGTCGAGCCCGTTTCGATCGACGAGGCTTTCCTTGACCTCGCCGGGACGGAGCGCCTTCACGGCCCGCCCAAAGCCGCGGGAAGGCGGCTCAAGGAGCGGATCCTCGCCGCGGTCGGGCTCACCTGCTCGGTCGGCATCGCCCCCAACCGTTTTCTCGCCAAGGCGGCCTCCGATTTCCGCAAACCCGACGGCCTGACCGTGATCGCCCCCGGCGAGGTCGCCTCCTTTCTCGCCGCCCTGCCGCTTGAAAAAGCCCCCGGGGTCGGCCCGCGGATGCGGCAGCGGCTTTCGCGCTTCGGGGTGCGCTTCCTGGGGGAAATCGCCCGCATTCCTGAAATCGAGCTGGCGGCCCTTCTCGGCCGGTCCGGAAGGCGGCTCTCCGAACTCGCCCGCGGCATCGATCCCACCCCCCTCACCCCGTCTTCCCCCCCGCGCTCCTTCGGCAGCGAGTGCACCCTCGCCCGCGACACCCGGGACGGGGAACTTCTTCGCCGGCTTTTGCTCCAACACGCCCAGGCCGTGGCGGGGGATCTGCAGGCGGCGGGGTTTCGCGCCCGCACCGTGGTTTTGAAAATCCGGCTGGCCGACTTCTCCCTCAAGACGCGGCGGCGCACGTGGGAGGAGCCCGTTTCCGGATCGCGCGAACTCCATCGCCGGGCGCTCGATCTCCTCGAGGGGCTCCGGATCGGACAGCCGATCCGTTTGATCGGGATCGTGGTCACCGGCCTCGTCCCGGAGAATTCGGCCTGTCAGCAGCCGCTTTTCGACGAAGAGAGGTCGAGGTCCGCGGAATGGGAGCGGATCGACCGGGCGATCGCCGCGATCGAGGGGCGTTACGGGGAGGGAGCGGTCGTCCGCGCAAGCCTCAAGGAAGAGACGAACCCGTCCCCAGCTCCGCCAGGACGCGGCCGACGACCTGGTCGGAGGTAAGACCGTCGGTGGAGATCACGAGGTCGGCCGCCCGCCGATAGAGGGGGTCACGCTCGGCGTAGAGATCCGCGAGCCCCCGGCCGGGGGCGATCACGACCCCGCGGGCATCGAGATCGGCGAGCCTCTCTTGGAGGCGGCGGGGCTCGAGCGCCAGATAGACGGCGATCCCCCCCTCCTTGAGATGGCGCATCGCGGCCTCGCGATAGATGACGGATCCGCCGGGGGCGACCACACAGCCGGAGAAGGAAAGCGAAAGCACATGGCGCTCTTCGATCCGGCAGAAGCCCTCGAGACCGTGCACGCGGATCAGCTCCTGAAGGCACTTTCCCTCGCGGCGCTGGATCACGAGATCGGTGTCGAGAAAGGAGAAGTTGAGCCGCTTGGCGAGCAGAACTCCGACAGTACTTTTTCCGGCGGCGGGCATGCCGATCAACACTAGGTGGCGGAAAGGGCCCATGGGCGAATCGGCATAGAGGGCCGTGAGGATCTCACGGTCCCCCTGCCCGCCACCCGGCATGCGGCTCCGCAACCGGGTGGTGCGAAAGATTGAGGTTGCGCGGCGAGCCGGGGAAGTCCCCGCTCGCCGCAGCTCCCGATACACGGATCAGCCTCAGCGCGCGACGATCGCCGATACGCATAGCAAGCCTTCCCCGCCGCACATCGTGATTCACCCGATCGAAGAACTGCTCCAGCTCCACCTCCACCACGATGCCCCGGCCTTGCTGAACCTACCGCTGCGCCTCGACGACCGCCTCCTTGCGCCCGTCGGCCCGGCCGAAAACCGCGGCTGTGCTCAGAGAAGCTCGGATCAAACATCGGCTGCAGGACCGGTAACAGGTCCTGCAGGATGAAACGGTCAAGCACCGTCGCAATGCCCAGCCGGTGCATCCCTCCGCCGCTCTTGGAAATCAGGTGCTGTTTGACCATCGCCGGCCCGCTCGGCCTCGCCTCCTATCCGGTTCTTGTCCATCGGCCCGCGGGTTACGCTCCCGGCTTCCTTCCCACGCTCCCTCACCCTCACGCAGTCGCCGCTTGCTTCGCCCTCGACGGCCTGATTCCAAGAAGACCTGCACCTCCAGAACAGCGCCCCCGCTGGGGGCACAAGAGGAAAGCCGCGGCGCTCGGCCGCGGCTTTCCCGAAAAGGAAGAGAAGGGTTTCGGGATCAAGGGAAACGCCGCCTGAGGGCGCCCAGGGCGAAGAGCCCGAACCCCAGCAGGGCCAACGTCGCCGGCTCCGGAATCGGTTTGGCGGGGAGAAAACCGGCGAAGAGTTCGTTGTGGGACTCCCCGGTTCCGAAGAGCGAGCGCGCGATCAGCCCGCCCTCGATGTGGCCGTCGAAGAAACCGACCTTCGCCCAGGGGGCGAGGACCGTGCCGTGCACCTCGATCCCGGCGATCTTGAGCGCGGTCGCCTCGTAAAAATTATAAAGGATGCGGCCGTCGGGGAAAAGGCCGTCCTCGTCCTGGTCACCGTAGAGCCCGTTGAAGTAGAAGCCGAAACGCTCCAGGCGGCCGATTTTTCCCGAAATGTTGACGAGTACCGTAGATCCCTCGGGGACCTCGATCCGGAAATCCCCAATGCTCACAAGGTCCCAGGCCGAAAGGGTGAAGATGTTCAGTTGGGCATCCGATCCCTTGAGGTAAAGATTGGAATAGGATTTTTCGATCGTGCCGTTGGGGTTGAGGCCGCCCCAGAAGGAGGACATTTCCTGCAGAAAGGAGCGCTCTTTTTGGAAGTCGAGCGGCGGCGGGGTCTTTTGCTGCAGGCTGCCGTAGGTGAAGGTTTCGTAGCCGCCGGCGTCTTTCCCGATGAAGGCCTTGCCGCCGACGACGATATCGCCTTTCTTGAAATCCGGATGGCCGGAATTCTCGGCGGAGAAATAGCCCACGCTGCCTCTGCGGGCGAAGAGATTTCCGCCCACGATGAGCTCGGGGTCGGTGTCAGCGCCGTTCTGCTCGTGGATCAGGCGCGCAACCGACATGTCCGAGTAGAAAACGTTCCCGCCGGCCGCGACCCGGCCCTCGGTGTCGGTCTTCCATTGGACGATGTCCTCGAAGACGAAGACATTGAATTGGGAGGCAACTCCCAGAGGCGAAGCCAAGGCGATCCCGGGAAAGCTTGATAACAAAAAAGCGATCGTGAGAGCGAAGGCCGAGGGTTTCATCTCCAGCTCGTTTGAACGGGTTTAAGGCCAAAAAAATGAATTTTGGTTAAATTAGCTCCGATCCTTGGCGCTGTCAAACGCAATTTCTGAGGCCTCCGGAATGAATCAGGAAGGAGGACGGTGAGGGCCGAAAAATACTCTGACATAAGTTTCCATATATTGATCAAAAGTTCGGTTGACACACAACATATAGTGTGAAATACTGCCGACATTGCTTCCGCCGACCGCGGCGCAAACGCTCCCCGGCGATTTTTCCTTCGCGGCGTTTCTTTTCGGGATCGGCTTTTGGATGCTTATTTTCAAATTTGAAGAAGCGGTTGCCGACGGCGGACTTGCGCCGTCGGAAAGCGGAAACCCTTGACCCCGAAACCGGACGAGGACCCCGACCATGAAAGAAACCCTGATTGCGCCGGCGGCGATTTTTCCGCCGCGGCACGACTCCGCCAAGCCGCGGCTCGAGCTCTCCGAGAACGCGCTCACGGTGCTGCGGAAGCGTTATCTCAAAAAAGACCCCCAGGGAAAGCCGATCGAAACCCCGGAGAAAATGTTCCGGCGGGTCGCCCATCACATCGCGCGCGCTGAGAAAAACTACGGCGCGGACGAGAACCGCATGGCCGAAATCGAGGAGATTTTCTATGACCTGATGACCTCGTTCCGGTTTCTGCCGAACTCGCCGACACTCATGAACGCCGGGCGCCGTCTCGGCCAACTCGCCGCCTGCTTCGTTTTGCCCGTGGAAGACAGCATGGAGGGCATTTTCGATGCGCTGCGTAATGCGGCGCTGATCCACAAATCGGGCGGCGGGACAGGTTTTTCCTTCTCGCGGCTGCGGCCCAAAAACAGCAACGTGGGCTCGACGGGCGGGGTCGCCTCCGGGCCGGTCTCTTTCATGAAGATCTTCAACACCGCCACCGAGCAGGTGAAGCAGGGCGGCACCCGGCGCGGGGCCAACATGGCGATTCTGCGCGTCGATCACCCCGATATCCTCGAGTTCATCCACTGCAAGGCGAGCGGCCGCGAGTTGAACAATTTCAACATCTCCGTCGCCGTGACCGACGCCTTCATGCGCGCCGCCGCGGCCGGCGAGGACTACGACCTCCTCGACCCGCGGGACAAGCGCCCCGTCGGCCGGCTGAACGCGGCCGAGGTCTACGCCGCCCTCGTCTTCCAGGCCTGGAAGACGGGCGACCCGGGGATCATCTTCCTGGACCGCATGAACGCGGCCAACCCCACCCCCGAGCTGGGGGAGATCGAGTCCACGAACCCCTGCGGCGAGCAGCCGCTTCTGCCCCTGGAGGCCTGCAACCTGGGCTCGATCAACCTCGCCCGCTTCGTCCGGCCGGGCGCGGAGATCGACTGGGAGGGCCTGCGCGAGACGGTGACCTGGTCGGTGCGTTTCCTCGACGACACAATCGACATGTCCCGCTACCCCCTGCCCGAGATCACGGCCCGAGTGCAGGGCAACCGCAAGGTGGGTTTAGGGGTCATGGGCTTTGCCGATCTGCTCTTCGAGCTCGGGATCCCCTACGACTCCGAAGAAGCGCTGCAGACGGCCGATGCGCTCATGTCCTTCATCCAAAAAGCCGCGCATGCGGCCTCGGAGGCGCTCGCCGTCGAGCGCGGCGTCTTTGCCAACTGGGAAAAGAGCGTTTACGGCAAACAGGGGCTCAGGCGGCGCAACGCGACCCTGACGACGATCGCGCCCACCGGCACGCTCAGCATCATCGCCGGCTGCTCAAGCGGAATCGAGCCTCTCTTCGCCCTGAGCTTTGTCCGCAACGTCATGGACAACGACCGGCTCCTTGAGGTGAACCCGGTGTTCGAGCGTGTGGCGCGCGAGCGCGGCTTCTACCGCGCGGAGCTGATGGACCGGATCGCCCGCGAGGGCTCGATCCGGCACCTGGAGGAAATCCCCGAGGAGGTGCGCCGCATCTTCGTGACCGCCCACGACATCTCCCCCGAGTGGCACGTGCGCATGCAGGCCGCCTTCCAGAAGCACACCGACAATGCGGTCTCGAAGACCGTCAATCTCCCGCGGCAGGCGACGGTCGACGACGTCCGCCGGGTCTACGATCTGGCCTTCGAGCTCGGCTGCAAGGGGGTGACCATCTACCGCGACGGCAGCAAGGAGAACCAGGTGCTCTCCGTCGGGGGGGCCGCCGGAGCGCCGCCGGCCGGCGTGCTCGAGCGGCCCGAGACCCTCTTCGGCTTCACCACCAAGATCAAGACCGGCTACGGCCACCTCTACGTCACGGTCACCGAGCTCGACGGGCGGCCGTTCGAGGTCTTTGCCACGATCGGCAAATCGGGTCGCTCGACCACGGCCAAAACCGAGGCGATCGGCAGGCTCGTCTCGCTGGCTTTGCGCTCGGGCGTCACCGTGGACAAGATCGTCGATCAACTCAAAGGGATCTGCGGCGAACATCCGATCTTCCAAAACGGTGGGCTTGTGCTCTCCATCCCCGATGCGATCGCGCGCGTGCTCGAGAAGCGCTATCTCACCCGGGAAGGCCAGCCGCGGACCGGCAAGACCGAGCAGAGCCTGGGCGGAGAAAAATGTCCGGAATGCGGGCAAAGGGTGAGCTTCGAGGAGGGCTGCCTGATCTGCCGCTTCTGCGGCTACAACAAGTGCAGCTGAGGAACGCGGGCCGTCGGTTCAGCCGCGCTTGAGGCAATTCGCGCAGAGGCCCTCCACCTGGACCTCGACGCGGCGGATCTCGCCGGCGAACACGCGGCGTACGCCCGCCAGATCCACCCGCACCCCGCCGGGGGGCAGACACTGAACGGCGCCGCAGCGGGCGCAGCGGAAATGCGGGTGCGCCGGATGGTGCTCGCTCGGCGCCAGACCGTAAAGCCGCCCGCGGCCCCCGAGCGAAAGCGCTTGCAGGATCTTCCTCTCCACCAGAAGGTCGAGAATGCGGTAGACCGTGACGCGGTCGAGCGTTCGACTGCGGTTCACCGTGCGGTGGATCTCCGCCGCGCTCAGGGGGGCGGGGTGGCTGCCGACGACTTCGAGCACGTGCATCCGACCCGGCGTCGCCTCCAGGCCGGCCCGCTCGAGAATTTCCCGGTAGTTGCAGCGCGAGCACATGGCGGTTTCCGTATCCTTCGCCGGCCGCAGGCTCAACCGGCCTCTCCCCTCCGCGCCGGATGGAAGCGCCGCCACCCCATCGCCGCCGCAAAGCCCGCGGCCGCCACGAGGATGATCGTCGCCCCCGAGGTCAGATCGAGGACGTAGGAGAGAACAAGCCCGGCGACGGTGAAGAAGGCGCTCAGGGCCGTCGCCCGCGCCATCATCCCTTTGAGCGAGCCGCTGAAGGACTCGGCGATGAAGGGCGGAATGGTGAGCAGCGCGATCACGAGAATCAGCCCCACGACCCGAATCACGATCACGACGCTGGCGGCGATCAGTATGAGCATCAGGCTGTAAAGGGCGGCCACGGGCACACGCCGGATGCGCGAAAACTCGGGGTCGTAGGACATGGCGAGAAAATCGGGGTAAAACCAGGCGACGATCCCTACGACGAGAGCGGCGATGGCGGCCATCTCCCCAAGCTCGGATGCCGGCACGGCGAGGATGCTTCCGAAGAGGTAGCTCATGAGATCGCTGCGGTAGCCGGGGGTGAGATCGATCAGAATGATCCCCGCCGCCATTCCGACCGCCCAGATCACCCCGACCACGGCATCGGCGCGGTGCCGCGCACGAAGCGTCACCGCGGCCATGACCGATGCGGCGGCGAACGCGACGCCGAGGGTTCCGGCAAGAAACGGCCAGCCCAGGAAGATCGCCAGCCCGATCCCGCCATAGGCCGCATGCGCGATCCCGCCCGCGAGAAAGACGATCCGGTTCACCACGACGAGCGTCCCGACGACCCCGCAAACGAGGCTCACAAGCAGACCGGCGGCGAGCGCGTGGCGCATGAACTCCATCTGCAGGATCTCGGCCACCTCAGGCCTCCCGGTGGACTTCGAAGACGCGGGGGGGGATCCCGTGGGCCACCAGATCGACCGGGCAACGGTAGGCGGAGTGGAGCAACTCCGGGGTGATCTCGCCGCTCTCGTGACGGTGCAGGCGGCGGTTCACGCAGGCGACCGATTTCACCCGCGGCGAGAGCATCATCGTGTCGTGGGTCACGGCAAGGATCGTGACGCGGCGATTCAACTCGGCCAGAAGCTCGTAGAACTCCGCCCGGCCCTGGGCGTCGATGCTGGCCATGGCCTCGTCAAGGAGCAGGATCTCGGGCCGGGAGACAAGAGCGCGGGCGATGAACGCCCGCTGCAGCTGCCCCCCCGAGAGTTGCCCGATGCGGCGGCGGCGAAGCCCCCAGACGCCCATCTCCTCCATCGCCCGGCGCACGGCAGCCTCGCCGTCCCGGCCTCCCGACCGCAAAAGCCGCCCTCCGGCTCCCAGCCTTCCCATGCGCACGACATCGTGCACCGAGATCGGAAAGCTCTTGTTCACATGGACATTCTGCGGCACGTAGCCCACGCGGTGGGCCGCGAACCGGGGGGCGGTCCCCAGAACGGTGATCTCCCCGCGTCGCGGGACGAGCAGCCCTAAAATGAGCTTGAGCAGCGTCGTCTTTCCGCCCCCGTTCGGCCCGATCAAAACCAGAAAATCCCCCCGGGGGACGCTCAGGTTCACCTCCTCGAGCACGGGATGGCCGTTGTAGGAGAACCAAAGGCCGCGGATGTCGATCACCTTCTGGGGAAGGCGGTTTTCCTCTGTCATGTCACCTCAAGGCAGGGCCTCGTGCAGGCGCCCCGCCGTCCGGCGCAGGTTCTCCGCCCAGTCCGCGGCGAGCGGATCGACGGGGATCACCCGGCCTTCGATGCCCCGCGCCACGGTCTCGGCGCTGCGGGTCGAAAACTGGGGCTGCACGAAAACGACACGGATACCCTCCTTCCGGGCGAAGCGGATCAGCTCCTCGAGCTGGGCGGGCTTGGGTTCCTTGCCCTCCACTTCGATCGCCCGCTGGTCGAGACCGTAATCGCGGGCGAAATAGCCCCACGAGGGATGAAAGACCAGAAAGCGGGATCCCTCCTTGCCGGCGAAAAGCGCGCGCAATTCGGCGTCCAGGCGGTCGATCTCCTCGAGAAAGGCCGCGCACCCCGCTTCATAGCGCGGGCGATGATCCGGATCAACCGCGATCAGACCATCGCGGATGTGCGCCGCCTGAATTTTGACGAGCCCCGGGGAGAGCCAGATATGCGGATCGAGTCCGTCGGCATGCGCGTGCGCGTGGCCGGCGGCGTGGTCGTGGGTGGGCGGCTTGCCGCTCCTGGGGCGGGTCTTGCCCTTGGAGGCACCCGGTGCGGCGGCCTCGGGGCCGTGAGCGGCTTCGTGGCCGTGGGGCGGAAGGGCGATCTTCTCGATTCCCCGGTCGGTGGCGACGATCGGCATCTTCGGGTTCGCGGCGGCGATTTTTTTCAGCCAGGCCTTCTCGAAGTCGATCCCGATCGCGAAGTAGACCGCCGCCCGCGAGAGCTCGGTCATCTGACGCGGTTTGGGTTCATAGGAGTGCGGATCCGCCCCGGCGGGCACGAGGACCGAGACCGCGACACGGTCGCCGCCGATCCGCTCGACGAAATACCGCTGGGGCTCGATGCTCACAAAGACGGAAAGAGGGGAAGCCGCGATCGCCGCCGATCCCCAAAGGAATAGCGGAAGACCCCACATCGTCAGCCAACGCGTTTTCATCGGGACGCTCCTTTCTGCCACACAGGTGCAAGCGCCAAACCATGGATTGTTGCTATAAAGATGAATCGTGGCGTAAGAAAACATAATGCAACTTTGTTGCGTTGTCGAGAACCTGTTAAGCCTTGACGGGCGGCGGCGCGAAAAGAGGAAGAGCGGGCGGGCCTTCCGGTCAGGACTTGAGGATTTGCATCCCCTCGCGGGTGTCTTTCACGGTGTAGCCGAGCTTCTGGATTTCGTCGCGCAGTCGATCGGACTCGGGCCAGTTTTTCGCCTCCCGCGCCGCCTTCCGCGCCGCGGCGAGGCGGTGCACTTCCTCGGGCAGCTCCTCGGGCCGGTGCAGGCGATCGAGATCGAGGCCCAGAACGCGGTCGAAATCGAGGACCGTGGCCTGTTTGACGGCGGGGGAAAGATCGCTTTTCAACAGTTCCTGCACCACGGCCATCGCCCGCGGCAGGTTGAGGTCATCGTTCACCTCCGCGAGAAACCGCTCCCGGAACGCGGGGTCGGGGGCCGCCTCGGCCGCCGGAGCCCCGAGATCGCGCACCTGGTTGCTCAGGTGCTCGAGCCCGGCGCGGGCCGATTCCATCGAGGCGTCGCTGTATTCCATCGGCTTGCGATAGTGGGAAAGAAAGCAGGCGAAGCGGAAGGCAAGGGGCGGGATCCCTTTGCGGAGGAGAGCGCTATCCAGGGTGAGAAAGTTCTCCTCGCTTTTCGCCATTTTCTTTCCGCCCTGGATCTGCAGAAAGGCCCCGTGCATCCAGAATCGGAAAAAGGGCTTTCCCGTCGCCGCCTCGGACTGCGCGATCTCGTTGGTATGGTGGATGTCGATGTGGTCGATTCCGCCGCAGTGAATGTCGAGCCGCTCGCCCAAATATTTCAGGCTCATCGCCGAGCATTCGACGTGCCACCCCGGAAACCCCATCCCCCAGGGGGAGTCCCATTCCATCTGCCGCTTCACCCCCGGCGGCGAGAACTTCCAGAGCGCGAAATCGGTGGGGTTGCGCTTCTCGGGATTTTTCTCCACCCGCGCCCCCTCGCGCAGCGCCTCGAGATTCTGGCTCGAAAGCCTTCCGTATTCCGGAAATCGCGCGGTGTCGAAATAGATCCCGTCGCTCGTGCGGTAGGTGTAGCCCTTCTCCTCGAGGACGCGGATGAGGGCGATCTGCTCGGGGATGTTGTCGGTCGCCCGGCACCAGACGGTCGGCTCGAGGATGTTCAGCCGCGCCAGATCCTGGCGGAAGGCCTGGGTGTAAAACGCGGCGATCTCCCAGGCGGTCTTGCCCTCGCGGCGCGAGCCGGCTTCGATCTTGTCCTCGCCGAGGTCGCGATCCCCGGTCAAGTGCCCCACGTCGGTGATGTTCATCACGTGGCGCACGCGAAACCCGTTGTAGAGAAGCACGCGCTTGAGCACGTCCTCGAAGAGGAAAGTGCGCAGGTTGCCGAGGTGAGCGTAATTGTAGACCGTCGGCCCGCAGGTGTACAGGCCGACCTCGTCCGGGAAGAGCGGGACGAAGACCTCCTTGCGGCGCGAGCGCGTATTGTAGAGGACAAGGGGCATGCCGGGAGCGAAGGAAGTTTTCAGGAAGCGCTCTTCTTCCGCGTGCGGGGGCGGGCCGGGGAGGGCTTCCGGGAAGGAGAGGCCGGCCGGGCCGCCGGGTGCTGCTTTTTCAGCTGCTGGATCTCGCGTTTCAAGCTTTTCAGGTCCTCGCGGGTGGCGACGTCGGCCTTGCGGAGCACCTCCTTCACCAGGTGGTTTACGCGCGACTCGAAGCCCTTCTGCGCCTTCTCGTAGGTTTCGCGCAGGCTCTTCAGGAACTGGCCGGCCTCCTGTTCCGAGAGCCGAGACTTGCGGGCGATCTCACGGCCGGCGGCCTCGACCTCGCGCCAAGTCTGAAGCGCAAGACCCAGGCCCGTGTTCAGGGCCTTCTTGAGCGACTCGATCATCTGGTGGGTTCCTTTCCCCCGAGGAGGGCTCACTTGAGTTTGCCGAGTACGGCGCTGGCGATGGTGTTTTTCTGGATTTCCTTGGTCCCCTCGTAGATCTCGGTGATCTTCGCGTCGCGGTAAAAGCGCTCGACCTCGTACTCGGTCATGTAACCGTAGCCGCCCAAGAGCTGGATCGCCTCGTCGGCGATCTCGACCGCCGTCCGCGCCGCGTACATCTTGGCCATCGAGGTGAGCTTGGGGTCGATGCGGCCCTGATCGAAGTTCCAGGCGGCTTTGTAGGTCATCAGCCGTGCGAGCTCGATCTTCGTCGCCATGTCGGCGAGCTTGTGCTGGGTCACCTGAAAATCGGCGATCCGCCGACCGAACTGCTGGCGCTCCTTCACGTAGGCGAGCGCACGGTCGAAGGCGCCCTGGGCGATGCCCAAGGCCTGAGCGGCGACGAGGATGCGGCTTTCGTCGAAGAACTCGAGCACCTGGTAGAAACCGCGGCCCTCCTTGCCGATCAGATTCGTCGCCGGCACGCGCACGTCGCGGAAGCTCAGCTCCGCCGTGGCCATCATGTGGATGCCCATCTTGTCGCCGACATCGGCGGTCGTGAGCCCGGGGCGGTCGGCCTCGACGAGAATCATGCTGATCCCGCGGTAGGAAGGCGTGATGCCGATCTCGGTCTGGCAGAGGGTGCAGTAAAAACCGGCCAGGCCGCCGTTGGTGATGAAGGTCTTGGTGCCGTTGATGATCCACTCGTCGCCGTGACGCACGGCGGTCGTATCCAGGGAAGTGATGTCGGAGCCGTGGCCGGGCTCGGTGAAGGCCCCCCCGGAGAGCATGCGCCCCTCGGCGACGGGGGGGAGGAAGCGTTTCTTTTGCTCTTCGGAGCCGAAGCGCAGAATGCACTCGGAGGCGAAGGACGCCAGTACGACCGCGCTGCCGATTCCCGAGTCACGGGCGCAGAATTCCTCGGCGATCAGGATGTTCTCGATCACCCCGAGTCCCTGCCCGCCGTACTCCTCGGGAAAATGGACTCCGACGAAGCCGAGCTCGGCCGCCTTGCGCCAGATCGCGCGCGGAAACTCGTGCTTGCGGTCGAGCTCGAGGGCGAGCTCCTTGTCGAACTCCCCGCGGGCGAACTCGCGCGCCGCTTTCTGGATTTCCTTCTGGGATTGGGTCAGCTCGAAATCCATGGCATTCCTCCCGTGCGGGGCGACGATGTGCGCCGCCTCGCGGCTCCGGCGGCGGCCCTCATGTCCGCGAAGCGCTTACCACAGGCCCGAAGGCATTGCAAGACGGGGGGGAAACCGGGATTGCGCCTTGACTGGGACCGGGTTCTGCCCTAAACCGAAAACATGGTCGCGGTCTGCGGGCCGCGTCGAAATTCCAGCGCCCAGGAACAGCTCCGATGGCCTTCCACATCGCCATGGCCGGCAAGGGCGGAACCGGCAAGACGACCCTCGCCGGCCTGCTCATCCGCTATCTGATCTCCCACGGACGCAAGCCGGTGCTCGCCGTCGACGCCGACAGCAACGCCAATTTGAACGAGGTTCTGGGGGTTGCGCTCGTTGAAACCGTGGGCGAAGCCCGCGAAGACATGAAACGCGGTCAGGTCCCGAGCGGCATGACCAAGGACCTCTTTCTCGAGATGAAGCTCGGCCAGGCCGTCGTCGAGGCCGGGGACTTCGACCTGATCGCCATGGGGCGGCCGGAAGGCCCCGGCTGCTACTGCGCGGCCAACTCGATTTTGGTCACCTGCCTCGAAAAGCTGGTCGCCAATTACCCTTGGGTGGTCATGGACAACGAGGCCGGCATGGAGCACATCAGCCGGCTGACCACCAAGAACGTCGATGTCCTGATCATCGTTTCGGATGCCTCGCGGCGCGGCCTCGAGGCGGCCTTGCGCATCGAGCGGTTGGCGCGCGAGCTGAACATCGGCGTGGGGGCGAGCCACCTGATCGTCAACCGCGCTTCGGAGCCCCCCGCGCCGGAGGCGCTGCGGCCGCTCCTCGAGGCGGGCCTTCGCTTCGCCGGGACCGTCCCGGAGGACCGTCGCGTCTACGAATTCGACGCCGCCGGACGGCCGATCATCGCGCTCCCCGAGGAATCCGACTGCCTGCGGGCGGCGTATGCGATCTTCGCGCGCATTCTGCCTTGAACCCGAGGCCGGCACCGTGGTTTCCGGAGCCGTGGACGTCTTGTCCCTCACGAGGAAGACCGATGAAACGCACCGGCCTGGTCTATGACGAGCGTTTCCTGCTGCACCGGACCGGCCCGTATCACCCTGAAGCCCCCGAGCGGCTCACCGCCATGATGCAGGGCCTCCGGGAAGGCGGGCTCCTCGAGCGGCTGGTGTTCGTCCCCGCCGAGCCCGCCGAGCTCGCCTGGGTGCAGGCCGTCCACAGCGCCGAGTACGTGCGGCGGTTCGAGGTCGCTTGTCGCAAAGGGGAGAGCGTTTTCGACTCGCCCGACAATGCGATGTGCCCCGAAACCTACGAGGTCGCGCTGCTGGCCGCGGGCGGGGTGCTTGCGGCCTGCCGTGAGGTGCTCGAGGGCCGGCTCGACAACGCCTTCTGCGCCGTCCGCCCCCCCGGCCACCACGCCGAGGCGAACCGCGCCATGGGTTTCTGCTACTTCAACAACGTCGCCATCGCCGCGCGCTACCTCCAGCGGCGCTTCGGCATCGAGCGCATCGGGATCATCGATTTCGACGTCCACCACGGCAACGGCACCCAGCACATCTTCGAGGAAGACCCGCAGGTCTACTATTACAGCATCCACCAGCACCCCTCCTTCGCCTACCCGGGAACGGGACGGGAGTTTGAATACGGCCGGGGCGACGGCTACGGGTTCACCAAGAATTCGCCCGCTCTACCCGGACAGGGGGACGAAGAGTACCGGCGGCTGCTCGAGCGCGACCTCCTGCCGGCTTTCGAGGAATTCCGTCCCGAGGTCATCCTCGTCTCGGCCGGCTTCGACGCCCACCGCGACGACGACATGTCCGACATCGCCCTCTCCACCGAGGGCTATGACTGGATCATGGAACAGATCCTCGCCCTGGCTGCGGCGCACTGCCGTCACCGTCTGATCTCGGTGCTCGAGGGCGGCTATTGCCTCACGCGCCTGCCCGAGCTCGCCCGCAACCACGTACAGGCCCTGCTAAACGGCTGATGGGGTGAATTCTATCGCATCGAGGGGGAAACCATGTTCGTCAGCAGATCCATGACCCGCGGGGTCATCACCGCCACGCCGGAAACCACCCTGTTCGACCTCCAGGAGCTCATGAGCGCCCATCGCATCCGCCACATCCCCATCGTGGACACGGAGCGCAAGGTGATCGGGATCGTGAGCGACCGGGACATCCGCAGCGCACTGCCCTTCCGCTTTTTCCAGGAGGGCCTGAGCGAGGAGGAACGGAGGAAATTCCAGGACATCCGTGCCCGCGACATCATGACCTCGCCGGTGATCACCATCTCACCCGGCTACACGATCCAGGACGCACTGCTCCTGATCCAGAACGCCAAGGTGGGGGCGCTTCCGGTCGTGGACGAGGAGGGCCGGCTCCGCGGGATCCTCTCCGTGCGGGACCTGCTGCGGGCCTTCATCAATGTGCTCGGCATCGGGGAGCCGGGCACGCTGCTTTGCATCCTGGTCGAAGAGAAGGTCGGTCAACTCAAGAAAATCGTCGATGCCATCACGGCGATGGGCATCTCCTTCGGCAGCGTGCTCGTCGCGCGCTACTGGGAAGAGGACAAGCGCGCGGTCTTTCCGTACCTTCTGACCCAGAACGTGGCTCAGGTGAAGAAAAAGCTGACGGAGATGGGCTACACCCTGATCGATCCCATGCAATGGTATCTCGACCGGATTCCGGACGAGGAGAGACAGCCGCCGTCTCCGCCCCGGCCATGAACTGCCGCCCGATCCCTCCTTCCGCCGAGCTTCACATCTACGAGTGCGCCGGGCGGCCGCCCTTTCTCGCCGAGCCGCAGGCGGAGGGCTACCTCGGCGCCTGGTGCGAGGAAGAGAGCTGCTTTCTCTTCTTCTCCGTCCCGGCCGCCCGCGCGGTCGAGGATTTCCTGGCGCAGCACTCCAGCCTGAAGCTGCGCGACGTCCACCGCATGGCCTACGCCGACTGGCAGGGAAGCTCTCCGCAGGAGGTTTGCGTCGGCCGCTTCCGCTTCCTTTCGCCCCGGCGGGCGCTCGATGCGGCGGCCCCGGCTTCGCCGCCCGCGCTGGTTCTCGACCCGGGGCTGGTCTTCGGAAACGGTGGCCACCCCACGACCCGCGACTGCCTGTCGGCACTCGAGGAAGCGGTCCGGGAGCGGCTCCCCGCGCGGGTCCTCGATCTCGGCACCGGCACGGGAATCCTGTCGCTCGCCGCCGCCTCGCTCGGCTGCCGCGTCCTTGCGGTCGACGCGAACCTGCTCGCCGCGCGCACGGCACGCCGCAACGTGCTCGCCAACGGCCTGGCGAAGCGCGTCCTGGTCGTCGTCGGCCGGGCCGAGGATTTCGCCCGGACCGCCGCCGATCTCGCCCTGGCCAACCTGCACGGAAGCCTGCTGCTCGGGTTGCTCGCCGGCGGGTCCTTCCGCCGGACGCCGCGCTGGATCCTCTCCGGCCTGCTGCGCGGCGAGGTGGGCGAAGCCCGGCGCCTGCTCCGCCTGGCCGGCTACGTCATCCGGCGGCAGTGGGCCCACGAGGGCGTCTGGCACACGCTTCTCGCCGTCGACCGCCACCGTTTCTCCGCGGAGAGCGCCTCATGCGGGAGCTGATCTCTCGCGCCGCGGCACGACTTCAGGCGACCCGGCGCGCGGTCGCCTTGACCGGGGCCGGGATCTCGATCGCCAGCGGGATCCCCCCCTTCCGCGGCCCGGGGGGGCTGTGGGAGAAATACGATCCCCTGGAGATCGCCAGTCTCGATGCGCTGCTCTCCGACCCCGGCCGCGTCTGGAAGGTGCTCGTCAAGGACTTGAAGGCGGTCATCGACCGCGCGCGGCCCAATGCCGGCCACCTGGGGCTTGCGCGCCTGGAAGCCCTGGGCATCCTCGAGACCGTCATTACCCAGAATATCGACGGCCTCCACCAGCGGGCCGGCAACACGGACGTGATCGAGTTCCACGGCACCTTCGCCTGGCAACGCTGCATGGGCTGCGGGGCGCGGATCGAAACCCACCGCGTCGACGACTCCGTTCTTCCCCCGCGCTGTGCCTGCGGCGGAATCCTGCGCCCGGACGCCGTCTTCTTCGGCGAGATGATTCCTTTCGACGCCCTCCTCCGCGCCCGGGAGGCGGCCGAGCGCTGCGAAGTCATGCTCGTCGTCGGCACCTCGGCCGTGGTCCAGCCCGCGGCGAGCCTTCCCGTGATCGCCCGGCAGCGCGGCGCCGCGGTGATCGAGATCAACCCCGAGCCGACCCCGCTCACGGGGGCCGTGAGCGACTTTCTCATCCCCGCCGGAGCGGACGAGGTCCTGCCGCTCCTTCTTGCCGAGCTGGAAAGCCGAAGGTGAACGCCTCCTCCTGGGTTTTCCCTTTGCGTCTTGCGCCGCCCAGTCTGCGCGACAACACGGCGGACGCCGACCGCCTGGCCGCCGCCCTGCGCCGGGAAATCGGCGCCGAAGTCCGGCTTCCGCTCGAGCTCCTGTACGATCTGCCGGCGGTGCTGCGCGCGGCCGGCTGGCGCGTGCGCTGCGCCCTTTTCCGCGAGGGAGAAAGCTGGATCGCCACGGGGGTCCTCCCGGGTGAGGAGGGCCCCTCGCCGCTCGGCGCCGCCGTGGATTTGGGGACGACCCGGGTCGCCTTGCGGCTGCTGGAACTTTCCTCCGGCCGCGTCCTCGCCGAGGACGGCTTCGACAACCCCCAGGCGGCGATCGGCCCCGACATCCTGACGCGCATCCACCACGCGGCGACCCCCGGCGGGCTCGAGACGCTCGCCCGCGTCATCCGCAGGGCCCTGAATGAGGCACTCTCCGGGCTGCTCGCGGCCCAGGGCCGGGAGGCCCGCGGATTGACCCATCTCGCGGTCGCCGGCAACACGGCCATGACGCACCTCTTTCTCGGCCTCGACCCCGGCCGCATGATCCGCGAGCCTTACATCCCCGTGGTGAACCGCCCGGGGCTGGTCGCCGCCCGGGATCTCGGCCTCACCGCGGCGCCCGGAGCCCGGGTGTTCGTCTTCCCCAACATCGGCAGCTACTTCGGGGGCGACCTGATCGCCGGGATCCTCTTCTCCGGCCTACACCGCCGCACCGAGCCTGCGATCCTGGTCGACGTGGGGACGAACGCCGAGGTCGTGCTCGGCTGCCGCGACTGGATGATCGGCTGCGCCGGGGCGGCCGGCCCGGCGCTGGAGGGCGGCATGAGCCGGATCGGGATGACCGCCGCCCCCGGGGCGATCGACCGCGTGACGATCGACCCCGCGACCGGCGCGCTCTCCTTCCACACCATTGGAGAGGTCGCCCCCCGCGGCATCTGCGGCTCGGGAATGATCGATCTCGCCGCCTGCCTCTTCCGCGCCGGATGGATCGACGCCCGCGGCCGCTTCGTCCCTGCGGCCTGCGGCGACCGGCTCCTCGGGGAGGAGGGCGACCGCCTTTTGCTCGTCCCGGCCGATCGGTCGGGGACGGGGGGGGACCTCACGCTCGGCCAGGCCGAGATCGAAAGCCTCATCCGCTCCAAGGCCGCCATGTACACCATCCTTGAGACCCTGGGTCTGAGCGTCGGGCTCGACCTCGAAAAGATCGGCACCTTTTACGTCGCGGGCACCTTCGGCTGCTTCATCGACCCCCGATCGGCGGCGACGATCGGCATGCTCCCTGCGCTTCCCCCCGAGCGCTTCCTCCCCCTGGGCAACAGCTCGCTGGAGGGCGCAAGCCTCGTCCTCACCCGGCCGGAGAGCTTCGAGGAAATCCCGCGCCTCCGCGACCGCATCACCTACCTCGAACTGAACGTGAACGCCGATTTCATGAACCGCTTCAACGCGGCCAAATTCCTCCCCCACACCGACGCCGCGCGCTTTTCCGCTCCATCCGACGGAGGTTCCCGATGAACCGCCCGATCTATCTCGACTACAACGGCACCACCCCCCACCATCCGGAGGTCATCGCCGCGATGCGGCCGTTTCTGGAGGAGGAGTTCGGCAATCCCTCGAGCGGCCACCTCTACGCCGTCCGCCCGCGGCAGGCGATCGGTCTTGCACGCCGGCAGGTCGCCGGACTGCTCGGTTGCACACCGGAGGAGGTCTTCTTCACCAGCGGCGGAACGGAGGCGAACAATTGGGCCATCCTGGCGTCCGCGCTCGCCCTCGCCGACCGTGGCCGCCACATCGTCACCAGCCGCATCGAACACCCGGCGGTGCTCAACGTCTGTCGTTTTCTCGAGGAGCGCTTCGGCTTCGCCGTGACGCGGGTCGCGGTAGACGGCCGCGGCCGGATCGATCCCGAGGCGGTGGCCGCGGCCCTGCGGCCGGAGACGGTCCTGGTGAGCATCATGCACGCCAACAACGAGGTCGGCACGATCCAGCCGGTCGCCGCGATCGCCCGCCTGGCGCACGAGCGCGGCATCCGCGTGCACACCGACGCCGCCCAGTCGCTCGGCAAGATCCCTGTACGGGTCGAGGAACTGGGCGTCGACCTGCTTTCCGTCGCCGGTCACAAGCTCTACGCCCCCAAAGGCGTGGGGGCGCTCTACGTGCGGCGGGGAACCGCGCTCGGCTCCTACCTGCACGGGGCGGGCCAGGAGGGAGGGCTGCGCGCCGGAACGGAAAACGTGCTCGAGATCGTGGGCTTGGGCAAGGCCTGCGAAATCGCCGCCCGCGATCTCCCGGAGACCCATGCCCGGCTGAAGACCCTTCGCGACCGGCTGGAGGCCGCGCTGACCGCGTCGATCCCGGAAGTGCAGGTGAACGGGCATCCGGAGGAACGGTTGCCCAACACGCTCAGCGTTTCCTTCCGGGGGCTGACCGCGAACCGGATTCTCGAGGCGATCGGCCTCGAGGTGGCCGCCTCGGCGGGGGCCGCCTGCCATGCGGACCGCACGGAAATCTCGCACGTGCTCGTGGCCATGGGGGTCGCCGAAGAGTGGGCGGCCGGGACGCTGCGGCTCACGACCGGCCGCATGACCACAGCGGCGGAAATCGATGCCGCAGCGACCGTCATCCTCCGTGCGGTCGGCTCCCTGCGGGGCAGCTGAAGCCCCCCCTGCAGCATTCCTCGGCCGCCTTCGGTCGCGGCCGTCTTGAAATTTTCTTCGACGAGGTTATCGTTGAATCTCGTTCCGGCTTCGGGCGGCTTCCCCCGCCGCCTTGTGCCGGCGGGATCGCGCCGACCCGGCCGGAATCTTCCGCAAACAACCCGATACCGTTGACCGACGAACCCCGGAGCCGACGGCGATGCATCCGCTCCTTGAGGCACAACCGGCGCTCGATCCCCTCGCCGCCGACGGCGGTTGCCAGCGAAGCGCGGTAGCCCGGCAGGGTAGA
>CAZQUP010000029.1:0-30162 GCA_964596545.1 uncultured Desulfatibacillum sp. | reverse complement strand
CCCGCCGGCGGCAGCCCGCCGGGCCCGACCATCGCTAGACCCGTCCAGAGACCGGCGTTCAACAGTTTCAGAGTGCGGATCATGGGACTTCCTTTACGGGCCGGCCCCGAGGGGCACGACCGCGGTCGGATCCTCCTGCCGCGGGACGAGGGAAGGCGTCTGGCCGACCCGGAGGGCGACCTCCATCCCCCGGCCGCCCCACGGCGGCGGGGTCTCGCCGGTCGTGGGGGAGACGGTCACGAAGCGGATGTCGGGCGGGATGGGGAATTCGCGCCGGGGCTCATCCGCGGTCGCCCGTTTCATGAATTCCGCCCAGAGGGGGGCCGCGGCGCGGCCGCCCGTCAACCCGCGCCCGTTGGCGTCGCGCAGGGGGGCGGCGCGATCGTAGCCGACCCAGACGCTCGCGCTCAGAGTGGGGGTGAAGCCGGTGAACCAGGCGTCGAGGTGGTCGTCGGTCGTTCCGGTCTTGCCGGCGGCGGGCGCCCGGAAGTCGAGCTGGAGGATCCCCCGGCCGGTCCCCTCGCGGATCACCGCCCGCATCATGTCCACCAGCTGGAAGGCGATCGCGGCATCGATCGTCCGCCGCCCGCCGATCAGACGCTCCTCGAGAATGCGGCCGCTCGAATCCTCGACGCGGCGGATCGCAAAGGGCTCGTGCCGCATACCCCCGGAGGCGAAGGTGGCGAAGGCCGAAGCCATTTCGAGCGGGCTCACCCCCGAGGTCCCGAGCGCAATCGAGGGCACCGCGGCGAGCGGACTCTTGATGCCGCAGCGCCGGGCGGCGTCGATGATGGCGGGCGCCCCCACGCGCTGCGCCAGCTGCGCCGCGATGGAGTTGACGCTCTGGGCGAGGGCGTGCTTAAGGATCATCGGTCCTTCGTAGTCGCCGCTGAAATTGCGCGGGGTCCAGGAGGGTTGCCCGGCGATGGGGATGGAGACGCGCTGGTCGACGAAAACCGAGGCCGGGTGCAAGCCCGCCTTTTCGAAGGCGGCGTAGTAGACGAAGGGCTTGAAGCCCGACCCCGGCTGGCGGTTGTTCTGGACGGCGCGGTTGAATTCGCTCTCGGCGTAATCGCGGCCGCCGACCATGGCGCGCACCGCCCCGGAGTGCACCTCGACGGCCGCAAGCGCGACCTGGAGCCGGGGGGGGCTTTCGCCCTCCGCGGCCGGCGGAGGCTTGAGCAGCGGGTCGAGACGGGCGAGCCCCGCGGCCACCGCCTCCTCCGCCTGTGCCTGCAGCCGCGCGTCGAGCGTGGTGAAGACCTTGAGGCCGGCGTGATGGACGACATCCGAGCCGTAGCGATCCTCCAGCTCCTTCATGACCCAGTCGATGAAGTAGCCGCCCGAGGCGGGGGTCTCCCGGGACCGCGGACGAAGCGCCAGCGGGGCGCGGAAGGCCTCCTCGGCCTGGGCCGCGGTGACGGCGCCGGTGGCGACCATACGGCGGAGCACGGTGCGCTGGCGTTCCTTCGCCCGCTCGAAATGGCGATAAGGGTTGTAGCGCGTAGGCGACTTGGGCAGCCCGGCCAGGAGCGAGGCCTCGGCGAGCGTCAGCTGGGAGGCGGACTTCCCGAAAAACGAGCGTGCCGCCTGTTCGATTCCCAAGGCCCCCACCCCGAAAGCGATCTGGTTCACGTAGGCCTCGAGGATCTCGGACTTGCCGAAGCGCGCCTCGATGTGCAAGGCGACCAACATCTCGCGGAACTTGCGCTCGAGGGTCCGACGGAAGGTGAAAAAGAGGTTCTTCGCCAGCTGCTGGGTGATCGTCGAGGCCCCCTCGAGACGGCCGCGGCGGAAAAGGTTCACCCAAAAGGCCTTGATCAGACGCAGCTTGTCGATCCCGCGGTGCTCCCAGAAACGGTGATCCTCCACGGCGATCACGGCCTGAAGGAAATGGGGGGAAATGCGGTGCAGGGGGACGAGTTCTCTACCCCCGAGGACGAGCAGGCGCTCGCCGCCAGCGGCGTAGATCTCGGTCGCCGGCGTCTCGATGATGCGGCTCAAAGGCTCGGGAACACGCGGCAGATCCCGCAGGACGAAAAAAACATAGACCCAGGCGGCCGCGGCCGCGGCCCCGGCCAAGAGAAGCCCGACCTGCAAAAGCAGGAGCAGGGTCCGTTTCATGGCCCCCTCGCATCGGCGGGCGAAAGGGGGGAGGAAGGCCCGGCATCCCGCCTGCCTTCCATACGCGCCCGCAGCCGCCAGACGGCCCAGTCCTGGCCCTGGAGCGAGAGCACGCGGGGACCCGAGGGGGTGCGGATTTCGAAGCCGAGTTCCACGAAGCCCCCGAGTGCCTCATCGGAGACGCCCACGCGCACGATCTGCGCGGCGACGCCGAGCAGCCGCTCCGGCTGGGGAAGCACGCCGCGACGCTCCTCATCGCCCAGCTCGGAGAGCGCGGCGAAAAAACGCTCGGCGGCGTAAATCCGGCCCCGGAAGGCGGCGATCCGCTCGAGCGTCTGCTCCATCCCATCGCTGCGCCGCGCCGCCAGGGCGAGCGGCGCATCGGAGAGCCGGAACTGCCGGAGCACATGGTTTCCGGGCTCGAGAAGATAAATCATCAGCCCGTCGGAGGAGCGCTCGAGATAGGTGCGGCTCCAGCGTCCCTCGCCGGCGAGCCGCAGGAGCTCGAAGGGCGAGATGAGCTCGTGGGCGAGCGCCAGCGGCAACTTCTGGTAGAGCTCGCGGAAGTGCTCCGCGGAGAGCATGACCGCCTGTCCGGGGGCGAGCAAGGCGAGCAGCTCGCCCAAACTTGCGGCGTTGCGGGCCCGGCGCTGCTGGGCCTCCCGGTCGCCCGCCAGGTGTTCCACGACCGAAAGCGCCGATTGGGTGCGGCGCCCCTGCTCCCAGATCATCCCCGACTCGGGCCGCTCGGCATTGGTCGAAGCAAGATAGGCGCCGAGGAGGCCTTCCGCCCAGTGCAGCCGGAACTCGGCTACCCCGGCCGCGGCCAGCACCGCGGCGAGAAGCACACCGGAGAGGGAACCGCGGGATCGCAGACGCCCGATGGACATGGCTTGCCGTTCTCCGCGCCGGTTGACCCTTTCCCCCGGCGCACCCTCATGCTACTCGAAGAGCAGCCGGGGAGACAAGGTGCCGCGGCTTCGGCGGCCGTTTGACACCGCGATCCCCGGCGGGCAGAATCCTTCCAATCCCCGAAGGAACCTTTATGACCGCAACTCCTCGCCGGATCGTTCTCCTCTGCGGCGCGCTGCTCGGCGTGCTTTTCGCCGCCGCTCCGGCCCCGGCCGGCCTCGAGGTCGGCGACGCCGTGGCCGTCGCCGGACGCCCGGTGACGCTCGCCGTGCGCACCACGGCTTTCTTCGCCGCCGCCGGCGGAAAACGGGTGACGCTGACGATCGCCGGGGAAAAACCGGTCGAAATCCTGACGGGAGGCGACGGCTTCGGCTACTTCCGTTTCCGCCCGGAGGCGCCGGGGCGGCTGGAGCTCGCGGCCCGGGCGGGAAATCGGCACGCCTCGGGAAGACTCCTGGTCCTCGCCCCCGGGGAGCCGCTCGTGGTGATCGAGACGGAATCCGTGCTCAAAACCGCGCTTCGGCCCGAAGAGAGCGAGGCCTGCCGTACGGCCCTGAAGCGGCTTGAGCGGAGCTTCGGGCTCGTCTTCGTCACCCGGTTCTTCGGCCGGGAAATCGCCCGGAGGCGGATCGAACAGGACGGGCTTACCCGCGCCGTCGCCCTTTCCTGGCGCGGCAGGACGACCCTGCGGCGCCTGAGCGAAGCGGGCATCCCGATCGCCGCGGTCATCGGCTCCACGGAGGTGACCGCCGCGGCGCGGGAAACCGGGGCGAAGCGTATCGGGTTTGAAAAGGAGCGGGGCGTCGAGCGGGTGAGCGGCTGGTCGGAGATTCCCGCTCTTGTGGAGGCCCCGCTCTCCGGGGAACCCGGTCCCGGAGGCTGAAGGGGAGCGTGGGTTTCAGCGGAGGTCTCCGTCCCCATGCCGGCAGCGGGAGGCTTCCGCGGCAGCCGAAGCCGCACCTCCGCAGCGGCAGCGTGCGCAGCCGCCCGGGCCCTGAGTGCGCCGCTCGGGACGGCGCAGCACCCAGAAGGCGAAGAAGAGAAAAAAGAAGGCGACAAGCGCCCCGACAGCGGCGATCAGCGTTTCCACCCTGCCCTCCGTTTCCGCACCCGACGCATTGGGCGCCGATTGATTTCGTGCAGCTTCTGTGATTAGAGGCCCGACGATGGAGCCGCCTCCTTCCGCCCGCGATCTTGCCGAACTGGCGGCGTTCCTGCGGGACCGCACGCGGGCCGAAATCCGTGTCGACCACCCCCTCGCCCCCCACACCTCCTACGGGATCGGCGGATCGACCGCCCTGTGGGTCGCCCCGAAGCAGGAGGAGGATCTGCCGGCGATCCTCCGTGCCGTCCAGCAGGCGGGCCTGCCGCTCTTCATCCTCGGCCGCGGCAGCAACGTCCTCGTCTCCGACCGCGGCTGGCCGGGGGTCACGCTCCATGTGGGCGAGGCCCTCGGCGGGATGCGTTTCGCGGATCCCGAGGTCGACGTCCAGGCGGGCTGCGCCCTGCACCGCCTCGTTGTCGCCGCGGTGGAGCGCGGTCTAGCGGGACTCGAGCCCCTGGCCGGCATCCCCGGGGGAGTGGGGGGGGCGCTGCAGATGAACGCCGGGGCCTTCGGGCGCGAAATCGCCGACCTCGTGATCGCGGTCCGGGGCTTCACCTTCGAGGGGGATTCTTTCGAAGCCGACCGCAACCGGCTCTCCTTCGGCTACCGGGAAAGCCCCGACCTGAAGGGCGTACTCATCGCCGCCGCCCGCCTCCGCCTGGAGCGGGGCTCCCGCGCCGTCCTCCGGCGCCGGGTCACGGAAATCCTCGAAATGCGCGGCCGCCGTCAGCCCCTCGATCTCCCCTCCTGCGGCAGTGTCTTCAAACGCCCCGCCGGCTATTACGCCGGCGCCCTGATCGAGGAGGCGGGGCTCAAGGGGGAACGCGTGGGGAACGCCCAGGTGAGCCCGAAGCATGCCGGGTTCATCGTGAACCGGGGAGGCGCGACGGCCGCGGATGTCTACCGCCTGATCCGCCGCGTCGAGGAGCGGGTTTTCGAGCGCTTCGGGGTACGCCTGGAGCGCGAAGTCCGCCTCGTCGGGGAGTTCGAAGACCTTCCATGAACGGGGCGCACACCGGAGGCTCGGCTCCGCCCGGCTACGGACGATTGGCGCGGTTTTTCCTGCCGCTCGCCCTGCAGGCGGCCTCGCAGTCGCTGTGCTACCCTCTCGTCGCCATGGTGGCCGCGCGCGGCCCCGGGGGAACGCTCGATCTGGCGGGTCTGGCCCAGGCGAACACGGTCCTTTTTTTCCTGGGGATGTTCGCCATCAGCCTCGTACCAACGGGGATGGTCTTCGCCCGCAGCCGCGAAGGGTATCGACAGTTCTACCGCGTCTCGCTCGCCGCCGGCTTCTGCGCCTCGGCCTTGCAGGCCCTGATTTGTCTCGAACCGGTCGCCGTCGTCATCTTCGAGAAACTGATCGGGCTTCCCCCCACGATCGCCGCCCCGGCACGCCGAAGTCTTCTGGCCGGCATCCCGCTCCAGATTCTCTTCTTCAGCCGCATCCCCTATTTCGTCGCCATGTACACCTTCCAGGCCGCGGGGCTGGCGAGCGTGGCGACGATCGGCCGGGTCGCGCTGACCGCGGCGCTTACGCCCGTTTTTTGCCTCGCCGGCTGGGTCGGTCCGGTGTGGGCGGTGGTGGCGCTCAGCCTTCCGGTCGCGCTGGAGGCCCTCGTCTCCCGGGCCATGGCGCGTCCCTTTCTCGCGCGCCAGCCCGCTCTTGAAGGCTCCCCGCCCCGGCTGCGGGAGATCTTCGAGTTCAGCCTGCCGCTCACGTTCGGAGGCTATTTTCTCACTTTCGCCGCCGTGGTCGTGGCCGCGATCCTCGCCCGCGCCCCGGAACCCGAGCGCATGCTGCCGGTCTACTACCTCGCCCTCGGTCTGGCGAGTCCCGTGGCCTTCAGCGCCACCCGCATCCAGACCCTCGTTCTCGCCTTCTCCCCCGTTGCGGAAAACCGCGGCCGCACGCTGCGCTTCGCTCTGGCCGCCGGGGCGGGGTTGGGGCTATTGCCGTTGATCTTCCTGCTTCCGGGTCTTGACCGGTTCTATTACGTGACGCTGCAGAACCTCGATCCCGTGGATCTGCCCTGGATCCGACGCACGGCGGCGCTCTTCGTCTTTTTTCCCCTCGCGGTCGCGCTGCGCGCCCGGGGCGAGGGTCTCGCGGCGGCGCTGAAACGGCCGCGGGTCGTTCTTTTCGGCCACGCCGTGCTGCTGTGCGCCGCCTCGGCGACCGCGGCCCTCGCCCTCGCCTTGGATACCCCCGGCAGCCTGATCGGGGCGCTCGGTCTCACCGCCGGAAGCCTGGCCTCGGCGGCGACGATGCACACCGCGCTTCGCCGCGACCTGCACCCCGATCCGGGTCGTGCCGCGATCACTCCTCCCACTTGATGCACTCGACGGGGCAGGAGCTGATCGCCTCCTCGATGCAGTCCTCGGGGCCGCCCTCGGCTTTGATCACCTCCGCCTTCTCGGTGGAGTCGTTGAAGGAAAAGACCTCCGGGCAGAGTTCCACGCACGTCTGACAACCCACACATTCGTCGCTGTCCAGCACCACACGCTTGGCCATTGCCGCACCTCCTCGAGGGATGATTCCCCCCCCGTTGCGCGGGGGGAGGAAAGGTGGATTCCGGGACGTTTGCCAGAGGGTCCCGATTCTGATAGGTGACAGGGGAAAAGCTTTTATCCCATCGCTCCAGCCGAGGCAATACCATGGAAGAACCTTCCGCAGAGGATCGCCCGAGCCCCGACCCCCCCGGACCGGATCTCGCTTTGGATCGGGGTAACCTTTACCTCGAGGAGACGTTCACCGATCTCAAGGTCGGGATCGTCAAGCGGCTGACCCCGGTCACCCCGGAAGGCCTGCCCGACAAGACCCGCAAGCCGATTTTCATCGGGGAAACCCACCTCGAGACCCCCCACGGTCCGCTCCCGATCCAGGCGCCGATTCCGGCCAAGGAACTCGCGCAGGCCTTCAAGCGTTTTCCCGAAGCGATCGAAGCCGGCCTGCGCCGCCTGTCCGCCGAGCTGAAAAAAATCAAGGAAGAGCAGGCCGGCCCGCGGATCGAAACCCCCGGCTCGCGCATCATCATCCCGTGAGGCGCGGCGGCGGGGCGTCGGGCGTTCCCCCCCGCATCACTCCGCAGCGACGACGGCCTGGGGATTGAAGGGGCTGGCGGCGGGGAAGGGCCGGGCCCCGAGCTCCCGGTCGATCATCAGCAATCCCGGCTTGTCGGTCCCCACCATGCCGAGCTGCTCGGCGATCCGCCCGGCGTTCGCCTCCTCTTCGACCTGCTCGTTCACGAACCAGGCGAGCAGCGGCTCGCTGGCGAATTCCTGCTCCTTGCGGGCGAGCGCGATCAGGGCATCGATCCGGCTGCTGATGAACTGCTCGTGCTTGTGGGCGTCGCGAAAGGCCTCGAGCGGCGACTTCCAGCCGGACTTGAGAAGTTTGAGGTCCTTCAACTCCACGTGGCCGCCGCGCTCCAGCACGTGGTTGAAGAACTTCATGGCATGCGTCATCTCCTCGTGCGCCTGAGCGCGCATCCAGTTCGCCATGCCCTCCAGGGAGAGCGATTCAAAGTAGCCCGCCATGGCGAGGTAGAGATAAGAAGACTCGAGTTCGTTCTTGATCTGCTCGTTCAGGGCGTCGTTCAGCTTCTTTCCGATCATCGCGCGTCTCCTTTCTTGAAAGCCGCCGCCGGAAATTCGACGGCTCGCGCTGTAATGGGATTCGGTGTAACGGTGGATGTTGCGCATCGGGCCGGAGGTTGTCAAACCTTCCGCCGCCTTGACGACGGCGTCTGTCTCCGCCTACACTGCCCCATCCCCGACGCGGGGGATCCTGAGCGGAAGCGGGCCGGATGACCGAGCAACTTTCCCTCTTCGAGGACGCCGACACGCAAAGGGCCGGGGAGGATTCCCGTGACCCCCCCTGGGAGGGCCCCGCGGGGGGCGTGGACGAATTGTGGCGGGTCTCCGGCCGGTGGAAGCGCGGCCGCGATTGTCTCGAGCTTTTGGAGTTCCTCTGCCGTTTTCCCGGCTACACGCCGCTCAACGCCTTCCTCATCTATCTGCAGAACCCCCGGGCGACCGAGGTTGCGACCGCCCGCGCCTGGGTCACCCGCCGCCGGCGCCGCATCCGGCCGGAGGGGCGGCCGATCGCCATCCTCGCCCCGATGTCCCCGGTGGTCTTCGTTTTCGACATCGCCGACACCGTCGGCCCCCCGTCTCCCCCGGAGAGGCCGCCGGCGCCCGCTTCGGCGAAAAAGAGCGCCGCCCGCATGTTTGAGTCCTTGGCGGGGCGACTCGCCGTCGAGCGGGTGGCCGTCACGCTGACGGAGACCCCCCTTTCCCCGGCCGAACGCACCCTCCGGCTGACCCCTGCGCTGCGTCGCAGCCTGGGGGCCGCGGCACCCCCCGCGCGCATGCGCGCCTTGATCCGCCTGCCGCAAGCCCTGGCGCCGGACGACCGCCTGGCGGCACTGGCCGTCGAACTCGCGCATCTTTTCTGCGGCCACCTGGGAAGCGATGAGGAGGCCGGATTTCCCGACCGCGGGGAGCCGCCGGCCGAACAGATCGACCTCGAGGCTGAAACCGCAGCCGCCCTCGCCTGCCGGCGCCTCGGCTACGCGGCGGCGGGAGCGCCGCTGCTCTCCTTGCTGCGCGAACGGCCGGAGGAAGAGCTTCCGCCCTTCAGCCTGAATGCCGTCTTCCAGGCCGCGACCCGCATTGAGGCCCTCGGCCGTGCGGCCTTCCGGCACGGCCGAGGGCGCGGATCCCCCTGAAGGAAGACTGCCGTGATCGAACCGCCTGCAGAGTCCCCGGGTGAGGAGCCGGGCGTGATCGTGGTGCCGCGGGAAAAGGCGGTGTTCTGGCTCGACCGCCGCGGCCGCTGGCGAAACGCCCACGGCCTCTTCCGCCACCCGCGCATCAGCGCCTATTTTCACCGCTCGATCCGACGCGACGCGGGCGGCTATTACGTCGGCCAGCGGCACGGCGCCCGCTTCGAAAAGGTCTATTTCCCCTACGAGGACACCGCCCTTTTCGTGCGCGAAGTCCTGCTCGGAGAAGAGATCCGCCTGCGGCTGAACACCGGCGCGGAATTCCCTCTCGACCCGGGATCCCTCTTCGTCTCCGGGGAGGCCCTTTACCTCACGCACGAGGGCGAACGCATCCGCTTCACGGAGCAGGCCATGGTGCAACTTTCGCCGCGGATGAGCTTTTCCGAAGAAGGCCTGTTTCTCGAGATTTGCGATCGCCGCCACCGCATCCCGGAGCTTTCCGCGGCGGCGGAAACGGAAGGCGAAAGCGGTTAGGTGAGTCGCCGAAAGTTATCCAGGGAGGAACGCGATGTACAAGGTGAGCGTCATGTATCCCAACCGGCCAGGGGCACGCTTCGATCTCGATTACTACCGGACCACGCACATGGATCTCGTCTTCCGGCTCCTCAAGCCCTTCGGCCTCGTGCGCACCGAGGTGCTGAAGGGCCTCTCCGGCGGCGAAGGCAAGCCCGCCCCCTACGTTTGCATCGGAAATCTCTACTTCGAGACCGCAGACGGCTACGAAAAGGGGGTGGCGGCCTCAGGCGGGGCGCTCCGCGGCGACATTCCCAACTTCACGGACATCGCCCCCATCCGCCAGATCAGCGAAGTGGTCGACGCCCGCTAGCCGGAAGCGCAAATCCGGGCCCTTGCCCACTTTCGGCAAGGCTTTCCAGAAAACACCCGCCCCCTCCGCCGCCCCCGGAGGAGGCGGGCGGGGCCGCCGTCGCCGCGGCCTCGACCGCGGTATCGGAGCGGCGGTTCCCGTTGTCCGCCCACGCGCGGTAGACATAGGAGGCCCCGGCCTCGACCGTCGTGTCCGACCATCCGGCTTGCGCCGCATCCACGAGGGCGATCGCCGCGAAATCGGTCTCCCCCGCGCGGCGCCGCTCGATGCGGATCTGCACCGCGCCGAGATAGCCGCCCTGCCAGGAGAGGTCGATCCTCGCCCCCGAAACCCCGCGGGCGGTGAATACGGCCGGAGGAGCCGGAATTCCGTTTACGGCGCGATAGGCGTCGAGCCGCCCCGCGGAGAAAACCTGGCCCGCCAGCGCGGCGGTGCGCTCGGCACCGTCGACGAGACGCTGCCTCACCTGCCCGGCCGTGAGCGCCGGATCGCTCGCCCACACGAGCGCGGCGAGCCCGCTGCCGTGGGCCGCCGCCATGGAAGAGCCCGAAAGCGTCCCGTAGGTGTCCTGCCCCGGCCGCTGGGCCCGCACCCGCACCTCGTCGACGGCGAAGCCGTCGGCGGTGCCGGCGGCGTTCGTCTGGAGGCGGAAGCGCACCCGGCTTCCCGTCTGAAGATCCGGGTCTTCGAAATAGGCCGCGGCGAAGACCCAGCCGGCCGAACGCCCGTCGATCCCTTGGGCGTAAAGTGCGCTTCCCGCGGCCCCGAACGTCCAAACCTGCTGCGAAGTCCAGGTCCCTGCCGCACCGGGAAAACTCTCCACGATAAGCTTGTCCCCGTCGGGGGCGATGTCGTGGCGCAAAAAGAACTCGAGCGTCCCGCCCGCGAACCCGGATAGATCGAAGGAGGGCGAGGCGAGCAAGACGTTCACGGCGTCGCCGTAGTTCCCGACCGGGCTGTCGGCGAGGGCCCAGAGGCTGTCGAAACCCGGGCTCGTGCGCCCGGCGGGCGGCTCAAGCACCCAGCCGCCCGTTCCGCCTTCGAAGTCCTGGAGCGGGAGCGCCTCCTCCTCTCCCATCTGCGCGCTCAGGATCGCCTCCCCGGGGCCGGCGACGTGCACCCGGCGCACGCCGCGGTTGGTGTAGGCGGCCGGTCGGTCGGAGGTGTCGGAGGCGGCGACCACGAGCAGGTTCGGGAGATCGTAGCCCGCGGGGTAAACCGGCGCCCGGTCGATGTCGCGGCCGTCGTTTCCGGCCGCCGTCACGACGAGGATGCCTGCGGCCGCGAGGGCTTCGAGGGCCTCCTTTTCCGCCTGGGAGGAAAGCTCGCCCGTGTAGCTCGCATTCACGATGCGGGCGCCCATGTCCCGGGCATAGGCGAGCGCTTCGACCAGGTCGGCCACGGTCGCCGTACCCGAGGCGTCGAAGGCGCGCAGCACCATGAGCCGCGCGCGCCAGCACAGGCCCGCGACCCCGGCGGCGTTATCGCCCACGGCGGCGATCGTTCCCGCCACATGGGTGCCGTGGCCGTTGGCGTCCCGAGGGTCGGGATCCTCGAAGAGGAAATCCCAGCCGTGAATGTCGTCCACGCGGCCGTTTCCGTCGTCGTCCCGGCCGTTTCCGGGAATCTCGCCGGGGTTGACCCAGAGGTTGGCCGAAAGATCCGGGTGGGTCGTGTCGAGGCCGGAGTCGACCAGGGCGACGACCGTCTCCCGGCAGTCGGTCAGGGAATCCCAGGCCAGCGGAGCGCGCATGCGTTCGGGCCCCCAAAGCGAGGGGAAAAGAGGATCATCCGGGGATTTGTTCAGGCGGCGCAGCGCGTTCGGCTCGGCGTAGAGGACCTCGGGGTCCCCGCGCAAAACGGCGAGCGCCTCGGGGACGCTCACGCCCGCCGGCAGGATCATCCTTTGCAACCCGGAGAACGGCAGCGGCCGCATCGCCCGGGCTCCCAGGCGCCTGGCGGCCGCGGGAGGATCAAGAGAGCGCGCGCGCACGAGAATCTCCCCCGGCACATGATGCGGAAAATCGCCTGCCTCCATGGCGCCCGCGGGGATCAAGATTCCCGCGGCGACGGCCGATACCGCCGCCAGCGCGATCCGCCCCCCCCTTCGCCGGCGCGGAGATTCAGGACCCATCGGGTCGCCGTGAAAACATCGCCTCAATCGAAGGCCGAAAAAGCCGATAAACCGGCTGGGGGATGATTTTCCCATCATTTCCTTCTTGCACCGGAGGAGTCTTTGCGTTAGCTGTACCTTTCTTCCGCCGCTGCTCCCATGAACCTGCGAACGATGCGCAAATCCGCCTTCCTTTCGATCGCCGCCCCCGGTTTCGTTTTGCTCCTCTTTTCAGGGCCTCTTCCGGCCGCCGCGGAAGTATATTTTCCCGAGCCCGACCCGCCGGTCGTCGAAGCCGCAGAGGATTTTCGCATCGCGGGCGAGGAGCCCCGGGCCGCGCTCTCCGGCGACCCGGAGATCGAATGGGTCTACCACAAGACGGCGGACGGCCGCCACCCGGACGGAAACGAGCAACAGTTGCTCTGGCTTGCCAACCGCGCGCGCGCCAACCCCGCCCGCGAAGGGCTGTGGCTTGCGGAGCTGGCGGCGAACAACCCCGATGTGCGCCAGGCGGTTCTCTTTTTCGGGGTGAACCTCGAGACGATGAAGGAAGCCTTCGCCGCCCTTCCCGCCAGGCCGCCCGCGGCCTTCGATGCGCGGCTCTGGGCCGCCGCCCGGGCGCATTGCGATTACCTCATCGCGATCGACGGCCAGACCCACGACGGCCAATTCGTGCGCATCCAGGAAGCGGGTTTCAAGTACACCTCGGCGGCCGGCATCGTCTATTCGTATTCCCGGAACCCCTTGTACGGGCACGCGGCCTTCAACATCGACTGGGGCTTCGGGCCGGAGGGCATGCAGGAACCGCCCGGTCACCGCCTGGCCATCATGGGCATCAGCGGCAACTGGACGAACGCGGCCTACGCCGTGGTCGCCGAGACGAACCCGGCGACCCAGGTGGGCCCGCAGCTGATCACCGGCAACTTCGCTGCGGCGAACACGGCCTGGGCCGACCACTACAACCGCTTCCTGGTCGGGACCGTCTGGGAGGACACCAACTATAACGGCCTCTACGATCCGGGCGAGGGCCTGGAAGGAGTGCGGGTGACCCCCGATCACGGTCTCTTTTTCGCCGTTACGGGGCAAAGCGGCGGCTGGGCGATCCCCATTGTGGAGCCCGGCGTCTACCGCGTCACTTTCAGCGGGGGCGAGCTCGACCGCGGCTCAGCGTGCACCGTGAGCGTGGGATCGACGAGTGTGCTGCTCGATCTTGAAACCTATGCGGCTTCCTGCACGAGCTTCTCGGTTCCCATAGAAGCCGCGAGCGGGGGCGGGGGCGGGGGCTGCTTCCTGGAGGCGGCCTCCGTCAGCGGGCGGACGGCCCGGGGGGCCGGGGCGGCGCTTTGGATCCTGCTCCTCGCGGCGAGTCTGGCGCAAGGGTTCAGGAGCGCTCATCCGCGGTCTGCACGAGTTCGCCCCGTACTTCTTCGAGCTTTTCGATGTGCCGTTTCTCCTCGGCGATGATCGCCTCGAGATGCCGGCGGGTCTCTTCCTCCTCCACAAAGGAGGAGAGGATCTCGTAGAAGAGAACCGTATCCTGCTCGAAGCCCAAGAAGACCTCGATCAGCCGGGCGGGGTCCTCGATCGCCCCGAAATCGACCTCCTCCAGAGAAAAGCTTCTGCCGGCGACGAGGTCCTCGAGGACCTGGCGCGTCATCTCCTCGAGGAAGGGGTTTCCCCCGCTGGATTCGACTCTCCGCTTCAGTTCAGAGAACCATGCGGCATGGCGTTCCTCCTCCGCGGCCATCCAGGAGAGAAGCTCCCGCAATTCTTCTTCGCCGAAGCGCTCCCGCGCCTTGCGGTAGGTCTTCTCGCCGTTTCGCTCGATGCGGACCGCCAAGTCCAGGATCTCGCCGATCCGAAACATGGTCTTTCCCTCCCCGAGGAGATTTCCCGGAAACCTAACACGATGCACGCTCAAAAGAAAACCTGGGAAATTTTATTCCCAATCTCTTTTCCCGATTTACTCACGGCAGGACGATTGCAAGAAATTCCCTTTGAAATTCTTTCAAAAAATTATTTCCAGATTTTTGCACGCTTTTTGCTTTCGCCCGTGGCATCCGCCGGATGGCGATTTCTTGCTCGAGGTGGGCGTATGGACATGCTCGATCTGATGGGAGTTCTGATCGTGCTGACAGCCCTTGTGCGGCTGATCCTCGCCTGAGCCCGGTCTTTGATCCGCGCCGGAGGCACCCGGAACGCCGTTCGCTTTTTTTCGCTGAAGCTTTTCTTCCCGTTTGACATCCCTAACCGCAACCGCTAATCAACGGCCGGACAGCCTGATTTCCTCCCGTTTGCCCCGCCCCCAAGAGGAGAAGCATGAAGCATTTCGAACAGCTCGGTGTCTTCTACCTCGGTCGCAGGATCGACCCCGCCGCCGACTCCCCGGGGGGAGAGGCCGTGCTGTACGACTCCCGGGATCTCACCACCCATGCGGTGATCATCGGCATGACCGGTTCGGGAAAGACCGGTCTGGGGATCGCGCTACTGGAGGAGGCCCTGATCGACCGCGTTCCGGTGATCGCGTTCGATCCCAAAGGCGATCTGCCGAACCTGCTGCTCACGCTGCCGGATCTTTCCGCCGAGGCCTTTCTCCCCTGGGTGAGCGAGGCCGACGCCGTCTCCGCCGGGCTCGACCGCCGGGAGTTCGCCGCCCGCCAGGCCGCGCTGTGGCGCAAAGGTCTGGCCGAGGGGGACCAGGACGCCGAGCGCATCCGGCTCCTGCGGCGGTCGGCCGAGTTTGCGCTCTACACCCCGGGAAGCCGCGCCGGGCGTCCCATCAACCTGCTCGGCAAAATCGCCCCGCCGCCCGAGGCCGTGCGCGCCGAGCGCGATCTGCTGCGCGGGCACCTGCAACAGACGACCACGGGTCTTCTCGCCCTCGTCGGGCTCGCCGCCGATCCGGTGACGAGCCGCGAGCACATCCTCGTCGCCCAACTGCTTTCCTCCGCCTGGGCCGAGGGGCGAAGCCTCGATCTTCCGGCCCTCGTCCACGGCATTCAGAACCCGCCCTTCGGGCGCGTGGGCATCCTCGACCTCGAATCCTTCTTCCCCGCGAAAGAGCGTTTCGCGCTCGCCCTGCGGTTCAACAACCTCATCGCCGCGCCGGGCTTCGAAGCCTGGACGGAGGGCGACCCCCTCGACCTGGGAAGGCTTCTTTACACCGAGGACGGCCGCCCGCGGGCGGCCGTCTTGACGGTCGCCCACCTGGACGACGCCGAGCGCATGTTCTTCCTCACCCGGCTGTTGATCGAAACGATCGCCTGGATGCGCGCGCAGCCGGGAACGGCGAGCCTGCGGGCGATCCTTTACCTGGACGAGATTTTCGGTTTCTTCCCCCCGGTCGCCAACCCCCCTTCCAAAACGCCGCTGTTGACGCTTTTGAAACAAGCCCGCGCTTTCGGGCTGGGGGTCGTGCTCGCCACCCAGAACCCCGTGGATCTCGACTACAAAGGGCTTGCCAACGCCGGCACCTGGTTCATCGGCAGGCTGCAGACCGAGAACGACCGCGAGCGGGTCCTGGCCGGCCTCGAGGCGGCGGCGGCCGGCGGCATCGACCGCCGGGGGCTCGAGCGGATGCTCTCCGGGCTGGGAAGACGCGCCTTTCTGCTGCACCGGGCGAAGGAAAACGAGCCGCTTCTCTTCCAGACCCGCTGGACCCTCTCCTACCTCCGCGGCCCGATGACCCGCGAGGACATCCGGAAGCTCTCCTTATCGGAAGGCCGCGAGCCGGCGGCGCCGTCGGGGGCGCCTCCGGCTCCACCGGAAATCGCCCTTTCGGCAGCCGGCGAAAGTCATCCCCCGCTTTCGCCGCCTGGAATCCCGGTCTTCACCCTGCCGCCGGAAAGCCTGCAGGAGGAGACCCTCGAGTACCTTCCCGCCCTCTACGCCCGCCTGGATCTGCACCACACGAGCAGCAAGCTGGGGGTCGAGCTCACCCGCCGCGTGGGGCTCTGCGCCTTTCTTTCCGCAGCGCAGGCGGCCTCCGTCGACTGGGAGCAGGCGCGGCCCCTCGATCTCGACCCGGCGCATTTTCGGAAAGGGCCTCCCGCGACGGGGCGTTTCGGGGCGCTGCCCGCGGCCGTGCACGAGGCGAAATCCTACGAGGGCTGGAAGCGCGATCTTGCGCGCTGGGCCAAACGGGGGCTTGCCCTTCGGCTGCTTCGCTGTCCGAAGACCGCTGCGGTCTCCCGGCCGGGGGAGTCCCGGGCCGAGTTTCTCGCCCGCCGGACGCAGCTGTTGCGCGAGGAACGCGACCGTCGCGTGGAGGCCTTGCGCCGTCGCTACGCGGAGCGCTTCGCGGCGCTGCGCGAGCGGCTGCTGCGGGCCGAGCAGGCCGTGGCCCGCGAGAAGGAACAGCTTGCCGCCAAGAAGGTGGAAACCGCGATCTCCTTCGGCACGGCGATCTTGGGCGCCTTTCTCGGCCGCCGGGCCGTGAGCGCGACCTCGGCCGGACGCATCGGAACCGCGGCCAAGTCGGCCGGACGGCTGCGCAAAGAAAGCATGGATGCGGCCCGGGCCGAGGAAAGCGTCGCCGCCGTGCGCGAGCGGATCGCGGAACTCGAGGCCGCCCTAAAGGCCGACATCGCAACGATCGAGGCCGCCGTCGACCCGGAGGCCGCCCCCCCGGAAGAGATCCTCGTTTCCCCCGCCGCCGGGGAACTCGTCCCCTCCTTCTTCGCCCTGCTCTGGGTTCCTTTCCGCCGCGATGCCGCCGGAGAGGCCGTCCCCGCCTGGAATAGCGGCTAAAAAAAGCCCCGTCCCGGCGTTTGCGCCGGGCCGGGGCGCTGGAAAGTCCGGGAAGGGTCTTCGGGGCCCCGTCCGCCGGCCGGCCCAAGGCCGAATCCCGAAAAAGGCTCTGCGCTCCGGCCCGACCCTCCCCGAAAGGGATCGCTCACCCCTCAGGCGCGGCCGATCACCAGGTGCAGGGGATCCACTTCTTCCCGCAGGATGCGCAGCTCCTCTTCGGTCGGCGGCGCGGTCCGGCCGAGATCCTTCGCCACGAGAAGCTCAAAGCCCGTTTCCGCGCGCACCTTGTCCAGCTCGACGCCGGGGTGAAGGGATTCGACCTTCATCGCCCGCGTTTCTTCGTCAAAACCCATGACCGCCAGATCGGTGATGATCTTGTAGGGGCCGCCCTGCGGGAGCCCGGCCGCCTCGCGTGCCCCGGCGCCGGTGAGAAAACCGGGGGAGGTGATGAAATCGCATTTTTCCACGAAGCGCGCCTTGCTGTGCACGGTCATGATCATCGTCCGCCAGCAGAACGAGGCGAAATCGTTCGCCCCGCCGCTTCCGGGGAAACGCACCTTGGGCTTGGAGTAGTCCCCGACCACGGTCGAGTTGATGTTGCCGTACTTGTCGATCTGCGCCCCGCCGAGAAAGGCGTAATCGACCTGCCCGCGGCAGCAGGTGGTCATCATCTCGTTCATGCCCGCCGCCATGACCGCTCGGAAAAAGGTCCGCGAATCGCCGACGGAAATGGGCATCTGCGGCAAAAGCGGCGCCACGCCTCCGGCCTCGAAGAGGATGATCAAATTCGGCGAGTGCAGCTTCTGGGCGAGCATCGCCGCGGCGCAGGGGGCGCCGGTGCCGACGGCGACCGTCTTTCCGTCTTCGAGGAAACGGGAAGCGACGCAAATCATCATTTCCATCATGTTGTATTGGGGTGCCATCGCCGCCACTCCTTCAAAGGGTTCCGCGGAAGCCGATTCCGCGGCAAGGGATTCCGGATCGTGCAAGCCTCACTTCTCGACCAGGGTTTCGAGTTTCTGCAGCTGCTTGAGCTTCTTCAGCCCGCCGCAGCGGTCAAGGTATTCCTCGAAGCAGGAAACCCCGTAGATGTAATGGTCGAGGAATTTCTCGAACTCCCGGGGATCCTTTTCGGCCTTCATCCACGCGGCGAGGTGCTCCTCGTCGGAGAAATAGAGGTAGGGCATGTTTCCCGGGTAACTGCCGTAGGGGACCTCCACCACGGCATCGACGAGGTAGAAGGGAATCGAGGTCGCCGTGGGGTTGTTGCGGATCGTGAAGTTGTTGACCAGCCGCTCGGCGGTGATGATCACCCGCTTGGCCGCACGCGCGAGCTCCATGTCGGCGATCGAAATGCCGCGGAAGACGGCGTTGCCGTACATGTCGGCCTCGTGCACGTGAATCACGGCCACATCCGGCCAGAGGGCCGGGACCGCGGCATATTTCTTTCCCGTGAAGGGGCACTCGATCACCTTGGCGCCCGACATGCGGAAGGTGTCGGTCCCGAGCATCGAGCGCACGATGGCGAATGAGACCCCTTCGGCCGCGGCCCGCAGGCGCGCGGCGAGCGAGTAGTTCGTCCACTCGCAGACCTTCACCTCGCCCGATTCCATGTAGCGCCGCGCGTTGGGCGAAAGCCCGCGGGCTTCGAGGCCGACGATGTAGGCGGCGTCGAGGCGGTTGAAACATTTGCCGGCGCAGAGCAGCTGGAAATCGTGGGTCGAGGTGTGGCCCAGAAAGCCCAGGTTTTTGCGGCGTGCCCGCAGGATTTCGTGGATCACCGCGGTGGGGATGCGGTTGGCGCCGAAGCCGCCGATGCCGAGGTAGCATCCGTCAGGGATGAATTTTTCGACGACCTCCTTTTCGGTCATGCGTTTGTCGACCATCGCCCGGGGCTTCTGGCGGAAAAACTCCCGCGCCTTGTCCGGGTCGGGATCCATGAAGAGCGGATTCAAACCCTGATCGAGAACCTTCATCGTCATTCCCTCCGAGGTTGGTGGATCCTGCACGCAGTGCTGCCTCATAAAAGCAATTAACATGCCATTTTAAGGAAGCAAAGATTTTATATAAAAACAACTAATTATTTCGAGTTCGAATCCGCCGCCGCCTTCCTCCGCGGCGGCATCCGGAAGGCTCGCGCAGCATACTCCTTTAACAGCACAACTATTTGATAATTCATCGTTTATCATGCCAATACCGCTTGATCACAGCCTTGGGGCGAGGCTTGGCGAGGGGTCCATGGGTCGCCTCTAGAACGTATTTATAATGATACAGTAAAGAAAACTACTTTTGAACATGATATTTTTTAATTCTTGTATTTACTATTCATCTAATCGACATCGTATTTTTCTACCGTCTGAACCAAGCATAAAAGTATCAAACTGAATACATGTATATTTCAAGATACAATTTTGGGGCCTTTCGTGCCTCCGAGGCTGATTCCGGACATAGGGCGATTGGATATAACTACTTGTAATTGTATATAAAATTATAAATTTGGATTTCAACCCGATTATTGTCCGGGAATGGCGCAGGATTTGCTTTGGAGCTCGTTCAGGACTGAACCAGTCTTCAGCTTTAGACTTCCCCTTCAGATCCTGCATCGCATAGCCTTTGGAGAGGCACCATCGTCGTGCCGTCATCCTGCAGAGCAGCCGTCGGCAACGATCAGCCCGCGGGAGGATGAAGCGTCCATGGAAATTCGCGAGCCGGAAATCACCCCCGATCAGATCCTGACCCTACGGGACGCGGACTTCTGCGTTCAAAACGTCTGCATCGTGACCGGCGCGGGCACGGGAATCGGCCGGGCGACGGCGATCGCCGCCGCGGCGAACCAACTCATGACCGTCGGGCTCGACATCAACGAGAAAGAAGGAAAAAAAACGCAAAAAATGGCCCGGGAACTGGGCGGGCAGATGATCTTCCTGCGCTGCGACCTTTTGGACGACGAGGAGGTCGCCCGCTGCGTCGCCGACGCCGCCCGTCTGGGGGCGATCAAGTTTCTTGCGAACATCGCCGGCATCCAGCACATCGACGCCATCGAAAACTTCCCCATGGAGAAGTATGACCGGATGCAGCGGCTGATGCTGCGCGCCCCTTTTCTGCTCTCCAAGCTCGTGATCCCGCACATGCGCAACAGCTCGGGCGGGACGGGCGTGATCGGCCACATGGCCTCGATCCACGCCCACATCTGCACCAAAAACAAGCCTGTCTACAACATCACCAAGTTCGGCCTGCGGGCGCTCGCTCAGTCCATCTCCGCCGAAGGGGAAGGCCGGATCCGCTCCTTCACGGTGAGCACGGGCTACATCAAGACGCCTCTGGCGCTGAACCAGATCCCGGCCCAGGCCGACCAGCGCGGCATCACCCCTGAGGAGGTGGTGCGCGAGGTGATGCTCGGAAAATCGCGCATCAAGGAGATGATGAACCCGATCGAGGTGGCGAACCTCTTTCTTTTCGGTTTTTCCCGCTTCGCGCGGTTCCTGGTCGGGGGGGATTTGCTCTTCGACGGCGGTGTCGTCTTGACTTATTGAGGACGCTCATTTACAAGGGGCTTCCCCACGGGATGAACGTCGTCCCCGCAGCTGAACCCCCTTCAGGAATCAGCATATGCCTGAAATGGTGCAGATCATTCTCGGCCTGCTCCTTCTGGTCGTGGTGTATGTGCTCACCCAGATGGTCGTAGGCTGGCGCATCAAGCGTGCGGCGCGTTGGGTGGTCGCCGATCTCGACCGCCGCAAGGCTTACAGCGCCGACACGGCGGTCGCGCTGCCTTACGCCCGGACCCAGTTCTTTCGCATCGGCCTGCGCGATTTCCGCCCCAAGGCCGTCGCGGCACTCATCCAGGCCGGAATCGTCGCCCGAACCCCGGCCGACGGCTATTTCCTGCTCAAGCGGCCGGAGTCGCTCAACTTCTGAACCGCGTGCGGCTCTCCGGGCCGCACCCCCCGACGCGAAAGGAGGTGGTCGCCGCTTAGAAAAAGGCCCTGCAGCCCCGGAGCCTGAAACCCATCCAGCCGAACCCCAACGTCTTCGAGGGAGGAGAAGAAATGAAGAAACTTGCCGTCGCGTTGCTGGTCGTCTTCACCGCCGCGGCCCTGGTCGCGGCGCTTCCCGGCGATAGTTTCGCCCAGCAAAAGAAAAAGATCGAGAAGTTCGGCGAGGACAAGCGCATCAAGGAGTGGGCGAACAAGAAGTTCGAAACCTCGAACAAGACCTTCAACTGGCGCATGAGCGACCCGTGGGGCGGCTTGAACTTCCACGACATGGCCATGCATTTCGCCGACACCGTCCGCGGCTGCTCCGGCGGACGGCTGAACATCAAGGTCTTCCCGACCGGCGCCATCGTCCCGGCGATGGAGATCTTCGAGGCGACCTCCAAAGGAACGCTCGATGCCTTCCACTCCTGGCCCGGATACTGGAAAGGCCGAAACGAGGCCTTCGTCGCCTTCGCCTCCGTCCCCTTCGGCCTGGACGCCGAGGGCTACAACATCTGGTACTACGAGCGCGGCGGAAAAGAAATGTTCGACGAGCTCTACGGCCGCTACGGGCTGGTACCCTTCTTCTGCGGCAACGTCGGCCAGGAGCTCGGCCTGCACTCGAACAAGAAGGCGACCAAGCTCGACGACTTCAAAGGCATGAAGGTGCGCACGGTCGGCTGGTACATGGACATCCTCACCCGCATGGGGGTGTCGGTCACTCCGCTTCCCGGCCCGGAGATCTACCTCGCCCTCGAGCGCGGCGTCATCGACGCCTGCGAGTTCAGCACCCCGGCCGCGAACATTCCCTCCGGCTTCCACGAGATCACCAAGTACGTGATCGAACCCGGCGTGCACCAACCCTCCTGCCAGTTCGACGTCGTCTTCAACAAGAAGAAATGGGACGAGCTGCCCGAGGATCTGCAGATCATCGTCGAGACCGCGGCCAAGGAAACCCAGCTCTGGGCCTGGGCCTGGCAGGAGAATCTGAACATCGAAGCTCTCAAAATCATGGAAAAATCCACCGAGTTCGTGAAGATGGACGACGCGGCGATCGTCGAGTTCGCCAAAGTCTCCTTCGCCTACCTGGACGAGCTGGCGGCGAAGAACCCGGACGTGAAGAAGGTTCTCGACTCTCAGGAAGAATTCAAGCGCGAATACGCGAAGTGGCGTGATCTGCGCGGCCGCGTGGCCCCGTGGCCGAAGGAAGAAGTCCTGAAAGGACGCCTGCTGCAATAAGCTTCCTCCCCCGTCCCGCGGCGGGAATCCCCGCCGCGGGACGGGGGCTTCCGGCAACACCGGCAGAAAGGATTCCCCCATGCTCAAATCCTTCGTCCGCGCCGTCGATGCCTTCAACCTCTTCGTCGGCCGGGTCACCTCCTATGCGATGATCCCGCTTTTCCTCGTCGTCTGCTACGAAGTCTTCATGCGCAAGCTCTTCAACATGCCGACCGTCTGGGCCTTCGAGGTGACGATCTACCTCTACGGCTTCAATTACATGATGGCCATGGCGGCGACCCTCAGCCTCGACAGACACGTGCGCATCGACGTCATCACCCTCCAGCTCTCCCCCAAGGCGCAGCTCGTGCTGCGCCTGATCACCTACTGGCTCGTCTTCGTCCCCTTCGTGGGGGCGCTCCTGTGGGCCGGAGCCGAGTATGCGTTAAAGTCCTGGTCCAACTGGGAGCACAGCTGGAGCGCCTGGAAGCCGCCGCTCTACCCCTACAAGACCGTGATCCCGGTATCGCTCTTCCTGCTCTTCCTCCAAGGGTTCGCGAACTTCGTCAAAGAGTGGTACCAGCTGAAGGGGGAGAAGCTATGAGCCCGGAAACCCTTGCCGTCGTCATGTTCTTCACGCTCTTTGTGGGGCTTCTGTTAGGCCACCCACTCGCCTTCACCTTGGGGCTTCTCGGGGTCGTCTTCGGGGTCATCGGCTGGGGAGGCTCGATCGACGCGGTGCTCGCCCTTCTCGCCAACCGCGCCTACGGGGTCATGGAGGAGTACGTCCTGGTCGCCGTGCCCCTCTTCATCATGATGGCCCAGGTGCTCGACGCCTCCGGGATCGCCGAGCGGCTCTTCGAGACCATGCACATCGTCATGGGCCGGCTGCGCGGCGGGCTGGGAATCGCGGTCATCATCGCCTGCACCATCTTTTCCGCCACCGCGGGCGTGGTCGGCGCCACCGTCGTCTCGATCGGGTTGCTCGCCATCCCCGCCCTTTTACGCGCGGGTTACAACATCCCGCTGATCGCGGGTTGCATCACCGCCGGGGGAACCCTCGGAATCCTCATCCCGCCGAGTATCATGCTCGTGGTCTACGGCAGCCTGAGCCAGATCTCGGTCGGCTGGCTCTATGCCGCAGCCTTCGGCCCCGGGTTTCTCCTCTCCGCGCTCTACATCGCCTACATCGTCATCCTCTGCCTGATCAAACCCGAATACGGTCCGGCCGAGACCAGCGGAACGCACAGCGGCGCCCAGAAGGCGGCGATGTTCACGAAATCGATCGTCCCGCCGATCATCCTCGTGCTCATCGTGCTCGGCAGCATCGTTGCGGGAATCGCCACCCCGACCGAAGCGGCCGGAATGGGGGTGCTCGGAGCCGTGGTCATGACCATCGGCTACGGCAAGTTTTCCTGGAAGATGATGAAAGACGCCTGCTGGTCGACGACGATCACGACCTCGATGATCATGACCCTGTTTTTGGGAGGAAACGCCTTCCAGGCGGTCTTCATGGGCTTGGGCGGCGGGGATGCGATCAGCAACTTCATGCTGGGAACGAAGCTCCCTCCAATCGCGCTGCTCTTCGTCATGATGGCGATCGTCTTCTTCCTCGGCTGCTTCCTCGACTGGCTGGGCATTCTCTTGATCGTCATCCCGATCTTCACCCCGGTCAGTCAGGAACTCGGCTTCAACGGCCTGTGGTTTGCGACGCTCATCTGCGTGAACCTGCAAATGGCCTTCCTGACACCGCCGTTTGGCTACTCGCTTTTTTACCTGAAGGGCATTTCGCCGCCGGAGATCACGATCTACCACATTTACAAAGGGGTCGTGCCCTTCGTCATCCTGCAGTGGGTCGGGCTGATCCTGTGCATCTTCATCCCCGAGATCATCCTCTGGGCCCCGGCCAAGTTCTTCGGGCCGTCGGTCCTCGGGTGATCCCGCTCTTGACCGCAAACGCTTTCCCGGCGGGCCCCCTTTCGCAGGGGGCCCGCCGCTTCCAGACCCCGGGGAGGAACCCATGCCGAAGAAATCCTCCACTGCGCTTCCGTTCCAACGCTTCGCCGTCGTGGGAACCGGCATCCAGGGAACCCAGATCGCCATGATCGCCGCCCGCGCGGGCTACGAGGTCAAGGTCTTCGACCCAAAGCCGGGGGCTTTCCGGCAGACCTTCGAGAAGCTGCGTGCGGATCTCAAGGCGAAAGGAGTGAAACCGCTCATCCCCTGGAACCGCTGGGAGGAATGCGCGCGGAAAGTGCGCCATGTCCGCGACCTCGGCAAAGCGGTCGCCGGAGCCGAGCTCGTGCTCGAGGCCGTGCCCGAGAACCTCGAACTCAAAAAGTCGGTATGGCGCGAGATCGCCTCGCAAGCGGCGCCGGGGGCGATCCTCGCCACCAACAGCTCCTCGATTCCGGTTTCGCGCCTGGAGGAGGAGAGCGGCCGGCCCGAGCGGGTGCTCAACATTCATTTTTATTTCCCCATGCAGGGCGTCAACATGGTGGACGTGATGGGCGGAAGCCGCACCCTGCCCGAGGTGCTCGCGACGGGCATCGCCTGGGTGCGCTCGATCGGCTTTGTCCCGCTCACGGTGAAGAAGGAGCTCCTTGGTTTCTGCTTCAACCGCGTCTGGCGCGCGGTCAAGCGTGAGGTGCTCTTCATGTGGGGAAACGGCTACGTCGATTTCCAGGACGTCGACCGCGCCTGGATGATTTTCACCGGCATGAAAGAGGGGCCCTTCGCCCTCATGGACAAGGTCGGCTTGGACGTCATCTGGGACATCGAGATGGTCTACTACAACGAGTCGAAGGACCCGAAGGATCACCCGCCTCAAGCCTTGAAAGAAATGATCGACCGCGGGGATCTCGGGGTCAAGAGCGGCAAGGGCTTTTACACCTACCCGGATCCGGCCTTCCTGCGCCCCGATTTCATCCGCTGATCCACCGCCAATCCGGGAGGCCTTTTCTCCGACCCGCTTTTCCGGGGAAAGGCCTCCCGCCGAAGCCCTCTCATAGTCGCCCGACTCCGCAGAGATGATCCCGCCGGTTCTTGTCTTTTGCCCGACTCCCTGATATCCTGTTTTAATTATTCCGGATTCAGCAGACCTCATGCCTGTCTTCGAATACACCGCTCTTGACGCCAGGGGCAAAAGCACATCGGGCGTGATCGACGCCGAGGGGTTGCAAGCCGCGCGGCAGAAGCTCCGCTCGGCCGGCAAATACCCGGTCTCGATCCGCGAGGCGAAGGAGGCCGCAGGTCCGAGGGAAAGCCGCCGCCCGCACCTCGGCGAGATGTTCCGCCGGGTCAAGCCCGCGCAGGTCGCCATCCTGACGCGCCAGCTCGCCACCCTGATCGGAGCGGGATTCCCGCTCGTCTCCGCACTCGACGCCCTGCTTTCGCAAACCGAGGCGCTCGCCCTGAAACGCACCCTCGCCCGGGTAAAAGACCTGGTCGTCGAGGGCAACGGCTTCGCCCAGGCGCTTTCGCAGTTCCCCGCCGTCTTTCCTCCGATCTACGTGAACATGGTGCGCGCGGGGGAAACCTCGGGCACCCTCGAAATCGTGCTCGAGCGACTCGCCGAGATCACCGAAAAGCAACAGGCGCTCGCCAACCGCATCAAGGCCGCGCTCGCCTATCCCGTGTTCATGCTCTGCTTCGGAACGATCGTTCTCGTGATCCTGCTCACCTACATCGTGCCCACGATCACGACGATCTTCAGCGACATGAAACAGCAACTCCCGGCCGCCACGCGGATCCTCATCGGAACAAGCGATTTCCTCAAAGAAAACGGCTGGATGCTCGCGGCGCTGCTCGCCCTGGCCCTTTACGGGCTGGGGCGCTGGCGAAAAAGCCCGGGCGGCCGCCGGCGCCTCGACGCCTGGATGCTCAAGCTTCCGGGGGCGGGCGGCCTGATCCGCAAACTCGCCGTCGGCCGCTTCAGCCGGACGCTCGGCTCGCTTCTGGAAAACGGGGTGACGCTGCTCACCGCGCTCGACATCGTACGCAACATCGTCGGCAACGAACGGCTCGCCGAGGCCGTCTCCCGCGCCGCCCTCGAGGTCGGCAAGGGACGGGCGCTGTGGCTGGCGCTCTCCGAGTCAGGGGTGTTTCCGGGACTGGCGGTGCAGATGATCCAGGTCGGCGAGCAATCGGGCGAGCTTGAAAAAATGCTTTACAAGATCGCCGATGTCTTTGAAAATGAAGTGGAAACCACGATCTTGCGTCTCACTTCCTACCTCGAACCGGTCATGATCCTCGTGATGGGCTGCGCCGTGGGGTTCATCGTGCTTTCGATCTGCCTGCCGATCTTCGAAATGAACCAGCTCATCCGCTGAGAATGAAAGGCGGCCGCGGGGGTGCCGACCCAGCCGGCCGCCGGCCCTGCAAGGAGGGCTGCCGCATGAAACGGAAAAGTCGAATGCTTGGCGAGCGGGGATTCACCCTGATCGAGATCATGGTGGTGATCATCATCCTGGGGATTCTCGCGATGTACGTCGCCCCCAAGCTGATGGGGCGTCCCGAGGAGGCCAAGCAGGTCCGCGCGCGCATGGACATCCAAGCCTTGGAGACCGCGCTCAAACTCTACAAGCTCGACAACGGCGTCTACCCCTCGACCGAACAGGGGCTGCAAGCGCTGGTGCAGCGGCCGGAGACGGGGGTGATTCCGAAGAAGTGGCGGCAGGGGGGGTATCTCGAGAAGGGCAAGGTACCCAAGGACCCCTGGGGCAACGACTACATCTACATCAGCCCGGGCCTGAAGGGCGATTTCGACATCCTTTCCTACGGTGCGGACGGTGTGCCCGGCGGGGAAAACGAAAACCGCGACATCACCAACTCGGACACGGACTGATGGCCAGAGCCGCAGGGGGATACACGCTCTTGGAGCTGATCGTCGTCGTCGCCCTGATGGGGATCGTGCTTCTGGCCGCTTTACCGCGCTTCGAAGGTTTCCTCGTCGAGGACGGCCGGAAGACCGAGCGTTTTCTCCTCACCGTACTTCAGACCGCGCGCGAGGAGGCGCAGCGCACGCAGCGCGCGCGGATTGTGCATTTCGACCTCGAAACCGGCCTCCTCTGGGAAACCGCGCATCCGCCGCGCGACAGGGAGCGCGAAGCGGGGCTGCTCGCCCCCCGCGTTCCCCCCGGCGGGGGAAGAATCACGGCGGTCGAGTTCCCGCGGCGCGGGCGCGTGACCCACGGGCGGGCCGAAATCCGCTTCTTTCCCGACGGGACAAGCGACCGGGCCCTGATCCAAGTTTCCCGAGACGAAGAGGCGATCTCCCTCCTGGTGGAGACCTTCCTCTCCCGAGTGAAATCCTTTGACGGCCTCGTCGGCTTCGATGACCCCCGGCTGTGAGCCGCCCCTCATGAATCCGCGCCGGAACTCGAAGGTCCCCGAGGCCGCTGTCGGGATTCTCCGCAACTTTGCGGCCGGCGGCTTTACGCTGCTCGAGGTCCTGGTGGCGTTGGGCATTCTCGGGATCGTGCTCCTCGCCGTCTTCCGCCTCCAGGCCCAGGCCCTCGCCATGAACCTCGAAAGCCGCTTTTATACGATAGCCCCGCATCTCGCCCGCAGCGTCCTGACCCGGCTCGAGCAGGAGAGGGATCTACCGCTTGCCGGCCGCGAGGGCGACTTCGGAAGCGAGTTTCCCGGTTACCGCTGGAAGGTCACCGTCGAGCCCCACGCCTCGCGCGCCCTCGGAGCGGAGATCTCTTCCGACCTGCGACGGATCGAGGTCCGGGTCAGTCTGGAGGGCGAGCGGCTCAGCTACGGCTTCCGCACCTACCGCTTTTTGCGGGAGTAGGCCCTTGATGACCCTGCGGTCCTTCTTCGTCGCGCCCTTCCCCCCCCGGCCGAAGGCCGCCCGCCTGCGCGGCCGGGGGTTCACGCTGCTCGAAATCCTGGTGACACTCGCCATCCTCGCCGTAGTCTTGACGACCGTGCTCTCCTCCTTGCGCCTGGCCTTCTTCAACGCCGAGGCGTCGGAAGAGGCCGCCGCCCGCTTCGATGCCGCCCGCGCGGCGCTCTTGCGCATCAGCCGCGATCTCGAAAACACGGTCATCCTCGAATCCCCCCTCTACCGGCCGCCCGCCGCGCTCGACCAGCCGCCGGAGCCTTTCCGCTTTCACGGCACGGTTGATTTCGAGGGTGGCACACGAATTGCTAAATTGAGATTTGCGAGCCGTGCCCACCTCCCCCTCGAGGGAGAGCAGGCGGAAGGTGTGGCCGAAATCGTCTACTACCTTCGACCGGCGCCCGACGGGAGCGGCTTGAGGATCAAGCGCGCTGAGAACCGGTTTCCTTTTCCGGCTTTCGAAGAGCGGCCGGCCGACCCCGTGCTCTGCGAGGCCGTCAAATCTCTGGCGTTCGAGTACGTGGATACGGAGGGCCGCGCTTTCGACTCCTGGGATTCGGAATCGGAGCGCTTCCGCTTCGCTACCCCCCAGCGGGTCACCGTGAAGCTCGAACTCGGACTCGGGGCGGAGGTGCTCCCCTTTACGACCACGGTCGCCCTCCCGCGGGTGCGGAGGCCCGCCGGCGGATGAAGAACCTCGCCTCCGGAGTTCTGCTCGGCTCCCGCCGCGGTGTGGCGCTGGTGGTCACCCTTGCGGTGACCGTGCTCCTGGTCGCCGGCGCGCTCGAGTTCAACCGCCGCGCGCGGGGCGACCTCATCGGGAGCGCGGCCTCGCGCGACCGCATCGGGCTCACCGAAATGGCGGCCGCGGGCATCCAGATCGCCATGGCGATCCTGGCCAAGGACAAGCTGGACACCGATACCGACACCCCCCTCGACGACTGGGCCGACCCCGCCGCGGTCGCCGCCGTGCTCGAGGAGTTCCCCTTCGAGGAAGGAGAGCTGGCGCTCGTGATCGAGGACGAGCTCGGCCGGATCCAGGTCAACGCCCTCGTCGATTACCCCGAGGGGCGGCAGTTCAACGAGGCGCAGCGCAGCCTCTGGGAGCGCTTCCTGCAATATTTTGTCGACCACGGCCGGGGAGTGATGGACTTCCGCGGCGACAGCGAACCCGAGGCCATCCTCAACTCGCTCAAGGACTGGCTCGACCGCGGCGACGACGAGGCGATCACCGGGCTGAGCGGGGCCGAGAGCGCCTACTATCTCGCGAAAAAACCGCCCTACCCCGCGGCGAACGGCCCGCTCACCGATCTGGCGGAACTGTTGCGCGTCAAGGGGATCACGCCGGCGATCTACTCCGGCACCCCCGAGCTGCCCGGGATTTCCCGCTATCTCACCGTGCACGGCCTGGCCCCGGGAGAGGGCAGCGGCTTCCGTTTTCCCGGCCGCATCAACATCACGACCGCCGCGCCGCCGGTGATCTTCGCGCTGCTTCCGGCGGAGAACCAGGATCTGGTGAAACTCGTCGACGAAATCCGCCGCGAGCTCGCCGCGGGCAAACAAACGATTGACTTCCGGCAGGCGGATTGGTTGAATCGTCTTCCGGGCCTTGCCGACCTCAAGCTCGACCCCCGGCTGATCACGCTGACCAGCGACCTTTTCCGGGTCCAGGCCACGGCACGGAAGCACGAGACCGCAACCACGATCACGGCCGTGCTGGAGCGCACCCAGGCCCCGAAGACGGGCCGTTGGACCTGTCGGGTCTTGAGCTGGCAGGTGGAATGACCCCGGCAAGACCATGAGCCGCAACGTTCTGGGAATCGATCTGCAGGAAACCGGCCTCGAAGCGGTCCTCGTCAAAAGCGGCCTGCGGGAGACGCATCTGCGGGGCGCCTGCAGCGTCCCCCTTGAGGGCGGGACAGGGGAGGAGGGCGCCCTTCGGGCCGCCCTCGAGGAGGTGCTTTCCTTGCCCTCCGCGCGCGAGGCCGATTGCGCGGTTTCCCTTCCGGCCGATTGGTTCTTCCTGCGCACGCTCGCCGTCCCCTTTTCCAGCCCCAAGAAGATCCGCCTGGTCTTGCCCTACGAGCTCGAGCCCGATCTGCCGCTTCCGGCCGAGGCCCTCGCCTTTTCCTTCGCCCCGATCGGCCCCGCCGCCGAAGCGGGAAAAACCCGGGTCCTGGCGGCGGCGATCGAAAAAAGGCGACTCGAGGCGGTTACCGGCGCACTCGCCGCCGTGGGGCTCGAGCCCGCCTGCCTCACGCTGAGCGGCTTGGCGCTTGCCCTCTGGGCGGCGCAATCCGGAGAACTGCCGCCGCGCTTTTTCCACCTCCAGGCCGAAAGCCGCTTCGCCGTCCTCTACCTCGTGCAGGAAGGACGCATCCGCCTGGGGCGGTCCTTTCCCCTGCCGCAGGCGGAGACGGAGCGCGAGGCGGTTCTGCTGCGTCAGGTCCGCCTGACCCGGGCGATGCTGGGGGAAGCCGACGAGGAAGAGGCCGGCCCC
>CAZQUP010000028.1:0-31075 GCA_964596545.1 uncultured Desulfatibacillum sp. | reverse complement strand
GATCCGCGTCATCGGCGAGATCACCCCGCGACGCCTCGAGATCCTGCGCGCCGTCGACCGGATTCTGCTCGAGGAAATCAAGGCCGCGGGCTGGTACCGGCGCCTGTGGCAATCGTTTGCCGTGCTGCTTCCCATGAAAACGGTCGGCGTGATGGGCGACGCCCGCACCTACGAATCGATCGCCGCGATCCGCGCGGTGACCAGCCGGGATGCCATGACGGCCGATTGGGCCCGCCTGCCGCATTCGTTTCTCGCCCGTGTCTCCAACCGCATCATCAACGAGGTGCGCGGGGTGAACCGGGTCGTCTACGACATCAGCTCCAAGCCGCCCAGCACGATCGAGTGGGAGTGACTCCGGTCCGATGAGCGAAAGCGATCGTTTCCGTTTCGACCTGCATGAAGACGAGGAAGGGGCCGATTTCGCGCTCGAAGAACAGCGCGAGCGGCGCATCGGCCGCCTCGAGCGGCGGGTGAGCCTGCTCACGATTCTTCTGCCGCTTCTTCTGGCGATCGCCTTCTTCGCCGCCTGGCAGGACTTGAGCGAGCGCTTTCCGCGGCCGGGGGCGACCGGCGGAAATCCGCTCGAGCGCCTCTCCACCGAACTGGAGCAGATGCGGGCACAGGCCGAGGAGCGGATTTCCGCAGTGGAGCAGTCTCTCGCCGAGCAGCGAAACGTCCTCGCCCGTGAACTGCCGCTCCTGCAGGAAGCGGTCCGCAAGGCGGTATCCGAAGCCGAAAAAATCGAAACCGCCAAGGCCGACAAAAAAGAACTCCTCGAGGCCGTTTCGCGGATCGAGAGCGGGCTCGAAACCCTGCGCAAGGATCTGCAGTCGCAAGGGGCCGAGATCAAGGCTCTTTCGCCTTTTCGCGAGGAGCTCGGCGCGGCCCGCTCGCTGCGTGAGGAACTCCAAGAGGTCTCCGAGCGCTTGCGCAATCTGGAAAACCGGCTGGCCAAAGACCTGACCGGAGTCGCCGCTTATGTGGAACGCTCGAAGGCGGATCTGGAAAAGATCAAGGCCGAGCTCGCCGATTTGAAGGGCCGGAAACTCGACCGCGAAACCCTCGAACTCGAAAACCTCAAGACCAAACGCCTCTATCAACTCGCACTCGAACAGGAGGTCGGCCGGCTGGAAAAAAGCCTCTCCGCCCTACAGAGGCGGATTGAGCAGCTCGAGCGCGCCTTCGGCTCGCGATCCCGAACGACCCCCCCGGGCCTTCCTCCCCTGACGGGCGACATTCAGGAAAAACCCCTCGATTGAGACCCAAGCCGTCCCGATCCGCCGCAAACGCGGGCGGGACGATCAGCCGACGGACGCCATGAACGACGCGAAGATCAGGGAAATCCTGCAGGAAGTCGCCGAAGGACGGATACCCCCGGAATCGGCTCTGGAGCGTCTGCGCCTTCTTGCCTGCGAAGATCTCGGGTACGCCCACATCGACCACCACCGCAGCGCCCGCCATGGCTTCCCGGAGGTCATCTTCGGGGAGGGAAAACGTGCAGAGCAGATCTTGGGAATTTTCGAACGCATCGCCGACCGGGAACCGGTGATCCTCGTCACCCGGCTCGATTCCACGAAAGCCCGTCCGTTGCTCGAGCGCTTTCCCCAGGCGGTCTACCACGAGGAGGCGCGTATGCTGGTGTGGGAGAACCCGCCTCTTCCTGTCCGGGGACGCGGCACCATTCTGGTCCTGGCCGCGGGGACTTCGGATCTGCCCGTCGCCCTGGAAGCCTTTCACACCGCCCGCACGATGGGCAACCACGTCGAAAAAGTGGTCGACGTCGGCGTGGCCGGGATCCATCGCCTCTTTCGCCACCGCGAGGCGATCGAGCGCGCCTCGGTCCTCATCGTCGTGGCGGGGATGGAAGGCGCGCTGCCCAGCGTTGTCGGCGGCCTCGTCGGCCGCCCGGTGATTGCGGTCCCGACCAGCGTCGGCTACGGCGCAAGCTTGGGCGGCCTCACGGCCCTCTTCGCCATGCTGAACAGCTGCAGTGCCAACGTGGCCGTGGTCAACATCGACAACGGCTTCGGGGCGGGCTACGTCGCTGCGATGATCAACCGCTCCTGAGCGATCTGGGGCTCCCTCTTCTTCGGAAGAGGAAACCTTCCGGGAGTGAACAAATCGATGGAAACGCGGGAAGCGATACTCGCCTTTTCGCAGAGCGAAAAGGCCAAGGCCGGCCTGCTCATGGTGTCCCAGCTGCTGGAAGTCTACCAGGGGCTTTCAGAGCATGAAAAGCACGGGCTGGAGCGCTTTCTCCGTCCCCTGATCGGCATGATCGCAAACGAAATTCAGCTTGCCCGGCGGATCGTTCCTTCCGTCTCCTGGACGACGATCGAAAAAAGCCTCAATACGGCGCTCGTGATGATGAACTCCGGCGTTCCGGCCGAGGCGGGCTGGCACATCGTTCAGGCGATCAGCGGGGCAACGACCATCGGCCAGCGGGCGATGGAGACGCTGCAGGAACAGCGCCTGATTTGAGAAGGGCCGCGGCTCGGGCCGCGCGGGCGCAAAGGTCAGGAGGAGGGCTTTTCGGCAGGGGGAAGAGGAAGCGGCGCCGCGGCCAGCTTGCGGAAGCTTTCGAGATCGGCCGAGAGCGAGGAGAGAATCCCGTCGAGTTCCGCCCTTTGCAGCGCCCGGGCGCGCAGCAGCTCATCGCGCAGACGCCGGCGATGGAAATCCAGCGCGATCCGCGCGCCCCGAAGGGCGGCGATCCGCTCGTCCATGGCCTCAAGATAGCCGGCGGCCTCCCGGGAAAGCTGAAGTTCCCACTTCCCGCGAACCCCGATCGCTCCGCCCCCCGGCGTTTGCGCTCCCCTCCCCGGAGGGTGCGAAGAGTTGATCCCCCAGTCGGCGCAGAGGCGCTGAATCTCCCTCTTTTTGTCCACGACGACCCGCTCCCTGAACCGCACGAGCTCTTCCACCGATTCGACTTCCCGCATGGCTTGGGTGAGAATCGCCTCGGCGTGATCTCCCGCGACGGCCGGGGTGGAAAAAGCCGAGCCGACCGCCAAGAGCCCGCCGAGGACCAGGATCGCAGCCGTTATGCTCCCCACGCGGTGCATGCGCCCTACCCTCCCGCCGGTTTAGTCGCCGTGGTTTCCCCTGCCGGCGGATTTCCGCCCGAAGGAAGCGCGGCGCGGATCGCAACGGGGACGTGAAGCGTTTTGCCGCTCGCTTCCCAGGAGAAAAGGAGCTCGCGGGAGGCCACGCCTCGAAGTCCCATGAGCTCGATCTCCTCTCCCGACCAAGAGATCAGCTCCCGCGCGGCGTCCTCGCGCAGATCGAGGAGGCCGTTCAACGAAAGCCTCCGGCCTTTCCAGCCGGCCAAGGCTTTCGCGACCTCCGGCGGGAGAACGCGCAGGCCGTTCAGACAGAGCCATTCGCCCGGCCACTCGGCGAGCTTGGCCGCAGCCTCCGGCCGCATGCTTCGCACTCCGGGAAGAAAGAGATCCAAGGCGGGTGACTCCGCCAGGCACCTGGCCGCCCGCAGCGTGAGGGTTGAAAGCTCGCCTGCACGCGCGAGGTCACCGGCGCAGATTTCGGCCGTAATCGACAGGTCCCGTTTCCGCTCGGGCGAGAAATCCGCGGATTTCGCCTTTTCTAGGAGGCTTTTGCGGATCGGCTCGAGCGGAGGCATGCGGCGCAGAGGCTCGTCGGCCGGAGGGCGGGCAAGCAGCTGCTCGGTGGCGTCGAGGACACGGTCGATCTGCGGAAAACGCGCGGGGATGTCGATGGCGGAGAAGAGATCCTCCAGGGTCCGCTCGAGAAGGGAGCGCCGTTTGAGAAACAGAAGCTCTCCGGATGCCTGTTCCACGGCCACAAGCGCACCGGAAAGGCTGTCCCGATAAGCCAGACGGCGCTGAATGTCCAGAAGCAGAAGCTCGATCGCGCGCTCCCTCAACTTGCGCTCCAGGGCCGTACCGCCTTCCTCTCGAAGAAGCGGCAGAATCTCCTCCTCGAGCTCCATCACCCCGAAGGAGTAATCGGCCTGCAGCCGCTCGAGTTCGATGCGCTTGGCCTCGAGACGGAAACGCAAAGCGTCGATTCGCCGCAGCCGGGACTCGAGCCCGAAAACCGAGGCCGCGTTTTCCCGCTCGGAGGGCGACTCCTCGGAATCCGCCGCGCGCGACAGCGAAACGGTCGTCTCCTCCGTGGAGATGACGGATTCGGCCTCCGCCGGCATATGGCGGGAACAGCGATGGTAGCCTGCTGCACCGAGAAACAACAGCAAGGCGGCCGGGAGGAGGGCCAGAAGAACCCTTTTCCGAACTCGACGGCGTCCCGGCGGGACTCCGACGCCAGGCTCCTGTCGCTTCGCGCTCACGGCCTCGGAGGCATTCGATGCCTCCGGCGCCGCTTCGGCTGCAGACGTCTCCCCTTCACCGACAACGGCAACATCACCGCGGCTCACCTCCGGAGGCTCATGGTCAGGATTTCCTTGCTGCTCTCCGGCTGCGGTTTCCGAACCCGGAAGATCCTGCAGATCCCCGGCTTCGAGCCCTCGGAAGGAGGCGCCCTCCGAGGCCCTGTCGTCAGGTGGGGAGATGGTCTCCGTTGCTGTCACGTGTTTCACCGCCTGGGGGCCGCTTCTTTTCCCAATCTATATCGGCCGTTTCCAGACGCTCTTGAAGGGACCGATCTAAAGGGCGCGGCCCAGCTCATCGGCTTCGGCGGTGATCTCAAGCAGGGTGCGGGGCTCTTTGGCGTCCCCGAGCAGATGGTAGGACAGTCCAAGGCGGTTCAACAGGCCGGTCAATTCCCTGTCGGGCCGAAAGCCCTGGGAGAGAATCAGATCGCGGAAGCCCTCCAGAAGTCCGGAGCCGCCCTCGTATTCGAAGAGGATCCCTTCCGGCGGGAAGCCGCGGATCACGGCATTCCGGTAAAGCTTCACCCCTGCCTCCCGGAGGCGGCGGCGAAGCGAGGTGCGGTCGTTCGGGGCAAGTTCCGGGGCGAACCGTGCCCCGCCCAGGACGGTGACTTCACGACCCTCGGAGGCGAGGAAATCAGCTGTGACCATCGCCGCCTGGTCGGAGCCGAGCACGGCCACACGCGCTCCCGGCACCGCCTCGCCGCGCAGGACATCAAGGACGGTCGAAAGCTCGAGCCCCGAGTCGAACAAGCCGGGAATCTCCGGAATCCGCGGGTTTGCCCCCGTCGCCAAAACCACCTCGTCCGGGGAGAGTTCCCGCAGCAGAGTTTCGTTCACCGAAGTGCGCAGGCGGATTTCGACTCCAAGCCGCTCGAGCTCGGAGATGAGGCTTACGATCATATCGCGGAGCTCACCCCTTCCCGGCGGGCGGCTCGCCTCGATGAGGGTCCCTCCGGGTCGGTCGCGTCGATCCACGACGATCACGCGATGGCCGCGTCGGGCGAGCACCCGCGCGCAGGTAAGTCCTGCGGGACCGGCCCCCACCACCAGCACCGCCTTCGAAGCCGCCGCCCGCTGCGGCGCCTTCTCAAGAATGGACTCCCGGCCGAGTTCGGGATTCACCACGCAGGTCGCCTCCTCGAGGGCCAGAACGCTTTCGATACATCCCCGGCAACAGCCGATGCAGGGGCGGATTTCGTCGAGCCGGTCCGTGAGGGCCTTACGGGCGAGCTCCGGGTCCACGAGGTGGGCCCGCCCCATGGCGACCAGATCGGCCCGCCCCTCGGCGAGGATGCGCTCGGCGAACAGCGGATCCTTGATGCGGCCGACGGCGATCACCGGGATGCGAACCGTTTTTTTCACCGCCTCGGCCAGATGCACGAAAAGACCGAAGGGCTCGTACATCGAGGGAATGGTCACCGGCATGGAGCCGTAAACGCCCGCGGAAACATGGAGCCAGTCGGCACCGGCCTCCTCGAGCCGCGGCGCAAGGCGCAGCGCCTCGGGCAGGCTCCATCCGCCGGGGACATAGTCTTCGCCGTTGAAACGCACCCCGACGGGAAAACCACCGCAGCGCGCCTTGATCGCGCGGAGAATCTCGAGGAGAAAACGGATACGGTTTTCGAAGGTCCCCCCGTATTCATCGGTGCGGCGGTTTGCGTTCGGGGCGAGAAACTCGCTGATCAGGTAGCCGTGGGCGGCGTGAATCTCGACACAATCGAAGCCGGCCTCTTTCGCCCGGCGGGCCGCCTCGGCATGACAGCGGACGAGCTCACGGATTTCTTCGCGCCCCAGCTCGCGCGGCACGCCCTTCACGACGGCGAGCGCCGGAAGCGGCGAAGGGGCGACCCGTCGGTCGTGATAGGCCTGCCTGCCCCCGTGGAGGAGTTGAAGGCCGATGCGGGCTCCGAGACGCCGGATTTCATCGGCAAGCCTGCTCAGCGCAGGGATGAAGCGGTCGTCCCATACAGGGGGCATCCGTGGCAGATCGAGACCGTCCGGGTGCACCGCACCGCCGCCGACGAAGATCAAACCTGTCCCGCCGCGCGCGCGGGCCGCAAGGTAGGCGATATGCCGCTCGGTGATGAAGCCCCGCTCGTCCACCCCGAAATTCACGCTCATCGGGGGCATGACCAAACGGTTGCGGACCTCCAGGGGCCCCAGGCGTACCGGAGAAAAGAGATGCTTTAGGCGCATGGCGGCTACCGGCGAAAGCTTTCCGCCGGGTCGCGGATCCCTTCCGGCGGGTAGCTCGTAAAAAGCCTGTGGCCGGGCCTTCGGCCTCAGGGCAGAAGCAGCCCGATCAGCGCGAGAAGCCAAGAGCGCAAGAGCCGGATCAGCGGGTCGAGCAGGCCGAAGGCCAGCAGGGCCAGCACGATGAAAAACCCGTAGCGCTCGAAACGGAGAAGAAAGTGCTGCAAAGGTCCTGAAGAAAGTCCGATCAGGATCTTCGATCCGTCGAGCGGAGGAATCGGGATCAGGTTGAACGCGGCGAGCATAAGATTCACATGCGCCAGAATGTAAAGAAACGCCGCTGCGACCCCTGTGCCTCCCGGCGCAAGCCAACGCTGCAGAAAAAGGGCGATGAAGGCGACCGCCATGTTGGCGGCGATCCCGGCCGCGGAAACCAGGATGAATCCCCGCCGGAGGGGCCTCAGGTTGGCGACGCTCACCGGAACCGGCTTGGCCCAGCCGAACCCGAAAACGAAGAGCATGAGGGTTCCGATCGGGTCCAGGTGGCGCAAGGGATTGAGGCTGAGCCGCCCTTGAAGTTTCGCCGTGGGGTCTCCCATACGCAGGGCGACCCAGCCGTGAGCGAGCTCGTGCAGGATGATCGAATAGAGCAGCGGAACCGCCAGCAGGGCGAAGGTGAACGGGTCATGGAGCAGAAGCCGGAGAAGACCCATGATCTATGGCGTGCATCCCTTTCCCGGACCGGAGGGGAGGCCCGAATGATGATCAAGACTACGATCGATCGCGACGGACATCAACCGCTTTCTGCAACGAAGGGCCCCTGGGGTTGACGGATCGGAAGGCCGAGTTTAGAGCTTCGGGGTGCAAAGCGGGATGAACGTGAAAATGAAAAGGGGGCCCGATGATCATCCGTCAGATCGAAACCGGCGAAATGGCGAACTTTTCCTATATCGTCGGCTGCGCGGCGACGGGCGAGGCGGTGGCGATCGACCCCGGGATGGAGGTCGAGCGGCTGCTCGCCGAGGCGGAGGCGAACGGACTTAAAATCACCGCGATCGTGGCCACCCACGGGCACCCCGACCACAGCGCGGGGTGCGCTGCGTTGAAAAGTCGGACGGGGGCTCCGATTTTCATTCACGCCGCGGATGCATCCCCCCACATCCCGGCCGACCGGCTTTTTCACGGCGACGATGAACTTCGGGTGGGGAAACTTCTTTTTCGCGTGATTCACACCCCCGGGCACACGCCCGGGGGGATCTGTCTTTACGCCGAAGGAAACCTCTTCACCGGCGATACCCTTTTTGTCGGCGACAGCGGCCGGACCGATCTGCCCGGCGGACATCGGCCCACGCTTGCCGCCTCGATCCGACGCCTGATGACCCTTCCGGACAACACCGTAGTCTGGCCGGGACACGATTACGGGCCCACAGCCTCCTCCACCATCGGCTGGGAGAAGCGACACAATGTGAACGCAAAAGAATACGGCTATTTCGTCGACCCCACCGAGGATTCCCTGTAACCTCTTTTCCGTCCTCTCCCGTCTAACCAAATCGAAAATGGCACTTGAATCGACCGAGCTTTGCGGGAGAGCGCCATGCCCTATCGCATCACCCTATCCTTTTTGATTTCATTTGGCTTCCTCCTGATGACCACGCCCGTTCTCGCCCAGCCGGCTGAAGCGGCGGAAGAGGACGATCCCGGGCCGGTGCCGCCGCGCCTCTCTTGGCTGGACGGAGAGGTCTACTTCGAGCGTGTGGGAAGCGATGGGATACGAGAGGCCGTGGTGAACCTTCCGCTTGCTCCCCGGGATCTCCTCCGCACCGGCCCACGGGGGTCATTTGAAATTCAGTTCGGCCCCAAGGCCTTTGCCCGCGGCTGGTCGAGCACCCGTCTCGAGCTGGAGCAACGGGAGCGGGAGCGCCTGCGTTTCGATCTCCAACAGGGCGATTTCGCTTTGGATATCCGTCGCGATCCGTTGACAACCGCTCTTGAAATCCGAACGGACGGCTTTGTCGCGGCGATCCATCGCGCAGGGTATTACCGGTTGAACACGGCATCCGGGAAAAGCGTCATCCGGGTGCACCGTCAAGGCCACGCGGTGTTATCGCTCACCGACGGTGGGCGGGTTGAAGTCTCCGCCGGCGAGGAATGCACGGTGGACCCGGAGCGACCGGAAGCCTTTTCTTTGAGGCCGGCGGCGGCGGAAGACTCCTGGGACCACTGGAACATCGCCCGCACCGATTACCTCGTGCAGAGCGAAAGCGAACGCTATATTCCGCCGGATCTTTACGGGACCCGAGAGCTCGATCGGCATGGGACCTGGAGCCGGGTTCCCGAGTACGGCCCGGTCTGGACGCCTCATGACGTCCCTGCCGGTTGGGTCCCCTACAGCACCGGTTTCTGGATCCTCGACCCCGATTACGGCTGGACCTGGGTCGATACCCAACCCTGGGGGTGGGCGCCCTTCCATTACGGGCGCTGGGTGCGGGTTCATGGCCGCTGGAGCTGGGCGCCCGGTCCGGTCATCGTGCGGCCCGTTTACGCACCCGCCCTGGTCGTTTTCACTTCTTCCTCTTCCGGAAGCATCCTTTTCAGTCTCAGCGGTCCGCCGCAGGCCTGGGTGGCCCTCGGCTGGGGAGAGCCGTGCATTCCCTGGTGGGGGCATGCCGCATTCCGGCGACCTTGGTGGGGCGGCTGGGGGGGACCCCGAGTGGTAAACCACGTAGTGATCCATAAAAACACGGTCGTTCACGTTCACCACCTGCGTTCTTTCGAGCACGCCCACATCCACCGGGCAGTGGTCAAGGCGCGCGAGGATCACTTCCCCCGGGGCCATCGGGAGCGCGATCGTTTCGCCGGCCCTGGGAACCCTGCGCTGCGGGAACACGCAAGGGGTACCTCCCGGCCGCCGAGAGAAATAGGCCTTCCCCAAGACGGGAGCCGATTCGCAACCGACCGTCGTGCGGAGGGCCCTGCTTTGAAGGAAAGCGAAATCCGCAGGCCGCCGCGGAGTTTCGAGCCGGGCCAAGAGGTCCGAACCCCGATCACCGAGGCCGGCCGCGATCCCCTCCACACCTCGGAACCCGCACCGTCTCGCGGACCGGCCCCGCCAAGCGAGTCGAAAACCCTCCGAACCCGTCCGGAAGCCGCTCCATTTTCGGGAGTATCGCCAGCGTGGAATTCCCCGCCGCGGAATCGCAGCGAAGCCCGAGGGCCAACGCAGGTTTTCGAGGAGAGAAAAGAGATCCGCACCCTCATCACCGAGGCAGGGCGGCAACCCCTCCATCCTGCGGCGCCGTTTATGCGACGCGGATCGGAGCCAAGACTCGAGGTTCCGGCCGCCCGCATGCGAAACGGCCTGAGGCCATCCCCGCGGCGATCCCCGGAAGTGACCGCCCCGGCGGGTAGCCATGATCCCAGACGCTATCTGCAGCGGCAGGAAGGCCGTGCCGTCGCACAGGCGCCTGCGGCTTCATCCATCGGAGAAAGCCGCCGTGTCGAGCCGCGTCCTCCCGGTCCGGTACGAACGCCCTTCTCCGCGGCCGAACCCGCGGGGAGCATGCCGCAGCGCGAAAGAATTCCCGGGCGGGGGAAAAGCTTCGACTAGCATTCCGCCGGACTGTAAAAATACGTCAATTAGCGTCAAATGGAGTCAAATGACGTCAACGGTGAATTTTTCCCGTTGACCGCCACGATTCTCCTTTGATAGGGGGCCTGCTGTCTTTCACCGGGGCGGGCCGTGGAGGAGAAGAAAAATTCCTTTCTTTTCCTTTTGTCCTTTTCGGTGGCGCTTTCGTTTCTAGCGCTTGCTTTTCACGCCGTTTTCCATGGTCCCCCGCCCGACACCCCGCCATCCCCCGAATCCTCTTCTCATCGCCACGCTGAGGCCCCCTCTGCCGTCGGGCATGCACCTCGATGGGAACCTCAGGCCCCGGGCGGGGGGCTTTCATCATTAGGGAAAAGTCTTGCTCCTGAAGCCAAGCTCTCTGCCGCGTTTGAAGCGCAAGCCCACCCGGCCATGCATGCAGCGCCGGCTCGCGGCGGGATACCCACCGCTTCCGCCCTGTCGGCGATGCCTTCCGGGCCTAATGGAGCGGGGCTGACGAGTCAGATCGCCCCTTTTGCCGCTCCCCCTCCGACACTGCGGGACCGATCCGTTCATGAAGTCTCTCAAAGACAATCCGCAGGAGATAACAGTACTGTCCGTCTTCGGCGCTCCCGGGTCATCGCTCGGCCTGGAGAAGACCACCGGGCGGTGACCGGCCAACCGGTCGTTCTCCAAGGCCGGCCGGAGGCAACAGAGGTCGACCCCGGCAGCGTCTCTTATAGGTGGCGGCTGATCGCGCGGCCGGATCGAAGCTCAGCCGAGATCGTCGATCCCACGGCGGAAGAGGCCACCATCCAACCGGACACGCCCGGTGTTTACACGGTGGAACTCCGCAGATCGGTAGAGGGAGAGGAAAGCCTTCCCCAACACATCGTCATCATGGCTGAAGAGTCCGGTCTGAAGATGCCCGAGGTAACCGGTCTTCCGCTCCCAGAGGCGCGTGCCCTGCTGGAAGCATCCGGCATCGCCCTCGAGGCCATTTCCATTTTCCCGAGTTCGCAGATCCCGGACGGGCAGGTGGTCGCCCAGAACCCCTCGGCCGGCTCTCACCTGGAGGACATGCCCGCGGCGCGGTTGACCATCGCCCTGTCCCCTGAAGCCGACGCCGACGCCGACGGGCTTCCCGATGCCTGGGAATATCAAACGTTCGGACACTTACAGGAGAGGGCCGATCAGGACAGCGACGGTGACGGTTTTACGAATCTTCAAGAGTACCGCATCGGGACCCATCCCGCCAACCGCGGCGAGGCTCCCGTATCGGCGGCGAACCTTTTCGAATACGACTCCTTCGGCCGAATCGTTTTCAAGCAGATCGTGCTCGAGCCATGAAACAGAGAAAAATCCGCCCCGCCCGGGCGATCGCAATCGTTCTGTGGGTTTTTGTTTTCTGGGCGATCCCCGTCTGCCTGCATGCCCTCGAGGACCCCCCCTACGACCCGGCCATTCTCCCCCCGGATACGATCAATCCGCCGCTGCCCCAGATGCAGCCGGCCCCTTTCGCCAACAGCGGTGCACTGGTCTTGAGATTTCCCATTCCCGTTCCGCCGGGAAGAAGGGCGATGGCCCCCGAGCTCGGCCTCACCTATCGCAGCGGTTCAGGAAACGGGATCCTCGGCGTGGGCTGGCAGCTCACGCTCGGGGCGATCCGTCGCCAGACCAAAGACGGCCTCGATTACCGTGGAGAACGATTCGAACACGACGCCGAGGAACTCGTCCCCCGAACCGACTGGGGACGCGGATTTTATGGAGCGAAACGGGAGGGGGCGTTTCGTAAGTACCGCTTCCTCGCCGAGCGGCAGGGATGGGAAGCAACGGATCGCGAGGGCCGAATTTATCATTTCGGCCGCAGCGCCGAAGCGCGCATGGAAAACGAATTCGGCGTTCTGGTCTGGTTTCTGGAAAAGGTCGAGGACGCAAACGGCAACTGGTATCGGATTCGCTACAACCGGCATACGGGCCAGGTTTATCCCGCCGAGATCCTCTACACCGGCCACGCCCGTCTCGGCCCGGCCCATCGCGTGGAATTTCTTTACGGCGCTCGTCCCGACACGATCGAATCCTATGAGAGCCGCACCCCGGTCGTGACCGCCAGAAGGCTCGAGGCGGTGCGCACGACGGCTGCCGGCCAGCCGGCCCGCTTGTTCCAGTTTCTCTATGAAACCGGCCGCTCGGGACGATCCCGGCTCAAGGAGATCCGCGCCGAGCCGCTCCCGCCGGTACGCTTTTTTTACCAGGAGGGCGGGGACGGCACATTTCGCGTCTCCGCGAAAAGCGCCACCGAGGGATCCAACGCCGCCGGCTTTGTCTTTTTCGGTGCCGCCGACGGAGACGGCTATCCCGATCTCTTCAAGTTCGATGCGCGGGGGTTCGTCCCCTATGTCCAGGTATATCTCTCCGACGGCGCCGGAGGCTTCCGGGGCAAAGTCCGGACGCAACTGGAAGGGGATGCAAACACCGCAGGCTTCCTTCATGTCGCCGACTTCGACGGCGACGGCCTGGCCGACATTCTCAAGGTGCAGTCAAGGGGGTTGGACGGCGCGGTTTTTTTCCACCGCGGCACGGGAAACGGAACCTTCGCCCGGGGCGTGCGATCGGCGTTCGGCGGGGCCAACGACCCCGGAAGAATTCTTGTGGGCGATCTCGTCGGCCAGGACGGCCGGCTCGAGCTCGTACGGCTGACAACCCGCTCAGGGATTGTGACCGTCCACCGCCTGCTCGATTCGGGGCGTTTCGATTCCGGAGTGGCAAGCGACCTGCGCGCCGTTCTCGACACCGGACGAGTTTTTCTCGTGGATGCCGACGGCGACCGCCGCGAGGATCTCGTGCGTACGGGGAGTTCATCTCTGGTCACCGTACATCTGTCGCAAGGAGACGGAACTTTCGGCCCCGGAATCATGACCGATCTGCGCAACGGCCCAAACAACCCCGGATCGCTTCTGGTGGGGGATTTCAACGGCGATGGGCTTTCGGATTTGCTCAAGGTGCATCCGCTCTCCTCTCGGGTGAGCGTGCATTATTCCCAGGGCACCGGTTCATTTGCGCCTGGTATCGAAACCGATCTCGGCGGACCGTCGATCGACGCCGGAAGGATCCGGGTGGCCGATGTGAACGGCGACGGCCGAGCCGACATCCTGCTCGACGCCTTCAACGCGGATTTCGTGCGCTGCCACCTGGCAACCCACGGGGGGCGTTTCCTTCCGGCCGTGAACTCCTCTTTGCCCGGCGGATCCCCCCTCAAAGGCTTTCTTGCCGCATCCAACATGGACGGGGCGGGCGGAGCGGACCTCACGTTGCGCGATTCTTACGGCGGCTTGACGACCCTGCTCGGCGAACCGGAGGTCCCGGATCTGCTGTCCGGCGTGGAAAACGGATTCGGCGGCACGAGCCGTTTTCGCTACCGCCCCTCGAGCGAGGCCGATAACCGTTATCTTCCCTTTCCGGTGGAGACGATCGCCGCCATCGAAACCAGGGACGGCAACGGAAATTCCTCTGTCCACGAATACGAGTTTTCCGGCGGCTGGTACGACCGGGAACAAGCGGAGTTCCGCGGCTTCGCCCGCGTGGAGGAGTATCGGCCCGATGGGAGTTTCTCAGAGGCCGAGTATCATCAGGATGAATACCTCGCCGGAAAGGAGATGCACGTCCTGAAGCGCGGGCCCTCCGCGGCGCTTCTTTCCCGCACCACCTTCGCCTGGCTTGCCGAACCCCTGTTCGGCGACGCGCGGTTCGTCCGCCTCGCAGCAAAAAGAGAGGAGCAGTTTTTCAATCCGACCGTCGTTTCCCGCACCGACTACGATCACAGCCGCTTGCACGGAGGCTTAATGGAATTGCGCCGCTCCGGCACGGGGGCGGAGGAAACGATCACGACCTACACCCATCGCAACCTCGGGCTCTGGAATTGGAAAGTGGAGCGTGAGGCGCTGAGCGGTGCCAACCGGTTGCCCCTCCGCCAGACCCGCTATGCCTACGATACCCGAGGGAATCTGATCCTGAAGGAGCGAATCAACGAAAGCGGGATCTCCCCTGAGGAGCGCCTGAGCTACGATCCCTTCGGCAACGTGGTCGAAAAAATCGACGGCCGGGGGAACCCGACCCGCTATGAGTACGATGCGCCGACAGCCTCCTTTCCGATGCGGATCCTGCTACCGAAAACGAACGATACGGAGCATGTCTGGAAAATCCCGCGTTTCGACTACCGCATCGGCAAGGCATCCATCGTGGAAGACGAAAACGGAAACCGTACTCTGTACACCTACGATGCGGCAGGCCGTCTCGTTCGTGCCGACTATCCGGACGGTGGCCGGACAACACTCTCCTACCGCCAGGCTCCCCTCCCCTATCGTGTGCGTACGAGTCTTTATTCCGGACCGGGCCTGCCCGAGGTGGTCGAGGAGGATTACGACGGGCTGGGGCGGAAGATCCACAGCACCCGCTACGGGGAAAAGGGACGGGCCATCCAGAGCAGCTGGAAATATGACGCTTTGGGAAGGGTCGTGGTTCTGAAAGGTCCGTGCTTTGCGGACTCGAAGGCCCCCCGCACCGAGGAAACCGTTTATGACCCTTGGGATCGCCCGGTCGAAGTCCGAAAAACCCACGGCGATCACGGGTTCGTCACCACGCACTACCGCTATGCGGGAAGCGCAGCCACCGCATCGGACCCCGACGGTTCATCGCACACCAGGGTCCTGGATCATCTGGGCCGCATCGTCCGCCTGATCGAACATGGAGACCGCGGAGACCTGGTGACGCAATTCGACTACGATGCTGCGGGGGAAGTGATCCGCATCGTCCACCCCGCCGGAGTGGAGACCCGTTTCGCTCGCGACAACCTGGGAAACCCGCTCTCCGTGAGCGATCCCGACATGGGCACCTGGACATACGCTTACGACGAAAACGGCAACCTCGTTTCCCAAACCGACGCGCGCGGACGGGTGACCCAGCTCGATTACGACGCTTTGAACCGCCTGACGGCCCGCCGCTCCCTTGCCTCCGGCGAGACGGTCCGCTACGAGTACGACAACGCGGCAGTGCCCAACGGGATCGGGCGGCTTGCGTCGATCTCAGCTCCTCACGTTTCGACCTTCTTTGATGCCTGGGACGAGATGGGCAGGTTGATTTCCGAAACGAAGCTCTTCCGCGGCGATACCAGGCGCTACACCACCACCCGGCAGTTCGACGCTGCGGGAAATCTCCTTGCCCTCGACTATCCTCTCGACTTCCTGCGCATCCGCTACACCTATCACCCAGGCACAAATCTTCTGCACCGGGTGTTGGATCAGGCAGGACACGAGATCGCAGCCTTTGAGGACTACAACGCGGATGGAAACGCCGGATATGCTTATTTTGGAAACGGTACCGAAACGTTCCGGGCCCACGACCCGCTATCCGGCGTGATCAAGTCGATCCGCGTGGTCTCTTCCCTGCCCCTGAACGGCGGAAATCTTCTTCACCTCGAATATGACTATACTCCCGGGGGAGACATCGCCGCCATCCGCAATCCTCTCTCCGGTATCACCCGCTTCTATACTTATGATAGACTCCATCGCCTGATCGCGGAACGCGCCGACCCACCGATTTTTGTCCACCCTGCGAACATTTTGCGGTTGCGATACACCTACGGGGATTCCTTCCCCTTTCATGGACCGCAGGAGATCGAGACAAATGGCCGACGGGAATTGTTGGAATACGACGAAAACGGAAATGTCACCCGCGCGCCGGCGGTTGCCGGCGTGGGTATAAGCGCCGAAAGACGCCTCGCCTACGACGATCAGAATCGCACAACGCACGTTCAACAGCCGGGAGTTTCGTGCCGCCAATCGGCGGACGCTGCTTCCTGCCCGGATAGCCTCGAATTCTTCTACGACGGGCTGAATCGCCGTGCAGTCAAACGCGCCTCTTCCTTTCTTGTCCAATACATCGGCCCCCACTTCGAGATCCGAGACGGCGAACCTCTCTGCCATGTCTTCGCCAAGGACCTTCGCCTAGCTGCGGTTTCCTCGAAGAGAATCCGCTATCTGCACAAAGATCACCTGCTCAGCACGGTTGCGGTCAGCGACGAACAAGGCGCAAAAGTTCTTTCTGCCGACTACACGCCTTTCGGAGTGTTGCGTAGCGTTTCTTCATCTTCCTGGCGCTACGGCTACACCGACCAGGAAATCGATTTCGCAGAAGGCCTCTACAACTTCAAGGCCCGCCTCTACGACGCCCATCTTGCGCTCTTTCTTTCCCCCGATCCCTATCGCTCTGCCGATCTTGCAAAATCTTTTCTGTTTCAACGCGAAAAAGCATCCCGCCTGAACTTTAAGGGCCCTTCGCGGCTCACTTTTCAGAACCCCCTTTCGAGCACACAGCTTTCGCTCAATGAGGCAAAATCAATCGGCTTCAACCGCTTCGCCTATGCTCATCAGAACCCAATCAACTTTTCTGATATCGATGGTCTTTGGCCTGAATATATCCATAACAAAATAATTAGAAAATTTTTCGAGAGAATTATTAATTTGCAGCAGATAGAAAATGTTATGTCTGGAAGTAATTTTGCGGATAAACCTTTTTTCCAGGGTCCTGGTTACAGCCATATGCATGCAATGCGGGAACCTGGTGAGACAGTTGAGCAGTCCAGGGAGAAAATGCAACAATATGTCAGTCAGAAGCTCGATCTGTATTATCAGAACATCTACGAGGGAAACTTGGAAAAAGCCTATTTCTTTCTTGGTATGGCGCTTCATCCAATCATGGACTCCACATCTCCACCTCATGAAGGATTTCAGGTATGGGATGGGGCAGGAGGAATATATAGCTGGCAGGGCGTAATTCATGGTGTTCAGGAATTATCTATTTCCAATGAAAGGCTAAGGCAGACTCTGGATCTTTTGCGAGAGGTACTTAACACAGAAAAATGAGAGGCAGAATAATAAGACTTATCAAATCATGGCAATTCATCCTCATTGCTTCATCGTTCTTGCTGGCGACTGTCATTTTGATACCTTTTGATCTTAAAATTTCAGATGAAAGAATATTTCAGTTAGTAGATGAAAAAGGGGACCCTGTAACTTTATGTACTGTTGAACATGAATGGATCCAATATGCACTGATGTATAAGGGAATTGAAATAAGCTATCCTGACAAAAATGGTTTTGTTTATTTACCTAAAAGAACTATTAGAACTTCTTGGCTCAAATTAATTTACGCTGCATATTCTAAGCTTCAGACGTATTCTATTAACGCAAGTTTTAAAAACGAGGATATTGTTACAATAATTTCACCTGGTTTTGAAACAAAGGTAATTTTCTCCGATGACTGGTATAGCAAAAAGGTCATTTTGGAGAATAAAAAACCTCGTTGAGAGCAGCGGTGATTAAAATTGGTTTCAGCCCAGATCTTGCATTCTGGTTTTTTGGTTCAGAGAAAATGTATTTTTGGCAGTTCAAAAAGCTGCTTCCTATGGGTCTAACGGAATCTGATCTCTGAAAGCAGCGAAGAAGTGGTTTGTAAGTCTCAAAATTCCAGCAAAATGGTGACGTTTGGGAACACCTCACCGGTGCTCATTCGCTTACCTGTTGGTGGCTTCTTATTGCAGCGCGGCCATCGCCCGGTAAAAGACAAATCGCATGGGGTGATCCCATTTGATCTTCACCCACAACTGCCGGCTGCGGCGGATCACATTGGCCGGCAGATGCAGCAGCAACAGCCCCAGCCGCTTGAGCCGAGCGGTCGCCAGCGCCTTGGGCAAACCCAACCGGCGGAGGCCGTTGAGAAGATTGTAGGCAATCAGCCCCTTCAAAAACAGCGCATCGTTGGCCCAGAAGCTGGTGGTGCGAATCGCGGCGAGGGCAAAGTCGTTTTTCAACTCCTCGATAATCTGCTCGACCACGGTGCCGCGGTTGTAGAGCCGCCAGATGTTCTCCGCATTCAGATTGAGGTGGGTCACCACCACCTCGCAGCGGCCCTCCATCCGTTCAAACAGCGGCAGTTGCACCGGCTGTTCTTTTAGGGGCCGTTTTCCTTCGATCACCGCCATGCGCCGGGGGCGGCTCCACCCCTTGAGCCGGCAGTATATAAAGGTCGAAGCGGGGGTGAAGTACGTCAAGCGCTTCCTGCGGGGCAAGTCCTTCGACTCGTTGGATCATCTCAACGAGTGCCTGATGCACGGGATCCTGACCGTTGCCGACGAGCGTATCCACGGCACGACCCATCGGAAGCCCTCCGAGATGTTCCTCGAAGAGAAGGGGCTGTTGCGGGATCATCGTCAGAGGCCGCCCTACGCCATCCAGGACCGCGCCCTGCGGCACGTGGCCAAGGACTGCCGGGTGAGCTTCGAGACCAACCGCTACTCCGTGCCCTTCCGCTTCGTGGGGCAGCCCGTCGAGGTGGTGCGTGACGGGGGAGCACGTGATGCTCTATCATCGCGGCGAGCTGATCGCGACCCATCCCCTCTGCGAGGGGCCCGACACCGCTGCATCACCGACAGGACTCACTATGCGGGGATCGATCGTCGCGAACCCCCGCAGATCGCTGCCTGGCGATATCCCCGCCCCGGCTTCGACACGGAGGTCCAGGTCCGTGACCTCGGCGTCTACGAGACTCTGGTGGAAGGAGGTGCCCGATGAGCGCTCAGATCGAACGCATGCAGGAGCGCACCTGAGGCACTTGAGGCTGCAGCGGATCGCAAGCCTGCTGGAGTCGAGCCTCGAGGAGGCCGCCAAACACAGCCTCTCCTCCAGTGACTTCCTCGACGGATTGCTGAGCCAGGAGGTGGCCTCCAAGACCGAAAAGAACGTCGCCATGCGCACCGCCATGGCCCGGTTCCCCTTCGTCAAGACCCTGGAGAGCTTCGACTTTGCCTTCCAGCCCTCCATCGACAAGAAAAAGATCAAGGAGCTGGCGACCTGCCGCTACATCGCCAACGGGGAGAATGTCATCCTGCTGGGCCCTCCGGGGGTCGGCAAGACCCATCTGGCCGTCGCCCTGGGCATCAAGGCCGTCACCGAAGGCTATAGGACCTGCTTCACCCCGGCCATGCCGCTCATTGCCTCGCTGACCCGGGCCTATGCCGAGAACCGCATCGAGGAGCGGCTGAAGTTTTACTGCCAGGCCAAGCTGCTGATCATCGACGAGATCGGCTACATCCCCATCGACCGCCACGGCGCCCATCCGTTCTTCCAGCTCATCTCGCGGCGCTACGAAAAGGGGGCGCTGATCCTGACCTCGAACCGCAGCTTCAGCCAGTGGAACGAAATCTTCGGCGATCCGGTGATCGCCACGGCCATCCTGGATCGGATCCTGCACCACTCGACGACGATCAACATCAAGGGCAACTCCTACCGGCTCAAGGAAAAGGTCAAGGCCGGGCTGATCCGGGAACCCGAAATCGAACCGTCATGAACAGCCGGGGATCATTTTTCGATGACCAAAAGGGGTCAAAATTAGATGTCGGTTGACACCCGCCGATCGCCCGCCATTTTTTGATCTTCGAGATTTGCCCGGCCACGGTGGGGGTCAGCTTGAGCTTGCCGACGTAGCCGGCTTTGCTCTCCTCGATACAGTCCAGCACCGCCCCGGAGGTCTGCCCCTTGTCAAAACGAAACACCGTGTCCGCCGCCGGGTGGCCGACGCCCGAAGGTGGACGGATGGGCAACCGGATCCCAGTCGACGAAGGCCGTAAGCGTCTCGTCCCTCAACAGGGCCGTGTCGCTGATCGCCTCTCCACCCATCATCCGAAGGGCCACCAACTGCTCCAACAACGAACTCATCAAATGATGTTCACCGGGGTCCAAATCGGCGCTGAGGTGTTGCAGCTCCTCGCGTACCGAAACATGCTCCAGCGCACGGGAAATCAGCGCCATGCCGGCATGCGAGGTGAGCGCTTTTCCATTGAAGGCGATCTTGGCTTTTCCTTGGGAGATGACTTTACGCGGGCGGCCTTTTTCACTATGTCGTATTTGCACCCTCTGGATGATCCCTTTCTCGTGGGTCGACCACGGTTAAGCTCACAGGATCATTCTTAAAGGGTGCTCTCTTTTTGGTCAATACCTAATTCGCACGCAAGATCCGGGTTTATGTGCTGGTGGCGATCATTCGAAAGCGCATGCAGATCAATGAGAGCCTCTATACAATTTTACAGGTTTTGAGTTTGACTCTTTTCGAGAAAATTCCTATGTATTAATCCTTGTTCCAAGGCAGCTACAAAACTGAAATTACTAGTTCAAACAACCAACTGAAATTGTTTGATTCTTGGCCGGACGCTACAGTTGAAAAATACAATCAAAAAACGGATCATTATAATAACTATAATTTTTATTTTTGCGATCAATTTTCCATTTATTCAATTCAATCTTTTAATTTCTGAAGAAAGAAAATTCCAGGTGGTTGACGAAAACGGAACTCCTATTTCCCCATGTGAAGTCAACCATATATTGACTCAATTTGCTTTAAGCTATGAAAAAATCGAGTCGTTGTCATGTGATGAAAAAGGATTTATCTATTTGCCCAAAAGAACCGTCAGAACTTCATGGGCCGAACTAATTAAGGGAGCCTATGACAATTTTAGCAGATATGGTATACATGCGAGTTATATGAGCGATGATATAGTAGCTATAACTGCACCGGGATATGAGGCAAAGGCAATTTGGGACTATTTCAGGAAGGACAATAAAATTGTACTAAAAAAGAAACAGCCACGATAAAGTTAGGAAAAGATCGTGACAAAATTCAACGCCGGCTGGGGGGCTCGTGTTTCATCTGCTGCCAGCGCTGCTTTTCGTTGCGAAAAGCATCCATGACCAAGCGCTCCTGACGGAGGAGCTGTTCGGAGGGGTCACGGTCGCGAAAGGAATCGAGCCACTTGTGGGCCGAGAGGGCTATCGAACGAAAAAGGCTTGGGTTCCCTGCCGCCGCGCGACACATGTCGGCGGCGGCGATCAATGTCGCCGCCGTCAACAAAACGAGCAGGAAGGCAATCAGGCACCGGCCGGCAATGGCAAAAATCGAGCGGGTTTCTTGCTGATCCTTGCTGGCGTCAGCCATCATGGTCTCTCGAGGTGGAAGTTGTCCGCTGTTGACAGTAGCCGACCGCATGGTCCCTGTCAAGCCTCACTAACTATTTCAACCATTCGTTTTTATTTATTCTTTTTAAATTTTTCGGGCGGAAACTGCCGGCGGTGCTCGTCGTTGAACTCAAAAGGACGCTCCGTGTCCATGCTGATGTTGACATAATGCCCCAGCTCCGCCTGAAGGTTCGCCGGAAGCGAGGCCCCGAAAGCCCAGTCCCCCGCTTTGATGTAGAACCATACCCCACGCGCCGCGTCATGGTAGACCCGGCAGCAGGGATAATAGCGGTACTCGTATTTGGCCCGGTACCCGTGGGCCGGGGCATGAGGTGGGGGCCCTCCCTTCTTCCCCTTGCTTTGCGGCGGAGGAGGACTTCCCTTGCCCTGGTCCCCCCACTGGATGGTGATCGACCCCCCCTGGGCTGAGGCCTCTGAGAAAAAGCCCGGACCGGCGGAAATGCACGTCACCATTATCCCCAAAACCACAGAATAAAAAGCGCGTTTCAATGATAGCTCCTTTCCATTTTTACTTGCGGCGCTCAATGATGATCTAAACACGTTTTTATTTTACCGCAAATCGCCGATTAATCAAAGACCGCCATTGACCCCGTTGACCGGTCGGGCTACCCAATATGCCGACCGGATTCATCGAACTTCCACCTGCAATTTCCCGGAGGTACGCCATGTTCGGAAGACTTTCGTCCATCGGTACCCTTTCGTTGGGCATTTTTTTCTTTGTTGGCATCCTGTGCCCGAGCCAGGCGTCCGTCGACGTTCACGGCCCGGCGCGAAACGTGATCGTCCTGATTGTGGACGGCTGCTCCTCCGAGCAGTACACCTTCGCCCGCTGGTTCAAAGGGGGGCCCCTCTCCTTCGACCCCTACCGCATCGGAGCCGTGGCGACCTACATCGCCGACTCCGTCATCGCCGATTCGGCACCGGCGGCGAGCGCCTTCGCCACGGGGGTGCGCACGAGTGACAAGCACATCTCCGTCGGTCCCCATGCAAAGACCCTCACCGTGGTCAACCCCCCGGCCCAGGCCGACCGCTACCGGCCTTTGGCCACGGTTCTCGAAGGAGCGAAATTGCTCCGCAAATCAACCGGCATCGTGGCGACCTCCCGGGTGAGTCATGCAACACCGGCGGCTTACGTCGCGCATGTCCCTTCCCGGGACATGGAAGATGACATCGTGGAGCAGACCGTCCACCAAGGCCTCGATGTGGTTCTGGGCGGCGGGAAAAGGCATCTGCTTCCGCCGGAGATGAAGGGACGGCGCAAGGACGGCGAAAATTTAACAGAAGATCTCCTGCGCTGGGGGTACCGTTTGCCGGAAACCCGCGAGGCACTGATGGCGATCCACGAAGGACGGGTGTTCGGCATGTTCGCCGACAACCACATGGACCCGGAAATCGATCGTCCCCGGCAGAACCCGCATCAACCGACACTCGCCGAAATGACCGCCCGGGCGATTGCCCTGCTCTCCAAAAACCCGAACGGCTTCTTCCTCATGGTCGAGGCAAGCCAAGTCGACTGGGCCTGTCATGCCAATGATCCGGCCTACATGGTGCACGATCTCCTCGCCTACGACGAGGCCGTAGGGGTCGCTCTGGAGTTCGCCCGTCGCGACGGGAAAACGCTCGTTCTGGCGCTGTCCGATCACAATACGGGAGGCTTCTCCATCGGCAATTACGCCTCAAGCGGCATCTATCCGAAGATCAGCGTCGAAGATCTCGTGGGCCCCGTGCGGCGGATGAAATCTTCGGCCTCCGCCGTCTGGAACCGAATCGGCAACGACCGCTCGCCAAGCCGCGTCAAGACGGCCGTGCAGGAAGGCTGGGGACTTTCCATCACCGATGAGGAGGTTTCCGAAATCATCGCCCTGGCCTCTTCGCTCAAGGAAAATGCCTCCTCGGCCATCGGCAAGGTCCTGTCCCCCCGGTACACCTATATCGGCTGGACCTCCTTCGGGCACTGCGGAGGAGATGTGCCACTTCACGCCTTCGGCCCCGGCAGGCCCGCCGGCGGGGTGATCGAAGCCCCGGAAATCGCGAAAATCTGTGCCCGGGCCATGGGTCTGGATCTCGAGACGCTCAATCGCAGGCTTTTCGTGGACGCAATCGATGTCTTCGGTGCTGACCGGGTACGACTCGACCGAAGCTCCCCGCAGAACCCCGTCGTCCGCATCTCTTACGAAGGGACACAGGCGGACCTTCCGGTCAACAAAAATTTTCTGCAGCGGCAGGGAAAGACCACGGCCCTCGAGGGCGTCGTCGTCTGGGCGCCCGACACCGGAAAAGTCTATCTCCCCCTACAGGCGGTCCGGGCCATTCGCGCGGAAAAAGCCCCCCTGCCCGACATCCGACTCCCCAAGGCGAGTCAAAAGGCTTCTTGACAGAAATCCCAAATCCTCATAGGAGGTTTTCGGTCGCGTTCCATCGCCTTCCATCCCATCCCTCAAGACAGGAGGAGCCCATGGCGGACTACCGGATCAATGTCTTCCTGGATGATGAAAAAATGAAGATCGTCGAAGCGGCGGGCCTTGGAAGCCAGGTGAAAGAAATCGACGGCAAAAAGGCGATCCAGGTCCCGTTGAGCGAAAAAGAGCAGAAAAAACTGGTGAAAGGTTATCCTGACCTGGCTTTTGACGGCTCAAACGCTTGCGTCCTTCCCCCGGAAGCCGAAAAGAAGCTCCTCGATGTCATCGCGCAGATGAAAGTGATCGACGTGATGAAAGTGGCCATCATGAAGCTCTACAACCCGCTTGCCGGCAAAGAGCCGCGCTCGGCGCAGCGCTGAGTCAGCCCCCCGATCGCTTCGTTTTCGCGCCCCGTTTCCCCGACAGCGGAGATGGGGCGCTCTTTTTGAGGCCGATCCCCATAACAGTCTAAAATCAGAGTAAAATCTTTGATCTTGAATTGACACGCACTATCCTTCCGCATAATAATGAAAGCACCGGTTTCTGATTTTCCTCATCCGGCAGGGGCCTTTCATGCGCCGTCCAAAAAGCTTTCTCGTTCTTCTCGGTTTAGCCCTCGCCGTTATGGTTTTTTTCCTTCTCGGAAAAAACCGTCAGGACGGCCTTCGCTACCGCACCGCGATCCTCGAGCGCGGACCGATCGTGAGCACAGTCTCCACCACCGGCACGTTAGGGGCAGTCGTATCGGTCCAGGTCGGCTCCCAAGTTTCGGGGCAAATCAAGGAGCTTTTGGCCGATTTCAACTCTACGGTGAAAGCCGGGCAGATCATCGCCCGTATCGATCCCGAAGCCTTTGAGGCCAAGGTTCGCCAGGCGAAAGCCGAGCTGGAGGTTGCCCGTGCCAATGTGCGCATACAGGAAGCCGGGGTGGAGCGCGCCGTCAAGGAGCTCGCCAATGCGTTGGCCGCACTGAAAAGCGCCGAGGCCCGGGCGGAAAAGACCCGGGTGAACCTCCACAACGCCAGGCGCAATCTCGAACGCAGACGCGCGCTTTTCGAGCGCGGGGCTGTCTCCGAAAGCCAGATCGACGATGCTCAAAACCTTCACGATCAGCTGATCGCGCAACTGCGAAGCGACGAGGCCGACCGGCTGGCCGCCGAGTCACAGGTTGCAACGCGCGAGGCGGCGCTGAAAAGCGCTCGGGCTCAAGTCGCCTACGCCATCGAGCAGGTGCGCCAGAAAGAGGCCATGCTGCAGCAGGCCGAGGTGGATTTAGAGAACACCCTGATCCGATCGCCGGTCGACGGCATCGTGATCGAGCGCTCCGTGGACATCGGCCAGACGGTCGCAGCGAGTTTCCAAGCGCCGAAGCTCTTTGTCATCGCCCAGGATCTCCGGCGCATGCAGGTCGAGGCCGACGTGGACGAGGCCGATATCGGACGCGTGCGCGAAGGCCAAGAGGTAATCTTCACCGTCGACGCCTATGCCGGAAGAGAGTTTCATGGGCGCGTACAGCAAATCCGCAAGGCCCCGCGCATCATTCAGAACGTGGTGACTTACACCGTTCTCGTCTCCGCGGAAAACGACGATCTCAGACTGCTTCCCGGCATGACGGCGACGATCCAGATCATCGTCGACGAACGGCGCGATGCCCTGAAAATTCCCAACGTCGCTTTGCGTTTCAAACCTGAGGACAACGAGGGCGCCCTTTCGCCTCCCGCACGCCCCGGCGTGGGGACTTCCTCGTCGCCTTCGGCCGAGGAGACCCTTGGCCGACTCACCGCGCTGCTTCGGCTGAGCGAATCCCAGAAAAACCAACTCGCTCTGATTCTCTCCGAGACCGAGGCGAAAAAGGCTGCGCCCCGCGGCCCGGAAAACACGCCCGAGGATCTCCGACGCGAGTCCCAATCGCTGCGAGAGGCCCAGCGCAAAGCGATCGCCTCGATTCTCACCGCCGAGCAGCGCATGCGCTACCTAGAATTTCTTGCCGCTCAGGACAGCGGCCACACCCAGCGAGGCCGGCTGTACGTGCTGGATGAATCCGGAAAACCGCGGGTCGTCCCCGTTTTTCTCGGTATCAGCGACGGCACCTTCACCGAGCTTGTCGGTGGGGAGCTCGGCGAAGGAAGCCGCGTCATCATCGGCATCGAACGCCCCGCCGACGCGAGCGCGTCACGACCGACGCGTCGTTTCGCCTTTTGATCCATGACCTCGCCGCTGATCCGCACCGTGGGGCTCTCCAAGACCTACCGGCTCGGCGCCGAGGAGATTCACGCCCTGCAGGAAGTCCACGCGGAGATCGGCCGGGGCGAATTCGTGGCCGTAACGGGGCCCTCGGGATCCGGGAAATCCACCTTCCTCAATCTGCTGGGTTGCCTCGACACCCCGACCGCCGGAGCCTATTTTCTGGACGGTCGGGACGTGTCGCATCTTTCGGCCGACGAACTCGCCGCCGTTCGCAACGGCAAGATCGGTTTCGTCTTCCAGACGTTCAACCTGCTGGCGCGCACCTCGGCGCTCGAGAACGTGGAGCTTCCGTTGCGCTACGCCGGACTCGCCCGGGCGGAGAGGCATCGCCGCGCGCGCGAGATGCTGGAAGCCGTGGGGCTCGGAGACCGGTGGCGTCACCTGCCCTCGCAACTCTCCGGTGGGCAGCAACAGCGCGTGGCGATCGCCCGCGCGCTCGCCAACGCGCCGGTCCTGATCCTGGCCGACGAGCCGACCGGGGCGCTCGATACGCGGACGAGCATTGAAATCCTTGAGCTGCTCCAGCGCCTGAACGAACGGGGCATCACGATCGTCCTCGTCACCCACGAGCCCGACATCGCCGCCTTCGCCCTCCGCGCCTTGCGCTTCCGCGACGGCCGCCTGGTCGAAGGGGGAAAGTCGCCGATGGAGCCTCATACCGCATGATGGTCCTTGAGCCCGCCCGAGATGCGCTCCGCGCCCTCCAGGCCAACCTGCTGCGCAGCGTGCTGACCACGCTCGGCATCATCATCGGTGTAGGCGCGGTGATCGTCATGGTTTCGGTCGGCACCGGCGCCCAGATTCAAGTCGCTGAAATGATCAACAACATGGGCGCCGATCTGCTCTACGTTTTCCCCGGTTCCCCGCCCGCACGCGTGCGGCTCGGGGCCGGCAGCACCCCCACCCTGACCGAGGACGACGCCGAAGCGATCCTTCGAGAAGTTCCCGCGGTACGGGTGACCGCCCCCTACCTCCGCGGACGCGGTCAGGTGATCGCTGGAAATCAGAACTGGTCGACCACGATTCTCGGGGTGACACCGGAGTACTTCGAAGCCCGGGAATGGAACTTGGAGGGGGGGCGTTCCGTCGCCGCGGAGGATTTCCGCGGCAATGCCCGCGTGGTCGTGATCGGGCGCACGGTTGCGCAAAACCTCTTTCCCGATCAGCCGCCCACCGATGCGATCGTACGCATCAACCGCGTCCCCTGCCGCGTGGCCGGCGTGCTCCAGGCCAAGGGTTTCGCCATGGGGGGCTGGGACCAAGATGACCTGGTTCTCGTTCCCCTTGCCGTCGCCCGCAAAAAAGTTTTAGGGGAACGGGCGCTCAGCGGCAGGCTCGTGAACGGTATCGCCGTCAAAGCCCGCTCCCCCGATCGGGTCGCCGAGGCGGATAAAGAAATCCGCGAGCTCCTCCGGCAGCGTCACCGCCTGCGGCCCAACCAGGACAACGACTTCTGGATCCGCAACCAGACCGAGGCCTTGGAAACTCGGGCCGAGTCTTCGCGCACCATGTCGCTTCTGCTCGCCGCCGTCGCTTCAGTCTCGCTTGTGGTCGGAGGGATCGGAATCATGAACATCATGCTCGTCTCGGTGACCGAGCGCACCCGGGAAATCGGCCTGCGCATGGCGGTCGGCGCCCGCCGGCGCGACATCCTCGCCCAGTTTCTGACCGAGGCCGTTGCCCTTTCGCTCATCGGGGGACTGATCGGGATTCTGCTCGGCATCGGCGGATCGCTCGCTTTTTCGCATTTTGGAAGCTGGCCGGCGGTGATCCAGCCCTCCTCCGTCGCGGTGGCCTTTCTCGTCTCGGCCGCGGTGGGGATCTTTTTTGGGTTTTACCCGGCCCGCAAAGCCTCGCGACTTGACCCGATCGAAGCGCTGCGCAGGGAATAAGGCCGATGAACCGGATCTTCGCGCTCCTCGTCTTCACCGCCTTCGGCACCGCGGCCTTCCGCGAGCTTTTCAGGCCGGAGGACGCCGGTTCCTCCATGGAAGCGCTCTCCCGGGCCATGTTCGACTCGGCGGCCGCAGCCGTCCAGATCGCCCTGGGTTTGATCGGAGCGATGACCCTCTTTCTCGGCCTGGTCAAGGTCGCCGAAAACGGTGGGCTTCTGCGTTGGATCGCGCGTGTGCTCCAGCCGCTCCTGCAGCGGCTTTTTCCCGAAATCCCTCCCGGCCACCCGGCCATGGGGGCGATGGTCCTCAACTTGTCAGCAAACGTCCTCGGTCTCGGCAACGCCGCCACCCCTTTCGGGATCCGGGCCATGCAGGAGCTCAACCGGATCAATCCCGTTCCCGGTACCGCCACCGATGCCATGGCGTTGTTTCTGGCCATCAACACCTCGAGCGTCACCCTGCTTCCGACCGGCGTCATCGCCTTGCGGGCGACCGCCGGGTCGACGGATCCCGCGGCGATCCTTCCCACGACACTTCTTGCCACCGCCTGCTCGACGACGGCGGCAATCCTCGCGGCCAAGCTGTTTGCCCGCTCAAGGCACAAGGAACTCACGCAAAAAGCCCCCGCGCCTTCTCCCCCGGAGGGCGCGGGGGCGGGCGAAGACGACTCCCACCCCTTGCCTCCTCCATTGCCTCTCTGGGTCGGTCTCGTTTCCCTGTTGGGCCTGGCGTTCGCCATCGCCCTTCTGCTCGTTGCAGGCCGCTCGGCTTCCCCCTGGATCCTTCCGTCGCTGATGGTCGGCTTTCTCCTTTACGGCTGGATCCAAGGGGTGAAGGTCTACGAGGCTTTCATCGAGGGGGCGCGGGGCGGGTTCGAGGTGGCCGTCCGGATTCTCCCCTACCTGGTCGCCATCCTCGTCGCGGTAGACATGCTGCGTGCCGGCGGAGCGCTCGAGGTTCTGGTCAGTCTGATCGGCGGCTGGACCGGGGCCATCGGACTTCCCGCCGATGCGCTTCCCGTAGCCTTGATGAGGCCGCTTTCGGGATCGGGCTCCTTCGCCATTTTGGCCTCCATCCTGAAAGACCCGGCGATCGGACCGGACTCCTACACCGGGCTTCTCGTTTCGACGCTCCAGGGAAGCACGGAGACGACGTTTTATGTGCTGGCGGTCTATTTCGGCGCGGTGCAGGTGCACCGCCTGCGCTATGCGTTGGCGCCCGCGCTCATCGCCGATTTGACGGGCGTTCTGGCCTCGGTCGTCGCCTGCCGAATCTTTTTCGGAGGCATCTGAAAAAACACCCCGTCAACCAAGGACAAAGGAAATGACAAATTCTTCCTTCGGGATTCTTGCGCTTGCGGCCGCTCTTTCGGCCGCGATCGGCCTTGCGCCGCTCTCGTCCGCCGCTTCTCCCTCCTCTTCCCCCGGTGAGCGCCCACCAGGCCCCATCGAAATCGTCTCCGATCGCATGGTCGTTCAGGATGTCGAAAAATGGGCCGATTTTCTGGGGTCGGTGCGGCTCACCCGCGGGGACCTGATCATGACCTCGGAAAAGCTCCGGATTTACTACGAGGGCGATCTCTTGAACCCTGCACCCGGTAGCGCCCCTCTGGACGCGATCCGCAAACTGGTGGCTACGGGGCGCGTCCACATCGTCAGCGGAACCTATGTGGCGGACGCCGAAGAGGCCGATTACGACCCCGCCGCCGACCGCTTGGTTTTGACCGGCCGCCCCGCGTCGGTGACCAGTGGCGGAAACGCCATTACCGGCTCAAGGATCGTTCTGAACCGCACCGCAGGCAAGGCGGAAGCCGAAGGGGGACCTTCCGGAAAGGTGAGAGCCCGCTTTCATGCCGAACCGGGGGAAGAAGGGAAAAAAAAGCCGTCCAGTGCAAAACCGGCGGGCAATTAGGCTTTCGACTGCTGCTGGAGGCGGCGAAGATCCCGAAGGCGCCGGTAATGAAAGATCAGTTCGAGCCAGCGCTGGAGAAGTTTCTCCATCCGGCCTGCGGAAAGATGCGCTTCCACCTGGGCAAGCTCCTCACGCAGATCCCGGCGGTCGGGCGCACTCGCCACGAGCTCGCGGTAAACGCAGGCCGCCTGCTCCCATAGTCCCTGTCGCGCATAAAGCCTGGCCAACGTCGCCGTCCAGATCGATTTCGTCATCGCCCTATTTTCCGGCCGTTTCGTCGGCCCGTTGCGGTTTGATTACGATTTCGTTCTGCCGGATCATGCCGAGCTCCTTGCGGGCGATGCGTTCGATGTAGGCGGGATCGTGATTGAGCCGGTCGATTTCTTCGCCCAAGGCGATGTTCTCGCGGACGATCCGCTGGTTGTGTTCCGCGAGCTGATTTCGATCGGCGATCAGCCGTTGCAGGTCGGCAAACCCGCGTTCGCTGAAGAGAATGTAAAAACCCATGAGCAGGATCAGGAAGACGGCTCCGGCAAGAGCGAGGGGCTGTTTACCGTTCATCGACGCTCAGGGCTCGAATCGGCCGGTACTTTTCCCAAGAGAACCCACCGGGGGCGTTTTGCCCGCGGCGCATGAATTCCCGGACCAACGGTTGAATTCAAGATCCTTCAGCATAGTATGGAAGGCCGGATGCGGTCAACGCCACCGCTCCCCATCGTTTGCGCTTAAAACGGGTTGACAGAGAAGGTGAAGGTCGGTATAAAGGTTGTTTATTACACGGATTAGGAAAGGATCCCGCTCGTGGCTCAGCATGCCTCCGCGCTCAAACGCGCCCGCCAGAACGAAGCCCGCCGGCTGCGGAACCGGATGACCAAAACCCGCCTGAAACACGTCGCCAAGGCGGTACGGCAGGAAGTCGTCACCCAGAATCCGGAAACCGCCGCAGTAAAACTCAAGCAAGCCCAGGCCCTGTTCGACAAGGCCGCAAAAAAAGGCACGCTTCACAGGCGTACGGTGGCGCGTAAGATTTCGCGCCTGACCCGGCTCGTCAACCGGCTGAAGGCCGCCTGATCCGCCTTCCGCAACGCGAGCGTCCCTCAAAAATCGTCGCTCAAACGGTTGACCAGGGTTTCGGCAAGCCGTCGGGCGGCGATGCTGAAAGCGGCGCGGCGGCGATCCTCCTCAAAGAGCTTCTCCGTGTCGATCACGTAGATTTCGCTTGCGGAGAGGCTGTCGGCCGACCAGACGACCCCCTTCTCCCCCAGCAGCCGCAGATCGACCGTCAGCGTGGCCTGCCGTTCGCCGCCGCTTCCCCGCCGCGCGGCGGAAACCGATCGCACCTCGACGGACCGGATCACGCCCTGCAAACGCAGCGCATCCTTCCCCTC
>CAZQUP010000027.1:11884-33438 GCA_964596545.1 uncultured Desulfatibacillum sp. | reverse complement strand
CGGCGGGTGCGCGGGGGTCGCAGGCGAGCGGGCATCCCGCCACCGCCGCGATCGGCGGCAAGAGTGCGGCGAGCGCCCGGACCGCGGTCGATTTGGCCGTTCCCTTCTCCCCGCGCACCAGCACACCTCCGACCCGGGGTTCGACGGTCCCGATGAGGAGGGCGGTCTTGAGGCGCTCCTGGCCCACGATCGCGGAAAAGGGAAAGACCGCCGCCCTCACCCCGAGCAACTCCCGCCCGGCATGAACGGTTCGCTGCGCATGCTCTCAAAACCGATAGTGGAAGCCGATCCCGATCAAATAGTTGCGTTCCGGGAGCACGCTCTCCGAGGTTTTGTAGTTTTTGTCCTCGTCGAGGAGGTTTTGGATCCCGGCCGCCAGGGAAATCCGTTTCTGCCAGAAATCGAGGCCGAAGAAAAGGTCCACCGTGGTGTATCCGTGCAGGGTGCCCGTGTCCCGACCGCCGAGAGCGGTATAGTGGTAGCTGCTCAGATACCGGCCGACGACGGAGCCGCCGACGCCCACAACGTCGTTGATGTGCCGGCTGTACCAGCGGGCTCCGGTGTGGAAGACATTCTTGGGGTAGAAATCGAGCGGCGTGTTGTTCTCCTCGTTCTTGCCGTCCTGGTAAAGATGGTTGGCGAAAAGGGTCAATTCCGGCAGCGGCCGGGCGGTCACCTCCGACTCCAGCCCCTTGATGGAGATTTCGTCGATGTTCTCGACTCGGGTGAGGGTGGAGAAGTTGACCCCCCTTCCCGGCGGCGGGAAGGGGACGAAGAAACCGGGGGCCGTCGTGTCGGTCCGGTTGACCGTGCTGATGAAGTCCTTGCCCTTGACGTAGAAGGGCGTGATGCGCGTGGACAGCCGGCGGTTCAAGAATTCGTTCTCCAGGCTCACCTCGCAGCTGTACAACGTCTCGGAGTCGAGGTCCTCGTTGGACTCGTAGCTGACGGCGAAGTAGCCCTGTCCCGGAGGGGGGACGACCGGGAAGGGATAGGGCTGAACGGTCAGGTTCCAGAAGGGAGATTTGCGTTCGCTGATGCTGGGCGACCGAAAGGCCTTGGCGGCGGAGAGCTTGACGCGGCCTGTCGGCAGATAGTGCCAGAGAAGGGCCCCTTTGGGCGAGAAGGCGTCGCCGGTGTCGCCGTAGTTGTCGTAGCGCAGGCCGGCGATCAGTTCCAGCTCGCCGTCGAAAAGCTTGAGATCGTTCTGGAGGAACAGGGCATAATTGTTTTCGACCGTGTCCAGGCTGCCCGCCGGGCGGTAGAAGACCGCCAGATCGTTTCCGCTGCGGTCCTGGATGGTCTGCTCGGCCTGAATCCGCCAGGCCTCGGCCCCCAGGCTGAGCACGTTGTTGTCGGTCACGCTCCAGTGCGCCCCCGCCTGGCCGCGCAGCCGCTGCGCCTTGTTCGTGTTGACGCTGCGGACGACGGTTGTCTGGTCGAGGGCCGTGTCGCCGTCGGTCGGCCGGTCGCGCCAGAAGTAATCCAGCCCGAAGAAAAGCTCCACATCCTTGGCGGCGTAAGCCCTGCCGCGCAGGTTGCCGTAATAGTTGGTCAGCTCGTTGATCTTTTCCGCTCCGTTGATGGGAGAATGGCCGAAGCCGGTCTCGATCCCGAAATAGCCGCCGGAAAAGTTGAGGCTGACGCGATCGACGGGGTCGAAGCGACCGTTGAGGTGCACGCGGTTCTGGTCGCTTGCGCGGTTGTTGAGGCCGTCGCGGATGGATCGCTTGGCCCGCTCACTGTCGTTGAGAACGTAGTTGTTGGTCTCGAAATATTGATGCGAAAGCACGAGCGAAAAACGCTTGCCGTCGCCGGCGGAGGCCGTAGCCACCGACTCGAGGGTGCCGAAGTTGCCCCCGCGGATGGCATAGGAGGCATCGGCCCCTTTGCGGCCCCATCCATCCCGGGTGATGACGTTGATGACGCCGCCCAGGGCGCCGGTGCCGTAGAGGGCGGAATAGGGGCCGCGCACGATCTCAATGCGCTGCACGGCTTCGAGGGGGACCTGGCTGAAATACCAGTAGTTCGTGTAGGGATCGTCGAAGGGCTGGCCGTCGACCAGCAGCAGAACCCGCTCGGTGCCGAAGGTGCCGCGCAGCCGGATGTCCGGCGGGGTGACGATGCCGGTCCCCTGGGGCTGGAAGGTGTAGATGCCGGTCTGGGTCTCCAACAGCTCGGCCAGGTTACGGTGCGGGGTGCGCTCGATCTCCTTGCGGGTGATCACGTTCACCACGGCCGGGGCGTTCTGGATGGTCGTGGGCCTGCGGGTGGCCGTAACGACCATCGCTTCCAACTCGGCGGCGGGCTCCGCAGCCCACCCGGTTTGCCAGCAGCCTCCGGTCGCCGACAGGAAGAAAAAAAGCATCCAGCCTCCGCGTCGTCTCATCGCCGCAATCCTCCTTCCCCTTCCTTCTCGGGTTTGGTTTGACGCCTCAGTATCGGCGCTCTTTCACGGCGGACGGGGCCGCCAGCTCCGACTCGGTGTACGGTGCCGACTCCCGCAGGATCCCGTCCTCAAGGCGATAGACCCGGTGCCCCAGCGCCCGGGCGACCCGTTCGTCGTGGGTGGCGGTGAGAAGCGCCCCGCCCTCGCGCACGAAGCGATCCAGACGCCGCAGGACCCGCGCCAGGCTGCGGTCGTCCTGGCCCACGGAGGGCTCATCCAGCAGCAGCAGCTTGGGGCGGCGGGCCAATGCCGCCGCCACGGTCAAGCGCCGCTTCTGCCCCATGGAGAGGCTGCGCGGATGGCGATGGGCCAGTTCCGCGAGGCCCATGGCTTCGAGCTCGAACGCCGCGGTGGTTTCATCCGGCGCCGACAGCCGCACCTCATCGCCGACGCGGGAGAGGTACAGCTGATGATCCGGGTGCTGAAAGATGAGCGCCGCCTCCCGCGCCAGGCGCGCGGGCGGCGTCCGCCGGGCATCCTCTCCGTTGGTGGTGATCTCCCCGCCCGAGGGCTGCAGCAGCCCGAGCGCCATGGAAAGAAGGGTCGTCTTGCCGCTGCCGTTCTCGCCTTCGAGCACCACGCTTTCGGCGGCGCGGACGGTCAGCGATACGCCCGCAAAGAGGGGCTTGACGGACTTCGGCCACGCCATCGCCGCCTCCCTGATCGTCAGTCGCTCCGGGCCGGGACGCGAAGGGGCGAAAACGGGGAGGACCGGCGTGTCGGCATTCTCTTTCGCGCGACAGCCTTCTTCCATGCAGACCTCGGTCGCCGCCGCCGGCCGAACCAGGTCCCGGCGATGCTCGAAGATCAAAATGCCTTTGCCGGCCTCCGCCAAACGGCGGATCAACGCGAGCAGGCGCCGCCGGGACGCCCGGTCGAGATAGGCCAGCGGCTCGTCCAGCATGAGCAGCGGTTGATCGAGAGCCAGCAAGGCTGCCAGCACCGCCCGCTGCCGCTCGCCCGCCGAAAGGGAGGAGAGGCGCCGCGCCGCCAGGTGGGCGGCTCCGACCTGCTCGAGGGCGGCGGCGATCCGGACCTCCATCGCTGTCTCGGAGACGCCGAAGTTCTCGAGCCCGAAGGCGACCTCGTCGCTCACCCGGTCCGTAAAGGTCTGATAGGCCACATCCTGCAGCAGGAACCCCAGCTCGCGGGCCGTCGCGCGCACCGGCCGTTCAGCGGAGCAGACGCCGTTGACCCGGGCCGCACCGGAGATCCTGCCGGCGATCAAAGCGGGGATGGCGCCGCACAGGGCGAGTCCAAGGGTCGACTTGCCGCAGCCGGTCGGGCCGGAAACCAGCACCGTCTGGCCGGGCGGCACCGTGAGCGACATTCCCCGCAAGGCCGGATGCGGCTGGTCCGGGTAATACACGTGCAGATCCTCGACGTGGATCATGGCGCACCGCCTCCCCACTGCAGCCACCCGGCTGCCAGAACGGTGCCCAGCGCCAGCAGAAGGAAGCCTGCATCCGCCGCCCCGGCGGCCGGCTGCCGGCGGCAGGTGCGCCCGGCCTCGGGCGAAAACCCCCGCAACTCCAGCGCCAGCGTGATCCGGTCGGTATAGTCGAGAACGCAGAAGGCCATCGGCACCACCAGGCCGCGGTACAGACGGGTCGGAGCGCCGCCGCAGGCGCGGCCCCGCAAACGTGCCGCCTGTCGCATCTGCTGAACCTCCGCCGCCATCAGGGGAAAGAAGCGCCATACCAGCATCAGCGCCACCACCATCCCGGGGGGTAGCGGGGTCCGCGCCAGCGCTCGAGTCAGCTCTTGAGGAGCGGTGGTGCCGGCGCAAACCGGTATGGCCAGGAGGAAGACCGCCAGGCGAAGGCAGTAGGCCGCGGCATGGGAGGGATCGCGGGCGGCCCAGAAGTTGAGGCCGGTGACCGCACCGAGAAAGAGGGCCGCGAAGAGAATCCGCCGTCCGCTCGGTCGCAGCCGGGCCATGACAAAGGTGCTCAGCAAAAAACCCAAGAGCAGGGCGAGGGCGGATGGCTCCCGCAAACAGAGGGCGAAGCCGGTAAAACCGATGCCCACCGCCATCTTGACGAAGGGATGCAGCCGGTGGATCACGGTCCGGCGGCTTGCCTCGCTCCAGAACACCGTTCTCAGGCCTCCAGACGCAGCCGGCCGGCCCGGGCCAGCTCTCTGGCCACCTTGAGCCCCAAGAGGCTGCCGGTCAACGCGGTGGCGAAAATGGCCGCCTCGGCGACGATGAAGACCCAGAGGGCGATCTCGCCGTAGCGCTCCGGCAGGAAAAAGAAGGAGAGCAGCATCGCGGCCGGAAACATGCCCATCTGATACAAGACCGCCCCGCAGACCGGGGCGAGCGTGCCGCGGTAGCCCTTGAAGAGAGAGCTGCAGACGAGCTCTCCCAGAATCCCTCCGGCCATGACAAACCCCGAGATCACCGGTGAAATGGCGAGGCAGACCAGAGCGTAAATTCCGGTGATGAGGATCAGCGAACCCGGGCGCCGCAGCCGGATCAGGCCGATCACCAGAAAGAACGATCCGAAGAGGCCGTTTACGGCGTTGGCCAGGCCGGGGATGCGCAGCGGCAGGGTGAAGGGGATGAGGATGCTCGCCACCAGCAGCAAGGCGGCGGCGGTCATCGCCGCGAACACATACTCGCGGGTCGTCCAGGTGGATGTCGTCACGGTTCGGTCTTCTCCTCGATCCATTCTTCCAGTTCCAGATAGCGCTTGCGCAGCAGGGCGCGCTCCTCCTCCGTGGCCTGCCAGTAAGCGCGGCCCTCGGCCTCGGCCAGGCGTTTGAGCAACTCCTCCACGGCGAAGCGGTTGTTTTGGGCCATGCAGCGGAACATTTCCTCGTCGCGCACGTAGCGGTCGGTCACGGCCGACCAGACCCAGTTTTCCACCGCATGGGTGGTGGCGGCGAAGCCGATCAGATACTGCACCCGATCGCTGATTTTCTGGGCGCCGTGGACGTCGTGGGCGAGCAGGGCGTCGATCCAGACCGGGTTGAGCAGCCGGGTGCGGATGCCCCGATGGAGGGATTCTCCCACCGTTTCGGTGCGGATCACCTCCTTGGTCGTATCGGAGATCAACATCGCCGGGGCGCGGCCCCGCAGCGCCTCCACCGTGCGGCTGAGGCCGCCGAAAAACTCGTAGTAATGGTCGAGGTCCATGATCTCGTATTCGTGGCTGTCGCGGACCTGGCTGACCAGGTCCACCTCGGCCAGTCGACCGCGGTAGGCCTCCGGCTGGCGCTCGCCGTGGATCGTGTCCGCATAGAGGTGGCCCATGGTGGCCGAGAAGAGATCGGCGATCTCCTCCTCGCGCTTCCAGGCCCCGGTCTCGATCAGCTGGATGGTCCGCGTTCCGTACTCGCCGGGTTTCGGGCCGAAGATCCGGCCGGCGGCGATCTTCTCCCGACGCTCCTCCGGCACCCGGCCCTTCAGCGCCTCTTTCTGGTGCAGGGTATTACGCCGGACGGAGTTTTGCTCGGGGGGCTCCTCCAGATCGGAGACCAGCCGAAAGGCGCGGTCGAGCATCTCGAGCACGTTGGGGTACATGTCGCGGAAAAACCCGCAGATCTGGACCAAACAGTCCACCCGCGGCCGTCCGAGCTCGGCGAGCGGAATCGGCTCGAGCCTTTTGTGGTAGGGGGTGGAGCCGGAGGCGATCCGCACCCCCAAATAGGCCAGGACCTGGCCCACGGTCTCGCCGCGGGTTTTGGTGGTCTCGAACCCCCAGAGGATCGCGGCGGTTGTCTTGGGGTAGTCGCCGTGGAGTCGAAGGTAGGCGGCGAGCGTATTTTCGGCGATCTCCCGCCCGCGCCGGCAGGCCTCCTCGGAGGGAACCAGGCGCGGATCGAACTGGTAGGAGTTGCGCCCGGTGGGCAGCACCTCGGGGTTGCGCAGGGGGTCGCCCCCCAAACCCGGCGGCACGTAGCGGCCCTCCAGAGCCGCAAAGAAATGCTCGAATTCCAGGGCGCCATCGAGCCTCCGGGCGGCTTCGAGCGCTTTCGCGACCGCGGTGCGCGCCGGCTCCTCGGGCGGCAACTCGTCTTGCCGCCAGGCACGCTGCACGATGCGGCCGACCTCCTGATCGATGGCGGCGAGCGCCGCCGCGTCGGCCGCGGCATCGGCCGCGGCCGCGCGGGTGGGACAAAGCAGCCTCTCGTAGTCCAGGCCCCGCGCCTCGGCGAGCAGCCGGTGTAGGCTCGGGGTCTCCCCGCGGTCGTAGCGCAGAAAAAAGCCGGCAAAGGCAATCCGGTCCTCTTCGGCCGCTCCCTCGCCCAGGATGTGCAACCCTTTGGGGATGATGGAGCGCTTCATGAGCGTGAGCTCCTCCTGGACGGCGGCCACGCTTTCGGCCGCCAGGTGCAGCTCCGCGGCCTTGGCCGCCACCCGTTGCTCGAGCCGCGCGGCGCGGGCGGGGTCGATCGCCCGCGCCTCCAGGCACTCGGCGATCAGCTCATCCAGGGCGGCGTACTCCTCGTAGAGACCGCCGGCCGTAAACGAGGGGGAGTTGTAGTTGACGAGTACCCCCAGGCTGCGGCGCTTGGCGATGGTGGCCTCCGAGGCGTTCACCACGTGGTAGAAATAAAGGTGGGGCGTTTCCCCGATCAGGGCGTCGGGGAAGCACTCCCGGCTCATCCCCACCTCCTTGCCCTTCAAGAACTCGAGGGTGCCGTGGGTGCCGACATGCACGATGCCGTCCGGCTTCCACTCTTGCTCCAGCCAGCGGTAGAAGGCGAGGTACTGGTGATGGGGCGGGAGGGTCTGGTCGTGGCTGATCTTGTCGGGGTCGGCATGATAGCCGCGGGCCGGTTGCAGGCCGAGGAGCACGTTGCCGAACACCGCGGCCGGAAGCACGATCCGACCCGCGCAGACCATGATCTCCCCGGGCGCCTCGCCCCAGACCGCCGTCACCTCACGGCCGGAGGGCACGCCGTCGAGCAGCCGGCGGTAATCGTCCAGCTCGAGGCCGAATCCGTGACGCAGCGCCTGCTTCTCCCCTCCCCAGCGGGGCGAGTTGACCAGGCGGCGGCCGAGCAAAAACTCGTGCAACCCGCCTTGCGGCGGCAGCCCTTCGATCCGGTAGCCGCGGCGAAGCATCTCCGCGAAGAGCTTTTCCAGGCTGGCAAAGGTGTCCAGATAGGCCGCGGAGCCGAGACTCTCCTCCCCCGGGGGATTGTCGTAAATGATGAAGGCGATGCGTTTTTCGCTGTTCGCCTTGCGGCGCAGCCCGATCCAGCGCCGAATCCGGCGGCCGAGCCGTTCGGCGCGTTCCTCGATGGCGGCCACCCGCGTCGTTCGCCCTTCCACCGCGTCCGTCGCCGCCGACACGAGGCCCGCCGTGGGGATGGGCGCGATCATGCCGTCCAGCTCGGGCAGAATGACCGTGGTGAGCGTCTCGACGGGAGAGAGCCCCTGGTCGCTCGCCTGCCAGGCGGCGATCTCCCGGCCGTACATCGGGCAGCCGCTGAAGACCGGCACGCCGAGCCGCTGAAGCAGGTTGACGGCGGCCTCGGGGGGGGCGGCCGAAAAGGCGGTGAGCTGGAACCATTGGAGGTAGACGACGGCTTCGACCTTAGGCGATCCGCCGGCGAGAAAGAAGCGCTCGACGGCGGCGAGGTTGTGGGCGGCGCCGGCGAAGACCGGCAAAACCTCGATGCCGGCCGCCCGCAGCCGCTCGGCGAGGCAGCGGGCCGGAACGACGCTTTGCCCGAAATGCATCCCGCCGTAGAAGAGCAGCCCCACGGCGGGACGGCCCGGCTGAAGCCCTCCGAAGCGGCGAAAGGCTTCCAGACTGTCGAAAAACCGGTCGGCCAGCGGATCGTAGATACCGAGATCCGGCCGTTCGACCGGCGGGGGGATCTTCCGGGGGATTTTGATTCCGGCGTACTCTTTCGCGGCGAAGGCGAGCAGGTTCTTGACGTTCTCCGCGCCGCCGTGGCTCCAGTAACGCATCATCCGCGCCCAGTTGCGGCCGTGCCTGAGCCGACCGACCGGCAGGAGGCTTCCGGCCTTCTCCAGGATCGCCGTCAGCCGCTGCATGGCGGCGATGTTCGGGCTGCGGGCCGGGCCGCCCGCGGCCCGCCTCTTTTCGGCTCGGGCCATGACCCGGGCGAGCGAAAAGGAGCCCAGGCGCAAAAGAGCCATTATCTCCGGGGCGCCTCCGAGGAGGAGCACGACCGGCTGGCGGGTTTCGGGGAGCACGCGGCCGCAGATGCCGGCCGCCTTGCCGCCGCCGCGGATGTCCAGAAAGACCGCATCGGCGGCCCGGAGGCTTTCGGCCACCGTCAGAGCCCCGATGCTCTCCTCCTCGATCTCGTGGGTGGCGAACAGCCGAACCCTGAGGAGATCCCCGTGCACCTGACGAAACAGTGCCGCTCCTTCTGCCAGGGATTCGGTCAAGGCGGCATTGATGACGAAGACGAAGAGCGGTTTGCTCATGCGAATAGCCTTCATCCGCAGGCGGCGGCCGTGATTGCACTCGTCCCCCTGGCAGGGGTTGAGCGCGTTGGAAAACAAAAAAGGCCACGTGGCCGCCCCCCGTTGCGGGGGTATCGGCCTTCGTGGCCTTAAACTCGGTTGGTTATCCGCCGGAAATCGGGCGGAAAGCTTGAAGGAACGCTTTGGGAAGCGGCTTCTACCGCAAGGTTGGAAGCCTTTTTAATCGAAAGATTTTTCCCCTGTCAACCCTTCAGCCATCAGGGGACGTCCATTATCATATTATTATGTGCGGCCATGGCGTCATGCTGCCGCAGGAGGAGGGGAAAAGCGGCCGGGGGGTCAGCCGCGGGCGGCGCTCTTCTTTACGCTGTAAACCCCGAGCAGGATCAGGTCAAAATGGGTTGCCGTTTCTGAGCTGGTGACCGCCGGCATAAATCTGTCGATGTTTGACCTGTTTTGACTGAATGTGTATTGTCGATTCTAATGAAAAGGATAGTCTTTACAGGCCATGCGCTCTATCAGATGAAGCGTCGCGGGCGATCTGAAGATCTGATAAAGAAAATTATCGAAACTCCGGGCCAGAGCGCAGAAGTCAGGCCGGGGCGCCTGGTTTTGCAGTCGCTGGTTATGATGGGGGACCCTCCCGCAAACTTCGTCATTCGGGTTTTCGCGGATGTGGTCGGAGAGAATCTTGAAGTGGTAACCGTCTATCGCAGCCGGAAGGTCGAAAAGTATTGGAGGTGACCGATGAAAATCATATACGATCAGGTTACGGACACGATGACGGTTATTCTCAAGGATGCCGCCGTTGAGGAAAGCGATGAGGCCAAAAGGGGCGTGATCATCGACTACGACACAGAGGGGGACATCGTCTCGATAGAGATCCTCGATGCCAAAAAGCGGATTTCCCAACCAACCCAGGTAATCTATCAACTCGCCTAATAGGGGACGTCCATTGTCATATCATTATGTGCGGCCATGGCGTCATGCTGCCGCAGGAGGAGGGGAAAAGCGGCCGGGGGGTCAGCCGCGGGCGGCGCCCCTCTTTACGCTGTAAACCCCGAGCAGGATCAGGGCTGCGGCGGCGTAGGTCTTCAGGGCCAGGGGCTCATCGAGCACCAGCCATCCCAGGAAGACGGCAATCACGGGGTTGATGTAGGCGTAGGTGGAAACCAAGGCGAGCGGAAGCTTCGCCACGGCGTAGATGTAGGAAGGGTAGCCCACGAAGGAGCCGACGAGCACCAGGTAGGCCAGGGCGGAAAGCCCGCGGCGCTCGAAGTGCAGATGCGGGATCTCGCCTGCCGCCCAGCCCGCCAGGGTAAGGGCCGCGCCGGCGATGACCATCTGCACGGCTGCGCCCATGAAGGGATGGACCGCAAGCCGCATATACTTCGCGTAGAGTGACCCGAGCGACCAGAAGAGGACCGCCCCGAGGAGAGAAAGGAAACCTGCACGGTTTCCGGGGTCGGCGAACGCTTGGAGATCGACTCCGAAGATGAGCACCACACCGGCCAGGCCCAGAAGAAGCCCGACAACCACGGCGAGGTTCGGCCGCGGCCCGCGGGGCAGAAACGACTCGATGGCGACCATGACCAGCGGTGTCGTCGTGATCATGAGCGCCGCCGGTCCGCTGGCCACCCACTGTTCGCCGAAGACAACCAGTCCATTTCCCAATCCGAGCAGCAGAATCCCTACCACCGCGAGGTGGCCGATCTCGCCCCCGCGCGGCCAGGGCGCCCCCCGCAGCCGCAGCGCCGCGGTGAAGACCAACCCGGCGATCAGCCAGCGGATGCCGGCAAAGAGCAGCGGGGGCACCTGGCTCACCCCGATGCGGATCACGAGATAGGTCGTCCCCCAGATCACGCACACATTGGCCCACGCCAGCAAAGCGCGGACGTCGGCTGCTTGCGTAATTCCCAACCCATCCTCCGGAGCCGGAAACCCCCAGTTTGCCCGGGGCCTGCCGAAGCATACAAGGTTTGACCCCGCAGGGACACCCCGGAGGTGAATCCTGAGACTCGGTTGTGAAAAAAAAAGCCGCTCCCTGCGCCAGGGACGCGCAAACCCCTTCGCGCCGGGAGCGGGCTGCCCAACGGATTTTCGAATTTCCGTCTTATGGGGTGAGACGTCTGGTCAAGGTGTTGTTCTGCCGGTTGCTCTCGCCGATGAGGTTCCCCTCGTCCACGATCACCGTGATGTCGACCGGCTCGCGCGGCACCTGTTCGCCCGTCCAGGCCAAACTCCCGCCCGGCTGGCGGAGGACACCCGCCGGGTCAAGCGAGCCGAGCGACACATTGGCCCAGCCCCGGCCGTTCATGAGCAGCCGGATCTGCGGCTGGGGGTTCGCGCGGTAGAGCTCGGGGGAAAGCCCCCCTCCGCGGTTTTCGATGCGCACGACCACGCGCCGCCGGTTGTCGAGCGAGATGTCGGCGACCGAGAGATCGGGCGGCGCCCCGCCGCCCGCCTGCTGCACCGTGCCGCCGCCCTCGCTCGACCCTCCCTCGGCGCCGCGCTTCACGCGCTTTCCGGGCTCGGCGGTCGGGGTGGAGGCCTGCCGGGGGGTCAGCGATTCACGCCGCCGGTTGTTGCGCTCGTCGGGCTCGGAGACGATATCGCCGGCATCGATCACCGCGGTTACCCGAGCTGGTTCGGTGAGCTGGATTTCGGTGCGGTAACTGACCGGGTTGCCCTTGGTCACCAGCGCGAATTTCGGGTCGACTTCGGCAAGCGGCACATCAACCGCCTTTTTGCCGTTCACCTCCACCTCCAGACGGATCACCCGCTCGCCCTCGCGGCTGTAGCGCGCCTTGTGCAGCCAGCCCGGCCCGTGGTTCGCCACGGTCACGACCACGCGGTTGTCCGGATCGAGCTCGATTCGCTCCACGGCGAGATCGGGTTTTCGCTCGTAGGACGCTTCGAGGTCGGGGTCGACCTCCCAGTCCTCCCCGGGGTAGGAGATCAGGATGTTCCCGTGGTATTCCCCAGGGGAGGGGTTGCGGAGGATCACCACGTACCTGCCTTTCGTCGTCAGCAGGTCCCTGTCGTCCACGTCAAGAACGAGAGGGCCTTCCTTTTCCAGAAGCTCGCGTTCGCCGTGGTACCATTTGGGCTTTTCTTCCATGTCGAAGAGATCCTTCAGCCCCTCGGCGATTATGTGCACCGCGAAGAGCGAAGGGTGGAGGAGAAGCAGATCCGCCGCCGTCTTGCGCATCTTCTGCCAGGTCGAATCATCCATATTTGTCGAAGACGCGCGCGTCAGCGAGGATATAGTGCGGAAGCCAGCCGGTTTTCCCCACCTTCAGGTCGACTGCGGTCATCTCGTGATAGATCCGGACCCTTCCCGGCTGGGCCACCTCGAAGGGGAAATACACCACGTAGCGATTATCCGCCTTGCCGGGCAGCAGTTTGAATTTTCTGTGGATTCGCGCGCCGGAGGCCAGATCATCCGCATGAGCCGAAAAGGAAGGCCAGAGCAAAGCCGAAAGAGCGATCCCGAGCAGCATGAGTCGAGCAAAGCTTTTCATCTCCTCCTCCTCTACCGTGGAATTTCCACCATTTTACTGCGATTGGCCCCGCAAATCAATAAGGGGACATCCATTGTTATATCACTATAGAGCGGTTTGCCTCACTTTTCGAGAAGAGGTATCCCTTGCGCCGACCGCATCCCGATTGGGGGGGAATTGTAAGCAGGCCTTCGAGCAGATGGATTGAGGGAAAAAGCGGCGACATGGGGAATCGGGAAAAGCAAGGCCGGGCCTTAAAGGCCCGGCCTCACCTTGCGGGTATAGGTATGGATTCGGTCAGCGCATGACCCGCCTGCGGATCAGAAGAAGTCACAGAATACTAGACGTTTTGCCGACCTCAGGAGACGGCTTTAACGGCGCGAAAAGGCCGGCACCCCGGGCACGCGGGTCCAGAGGAGCAAGGTGGAGCTTGCGACCACGGTGATGCAGCCCAGTTCCTGGAAAACCACGGCCATGACCGGGGTGAGCTGGCCGAGCAGGGAAAGGCCAAGACCGATGACGTTGTAGACGATGGAAAAAAAGATGTTGAGCTTGATCCGCCGCAGGACCTTGCGCGACATCTGCACGAATTCGACAAGCCGCGAGAGGTTGCCGTCCATCAGGGTGACATCGGCCGCCTCGACGGCGACATCGGCGCCGGTTCCGCCCATGACGATGCCGACATCGGCGAGCGCCAGGGCGGGCGCGTCGTTGATGCCGTCGCCGACCATGGCGACGATCCGGCCGTTGCTTTTCATCTCCTTGATGGCCGATTGCTTGTCTTCGGGCAGGAGCCCGGCCCGGAAGCCATCCACGCCGATCCGGGAGGCGACGGCCTGGGCGATCTTGGGGTTGTCGCCGGTCAACATGGTGAGCTCGCCGACGCCCAGGGATTTCAATGCGGCGATGGCCCCGGCCGTCTCGGCCCGGATTTCATCGGCGATGGCCAGAAGGCCGACGGCCTCGCCGTTTCGGGCGACCAGGATGGCGGTTCGTCCCCGATCGGTTTGCTCCGCCGCCGCCTGCGCGATCCGAGAGGGGATGAGAATCCCCTGTTCCTTGAGAAAGGCCCCCCTTCCGACCACGATTTCTTGCCCGTTGAGGGAAGACACGACCCCTTTTCCGACCTCGATCCGGAATCGATCGGGATCCGGAACCTGAAGCGCCCTTTCCCTGGCAAGCGCCATAACCGCCTTGGCCAGAGGATGCTCGGAATATTTTTCGGCGACGGCGGCCAATCGGAGCACTTCATCCTGTGGCACGCCGTCAAGACCGATCACCTCCATGACCTTCGGGCGGCCCAGGGTGAGGGTGCCGGTTTTGTCCACGACCAGGGAGTCGATCTTGCCGGCGATCTCGAAGAAAATACCCCCCTTGATGAGCACCGCCCGCCGAGCCATGTTGGCGATGCCCGCGGCCACGGCCGAGGGGGTCGCGATGGCGAAGGCGCACGGGCAGGCCACCAGCAAAACAGCGACGGCCACCTTCACATCCCCCGATGTCAGATACCCGATGACCGCCAACACGAGGACCGTGGGAAGGAACCACACGGTGAAGCGATCGGCCACCCCTTGGATGGGGGCTCTGGATTCCTGGGCCTCCTCGACCAAGTGGACGATTCGGGCCAGGGTGGTGTCCGCACCGATTTTGCTGGTTCGGATCTCAAGGCGGCCGTCCTCATTTAAGGTGCCGGCATAGACCTCGTGGCCCTTGAGCTTTTCGACGGGCAGGGATTCGCCGGTGATGGGGGCCTGATTGACGGCGGCGGCGCCTGCGGTCACCACACCGTCCACCGGAATGCGCTCCCCGGGCCGCACGACCACGATATCCCCGATTTGAAGCTCAGAGACGGCAACCGAGACCTCTTCATCGCCCCGCCGCACGTTGGCCATCGGCGGGGTGAGATCGAGCAGACCGCGGATGCTGCGACGCGTTTTGTCGATCGTATAGGACTCCAGCGCCCCGACCACGGCCATGATCAGGATGATCACCGCCGCGGGCAAAAACTCCCCGGTGGCGATGGTGACGAAAATGGCCACGGTCACGAAGACGTTGACCGTGATCCTGCGGTTGGCGATATCGCGGAAGCCCGCCAGAAAGCGCTGCCAGCCACCGAAAAGGACGGCGACGAGTGCAAGCCCCGCCGCGAGGGTTCCCGGCCCGATCGGGAAAGAACCCAGGAAAAGCCAAGGCCCGGTCTCCAAACGACCAAGGAGCCAAGAGGCGAGCGTCAAGGCTCCGACCAATGCCGGAGCAATCGCAAAGATCAAGAATTGTTGGAGGTTATGTGAAACGTGCGCTTGGGTCCTCATGCCTGCTGGTTGTCCTTTCCCGAATCCGCCGGCGACTCGTTTTTCCGGCTTTTGTTGCCCGGCTCGACGACGTGGCAGCCGCACCCCGGGCCGCAACCGCTGCTGGCCTTGTTCATGGACTCCTTGATGAGGGCCCAAAGATTTCTCTTGGCCGGTTTGGCTTCGCTGTTTTTGTTTTCCATGATGGGTCCTCCTTGCTTTTTCCTTGTGGCGGTCTCTTGCGGTTAACCTCCGGATCGCTCTTTGGCCTCCTCGACGAGGCACAAGCCGAGTTCGAGCAGTCTGAGCACGCAAGGGTCGATGATCCGATAGTGAATGTTGTTGCCGCAGCGCGAGGCCCGGAGGATGCCGCGGTCGGCCAGGCGTTGTAGCTGATTGGAAACCGCCTGCGGCTTCATGCCCACGGCGGCCGCCAGCTCCATCACGCAGAGCTCTCCCGCGCGTGCCAGAGCGTGAAGCAGGCGCAGCCTCGTGTCGTTGGATAGGACTTTGAACAAAGCTACGAGTTCCTCGGCTTGAGCGGATGTGATCAGCTCGCGCTCCTCCAAGGATGGTTTGATGGAACAAGGGGGCGGCTCGGATTTGTCATTAAAGATCATAAAGCCATGGGCCTTCTAATTTAAACTAATTCATAGAATAGTGTAACGCTATCGCCCCGTCAAGCCCGGGCACCCCTTAGCAGACTAGGGACGTCCATTTTTATATCACTTTAAAGGTCAAGGCTAAGCTAAAGGCCGATCCGAGAGGGCGGTTCGCCATCAGCGATCAGGGATATCCATGGCCAGGATCGCGGAGCTGAGCGATTTTCCGTGGAGATCGAGGGCAAGAGTGCGAGTAACGCCGCCGCATAAAGCCTCATGAAGGACGAAGTTAAGGGCACCGAGGTTCGGAAGCTCATATCGGATAACTTCGCCCCGGACGATATCGGAAAAGAACGCCTTTACGCGCTCGGCTGTGACATGGCGTGCAAGGTGCGGGTAATCCTCCAGCTCGTAAGCGATGACCGAGATGTTCGCCGTATTGCCTTTGTCTCCGGTGCGGGAGTGGGCGATCTCACGGAGTTTCATTTCAGGTAACCTCCCAATGGATCTGGGGTTGAACGAGCGTACGGGGTATGAGAGTCGAAACAATAGTCACGACTTCGCGGGCGGATTTCCAAGCACCGGCTCCGCCAGCAGGACCGTTGGTGTAAAGGGCTTCCACCTCATTTCCGATGCGGAGAGCCTCATCCCGGCTCCGGGTGCGAGCGGCAACGCGTGCCCTCACCTCGTAAGGTCCATGCCCAGAGGAGAGCTTCCCGCCGTGAAGGGAGTTGAGACCGATCAAATCGCATCGGATCTCTTCGTAAGAGACTCCGAGGATTTTCAGGCGCTCGATGACGATCTCTAATGCAAGTCGGCCGCGTTCCAACGCTCCTGGACCGCCGTAGCTGATCTGCCCCTCGCCGACCCAGCTGTCCACATAGCCGATCGAGACTTTGAGGCTTTCCGTACGCGGCCCGCCCCGGCCGCCCGTGACCTGCACTCGGTCCTTGCCGAGCTCCGTGAATCGGACGGAGGTGAAGTCGGCCACGACATCGGGGGTGGTGTAAGCGGAGGGGTCGTGGATCTCGTAGAGGAGCTGCTCCTTACAGGTTGCCAGCGTGACCGCGCCCCCGGAGCCGGGCACCTTGGTGACGACGAAGGAGCCGTCTTCGGCGACCTCGGCGATGGGAAAGCCCAGGCGCGCAAGATCGGGGACATCCTTGAAACCGGGGTCGGCGAAGTAGCCGCCGGTCACCTGGCCCGCGCACTCGAGGAGGTGACCCATGACTGTGCCGCGGCCGAGGAGATCCCACTGGTCGTCGCGCCAGCCGAACTCGAAAAGAAGCGGCGCGAGAAAAAGCGAGGGGTCGGCGACGCGGCCGGTGACGACGACGTCCGCGCCGCCGCGGAGGGCCTCGGCGATGGGGGCGGCGCCGAGGTAGGCGTTCGCCGAGACGAGCCTCTCCCCGAGGGTGGAGAGGCGGGCGCCTGTCTCGAGGATCACGGGGTCGTAGCGGCGGACGGTCTCGAGCACATCGTCCCCGATCACGGCGGCGACCTTAAGACCCCGGATGCCGAGGCGCTCCGCGATTTCGCGGGCCTTGGCCGCGGCGGAAGCGGGGTTGGCCGCCCCCATGTTGGTGATGACCCGGACGCCGTTTCGGCGGCAGACGGGCAGACAGGCCTCCATGCGCGCCGCGAGCAGCGGGTCATAGCCCGCGGCGGGGTCACTTCTCTTCGCCTGCTGGGCGATGGCGATGGTGCGCTCGGCCAGACACTCGAAGACGAGGTAAGCGATTGCGCCCTTTTCGGCGAGTTCGACGGCGGGCTCGATCCGGTCCCCCGAATAGCCCGCCCCCGAGCCGATGTGAATCGTTTTCATCGCCTCTCCTTTCCACGCTCACAGGGGGTAGAGCCCGATCACAACCGAGGCCAGGGCCATGACCAGGGTGACGAGGTAGGCGTAAAGGAAGCTGAATTTCTGGTGCTCGCCCAATTCCACACCGGTCAGGCCGATCAGGAGAAAGGTCGAGGGGGTGAGTGGGCTCAGCGGGAAGCCGGTCGTCATCTGCCCGATGATGGCCGCCTGCCCGATCTGGATCATCGGGACCCCGAGGGCTTTTCCAACCTCGGCCACGACCGGAAGGAAGCCGAAATAGAAGGAATCCGGGTCGAAGAGCAGGCTCAAGGGCATGGAGATGAGCGCCATCACCATCGGGATGTGGGTTTCCAGGCCCTGGGGGACGAAGGCGACCGCCGCCTTGGCCATGGCGGAGATCATGCCTGTGCCCTTCATGATCCCCATGAGGGAGCCCGCGGCGAGCAGAATACTCGCCATCATCAGGGCAGCCTTGGCGTGGGCGTCGACCCGCGCCCGCTGCTGGGCGACTTGGGGGTAGTTGACGACGAGGGCGAGGGTGGCGCCGACCATGAAGATCACCGCCGGCGAGAGCTTGCCCCAGACCAGGGTGACGATCACGGCCACGGTCAAAAGGATGTTGAACCAGAACATTTGCGGCCGGCGAAGGTTCTTTTCTTCTTCGGTGAGCTGACGCTCGTAGACGCCGACCTCGGAGACGGCGCCGGCTGCGGCACCCAGCCGCCGTGCCTCTCTTCTCCCGAGCCAGAAGGCGACAAGGATCACGAAGGCAAGTCCGCAGAGGTGCGCCGGGATCACCGGGTTGTAGAGATCGGTCACCTGGATCTGGAGGGACGAGGCCGCCCGGATCGTCGGCCCGCCCCAGGGGAGAACGTTCATGGTCCCCGCGCCGAGGGCGACCACGCAGGCGAGCACCCGCCGGTCCATCTGCAGCCGGTCATAGAGGGGGAGAAGCGGGGGGATCACGATCAGAAAGGTGGTTGCGCCGGAGCCGTCCAGGTGGGCGACCATGGCGAGAAGCGCCGTCCCGATCACGACCCGCGTCGGGTGGTTGCCGACATGGCGGAGAATCTTGTTGATGATCGGATCGAACATCCCCGCATCCATCATAACGCCGAAAAAGACGATGGCGAAGATAAACATGGCAACCACCGGGGCGATGTTCTGGATCCCCTGCACCATGAAGTTCCCGGTCTGGAAGCCGAAGCCGCCAATCAGCGCCCCCAGGATAGGGATGACGATCAGCGCGGCGAGGGCGGAAAGCCTCCTGGTGAGAATGACCGCCAAAAGGGCAAGCATCGTCACGAGTCCCAGCAGTGCCTGCATAGTTTCCCCCTTTGCAAAAAATGGTGGTCTCCGTTGCGAACGTCTTCGGTTTCCTCCCAGAGCAACCGCCATGCCGCATCAGCCTTCGATGTGGAAAGTAAAAAAACCTTCGCCGGCTCCTTCACTCCCGGAGAGAATGATTACTGGTTCAACTGATTGATTTTCTTGCGCTTGGTTAAAGGAAAAAGGCGGCGGCGACGGCCTCGGCTCAGGCACCCGCCTCGGGGCGATGCAGCCCGAGTCAGTTCAGCGTCGTTTCCGGAAAAATGAAAAAAATGCAGGCTACCGAAGGAAATTATCTATTTGATTCATGATGGTTATATCTTTTTCCATAAATCCGGAAGTAGAGCGGTATATTTCCAGAAAACCGGAAGCGTTACCTGGACCGCTCGTTGATCCCGAGCAACTTCATCTTGCTGTAAAGTGTGGAGATCGAGAGACCGAGATCGCGGGCGACCTGCCTCTTTGCCGCGAGCGTCCAGCCCTTCTGGTTGAGGCGCTCGACGAGGGTTTGTCGCTCCATCTCACGCAGTATCTGTTTCAAGGTGACCCCGGGTGTGTCGGGAATTTGCCTCTGGAGCACGCGAGGCAGATGCTTGGGCTCGATGATTTCGGAGTCCGCCATGCTAGCCGCATGTTCAACGGCGTTCTTCAGCTCTCGCACGTTGCCCGGCCAGTTATGCCGCTTGAGAGTCTCCCTTGCCGCTGCGGAAAAGAAGAGGTTTCGTCCCAAGCGGGCGCGACAACGTTCAAGGAAATGGTCAGCGAGAGGAGATATGTCGGTTTGTCGCGCGCGCAAAGGCGGCAGGTGGATGTTCACGACATTTAGCCGGTAGTAGAGGTCTTCGCGGAAGAGACCATCCCGCACCCGCTGTTCAAGATCACGGTTGGTGGCGGCGATGATACGCACGTCGACAGGGGTTTCCTCAGTTTCGCCGATCCTGCGGATGCGCCGCTCCTGTAAGGTTCTCAACAGTTTTGCCTGCATCTCGACGCCCAGCTCCGCAATCTCATCGAGTAGGACCGTTCCGCTGTCGGCGATCTCGAAAAAGCCGACCTTACCCCCCCGGCGTGCTCCTGTGAAAGCCCCCTCGCTGTAACCGAAGAGCTCGCTTTCAATGAGCGAAGGACTGAGGGCCGCACAGCTGAAGGCGATGAAGGGGTTCGCAGCCCGTCCGGATGCGTTATGGATCGCCTGGGCGAAGACTTCTTTGCCGGTACCACTTTCGCCGGTGATGAGAACATCAGAGTCGCTGGCAGCGATTCGGCGGGCGAAGACCGTCGCGGAACGAATCGCGTCGCTTTTGCCAACGATGTCCTCGAAGGTGAACCTTGCGCGGAAAGCGTCGCGTACGATCGTGTGCAGGCGGTCGGCGCGGGAAACATACTTCCGCAATTCCTGTGACAGGCGTTGCACCTCCGTGATGTCCTTAAGGACCGAAACCCCGCCGACAATTTCGCCTTGGATGACGATCGGAGCCATGTCGACTACGTATTCGATCTCACCGACACGACGAAAAACCCCTGCGCGCGGAACCCCCGTGCGGATCACCTCGGGCAGGATGGCTCCCGGACGGACCTCCAGCAGAGGTCGACCGATGATCTCCTCGGGCTTAACGCCGGTAATGCGAGTGTACTCAGGATTAACATAGCGAACGACGGCCGAGCCGTCAGCGATGAGAATGCCGTCGTAAATCGCATCTAAAATGCCAGCACATTTCGGTTCGATCATAGGCTATGTCCATACTTCAGATGGAGAGCAGAGGCGAAGCTTCCTTGGCTTAATTTGGAAAAGCGGTAATCTTTTTTCGACAGCCGATCAAGAATCGAATAAAGGGAAGGTTAATTACTGCCGGGGAGGAAAGATTGGAGCTTACTCCTCAAGCCAAGCCTGAGCTTCCTGGGGATCGAAAAAGAAGCGGTAGCGGAAGCCTTCCATTTCGAGGACGGTCTCGAGCAGGTGCATGAGGCGCAGCTGCTCGGGGTCGGAGGCGTTGACGAGGTGGGCGATTCGTACAATGCGGGTGGGGCGGAAGGGGGAGATTTTTCGAGCGATGTCGAGAAGGTCTCCCGTGCTGCAGAAGCAAAGGTTCGCCTTGCTGCAGTCGAGCAGGATGCCCCGGGCGCCTTGAAAACACAGGCAGCAGAGGATCTCGCGCAACGTGTGGCTGAAGGCCTCGCCGTCGAGAAGGCCTTCAAGCGAGCGCTGAACCAGGGAGTTCGGGAAAGGATCCTTGACGCTCATGTCCGGCCCTCACTCCATGGAGGCAAGATGCGCGCGGAGGTTTTTCCCTCCTCCGGAAAGGTTGAGTTTTTTGCGAATGTTATAACGGTGGGTGTGGACCGTGCGCGGGGAGAGATGGAGCCTATCGGCGATCTCCTTGCTCGAGCATCCCTTGCGGATTAGGTTTGCGATTTGGATCTCGGTCGGGCTCAGATTGCGGTAGGCGAAGCGCCTTTTCACCCGGATGCGGTCGGCCAGGTCACGAAGAGAGCGCTCGAGATCCCGAAGTGCAGTTTCCTTGCCTGCGGGTGCGGTCTCGCCGGAGGCTTCCCCTGCCGGCTCCGGATCGATGAGCACGGAGATCTCCCGAACGGTCTGCTGCAGAGAGGCGATCCCTTCGCTGAAGACAAATTTTTCGAGGCCCGTCTCGAGCAGGTGGGTGGCGACGGCGGCGTTTTTGAACAACCCGGAATCGGGGTGCTCCTTTTTGCTCTGAAGCTCAAAGCCGAGAATTCCGAGGCGGGTCCCGTTGCCGTAGACCGGAGTAAGGAGCCAGGCGTTGACTCCGCGACGGGCGAAAGGCGGCCGCGGCAAAGCCGGGTCGGCTTCAACAAAGAGGGGGGCCTGCGGAAGCGGCGAGGTAAGATGTGAGTTTGCGAAAAGAGCCATGGCCGGATCGATCGTCGTCCAGCTTTTCTCGTTGCGGGGAGGGTAAAAGCGGCAGCCGGGCAGAGAACTTCCGTCCGGTGGTACGGCGATAAAAAAGGCTCCTTTCACTCCAAGTGCGGCGGATAGGGCTGCCAGGCAGCGGTCGAGAAACTCCTCCCAAGAGGCGGCGAGCCGGCTGGCGGTGATGACGGCCTCGAAGACGGCTTCGAGAGCGACGAGTTGCGCACCCGTCGCTTCGGCGAGGCGCTTT
>CAZQUP010000027.1:3697-11874 GCA_964596545.1 uncultured Desulfatibacillum sp. | reverse complement strand
GGTTCGCCAGAAAACCGATCAGGGAAAACTCCTCTTCGCCGAAGCGCCGCTCGCGGCCGTCGAGCGCCAAGAGCGCGCCGCGAGCGCGTCCACCGAACAGGACGGGGTGGGCGAGAAAGCTCCGAAACCGCGGATTCGGCGGGCAGAAGCCGCTTTCGGCGCAGCTGTCGGCCTGATCGAGGAGATCTCGACAGATCTTTCGCGCCGCATCGCGGACAGGGGAAGGGGGGGGATCGAGGCGGAAGGCGGCCCGGAAGCGTGGGTCGGAGGAGGCCTCCTCGGCCCAGCCGAGCGCGGCGCATTCGCAGCGGAGCCACTTGGCGGTCTGTTGAACGATGAGGCGCAGGTTGCGCTCGGGATCCGGGTACAGGCCTGCGAAGAGCTCTCGCGCGGCTTCCGCCAATCGGGTCATCCCAGCCCTCCATCCACTGATGCCGATTGACAACGATTTGGTAATCTACGAGGAAATAGGGAAGGATTTCAACCCAGATTGATAGGGTAGAAAATGGGTATTAAAATTAACGGTTATCGATTATTTTCCGATTCGCGGAGGGAGGAGAGAAAACTTTTGAGATTGCGTGATCGATCCAGAAGTTTTAGCTTGCGTCGAATGCGCTTGCGGTGGGTTTCAACGGTGCGCGGCGAAATAGAAAATATCTCTGCGATTTCTTTTGTTTTTTTTCCTAACCGAATCAGGCGGGCGATCCTGAACTCGGCAGGGGTGAGTTGGCGCTGGACTTCCTCCAGGAGTTGAATTTCGCTCAGCGCCATGCCGCGCAGCGTTTCCTGAAGAAGGTCAAGATGCACCGTCTGCCGGTGACTTAGACCGCTGGTGCGCAGACTTTCGATGTGTGGGAGGACCAGCTCGTGCACCGCGTTCACGACCCGGCGCATCTGTTGATCGCTCTCCTCGCGGCTCTTGCGCAGCACGACCTGAAGGGCGTTGTTGATCTGGGTCAATTCCTCGGTCAGCGCACGCAGTTCGGTCTCGGCGGCGCGACGCGCTTCGGTTTCGCGGCGTAGGTCCTCGTTGGAGCGTTCGAGATCGGCAGTGCGCTCGTGCACGAGACGTTCGAGTTCCTCGTTGAAACGCTGCAGGCGTTCCTCGGAGGTTTTGCGGTCGTGGATGTCGACATGCAGGCCGAAAACTTGGAGGGGCAAACCTTCAGGACTTTTGGAGAGGACGCGGCCGATGCCCCGCACCCAGTGGTAGGTGCCGTCGCGGCGACGCAGACGGCATTCCAGGTCAAAGGCCTCCCGGGCCCCGGCGAGCATCTCCTCGACGACGGCGATCGACAACTGCCGGTCTTTGGGGTGCAGGAGATCCTTCCAGGCTGCATAGGTGACGGGAAACTCCTGCGGGGCATAGCCCAGCATGCAGTAGTAAAAGTCGTTGCAGCGGACGATATCGGCGCTGATCTCCCATTCCCACCACCCGACGGTGGAGCTTTGGGAGGCAAGAAGAATACGCGCCTCGTTCAGCTTGTGCGCCCTCTCCATGGTGCGCAGATCGGTCACGTCGGCGACGGTCGAGAGCAAGCAGCTTTTGCCTGCAAACTCGATCAGGTTCGCCGAAAGGAGGCCCCAGCGCAGCTCTCCCGATTTCCTCCGAAAACGGAACGGGTAATTCTGCACCGTGCCTTGGGTGATGAGCAGACGGCGCACTTCCTGTGCGTCTTTGGGGTCGTTGTAGAAGCCGAGATCGAGCGCCCGCCGGCCGAGCATCTCTTCGCGCGTATAACCGGTCAGCGGGGTTTCGCTTGCGCTCACCTCGAGGTAGCGGCCCTCGTCGAAGGTCGTGATGGCCAGCCCGATGGGGCTTGCCTGAAGCAGGGCAAGGAAGGCGGTCCGGGCCTCGGGCGTGAAATCGGAAACCCGGGCTGCCGGGGGGACATAGAGCGCGGCGCCGTCGGTCCCGGCGGCTTCAGGGGATAGGCTTGCAGCGGGGAAATCCTCATCGGTCGAAGCGTAGCTGCTTCCTGCTTGGGCATCCTGCGGCATGGCCCCCCCTTACGGCTCGAAGGCGGTGAGCCTTCCGCGTTCACGAGGGCTGGTTCCACGAGGTTTTCTTTCCTTACCCGAGACCGCCCGCAGCCGTCAAGAAAGATCCCCGGCAGCCTATCGAGGCCTCGGCCGGCTCCGCCGTGAGCGAACCCAGACCTCGGTTTGCGGCCGTTTTTGAAACAATTTGTTCCTAACGTAAACCTTTTCCGTACGCCGCAAGAGCGAAAAACCATGCGATCCCCGCGCAATTAGCGGAGGTATGCTCTCCTGGTATGCTTTTTGATGTTCGTGGTGTGGCTTCGGCCGGTTTCCGGCGCCAACGGACGAAAGGGCGAGGCTCGATGAGTCGTACCCACGTTTCCCAGCGCGATTCCTGCGATGTCCTCGTAATCGGTGGAGGAAACGCGGCTCTCTGCGCGGCGATGAGCGCAGCCGAGGCCGGGGGGCGGGTGATTCTGCTCGAAAGTTCCCCCAAGGCCTTCCGCGGCGGAAACAGCCGCCACACGCGGAACCTGCGTTTCCTGCACCGCAAGCCCACTCCCTACCTCCAGGGCGCCTACCTCGAAGAGGAGTTCTGGGAAGATCTCATGCTCGTGACCGGCGGCAAGACGACTGAGGCGCTCGCGCGGCTCGTCATCCGCGGCTCCGAGGACGTGGGCGCCTGGATGGAAGCCCACGGAGCGAAGTTCCAGCCCCCGCTGCGGGGCACTCTGCATCTGGCGCGGACCAACGCTCATTTTCTGGGCGGCGGCAAGGCTCTGGTCAATGCCTATTACGCGACCGCCGCGCGGCTGGGGGTGGAAATCCGCTATGAGGCCGAGGCGGTCGATCTCGAGATCGAAAACGGTCGCTTCCGCGCCGCGCTCGTACGCGAGCAGGGAGGCGAACGGCGCGTCTCGGCTGCGGCCTGCGTCTGCGCCGCCGGCGGCTTTCAGGCGGATCTCGCCTGGCTCAAGGAAATCTGGGGCGAGGCGGCCGAGCGTTTCGTCATCCGCGGCAGCCCGTACGACACAGGCCGCGTGCTACGCATTCTCCTGGCGCACGGGGCGAAGGCCGTGGGCGATCCGCGGCAGTGCCATGCGGTCGCCGTCGACGGTCGCGCGCCGCGCTTCGACGGCGGAATCGTCACCCGACTCGATTGCATCCCCTTCGGGGTCGTGGTCAACCGCGAGGGAAAGCGGTTCCACGACGAGGGCGAAAACTTCTGGCCCAAACGCTACGCCATCTGGGGCCGACTCGTCGCCGGGCAGCCCAAGCAGGAGGCCTTCTGCCTGATCGACGCCAAGGCGCTTGCGCTCTTCATGCCGTCGGTATTCCCGCCCTTCGAGGGGCGCACGATCGGCGAACTCGCTGACCAGTTCGGGCTTCCGGTGCGCACGGTCGAAGAGACGGTCGCGGCCTTCAACCGCGCCGTGCGGCCCGGGAACTTCGACCCGGCAAGCCTCGACGATTGCCGCACCGAGGGCCTCGAGCCGCCGAAGAGCCACTGGGCGCGGCCGCTCGACACCGCGCCTTTCTACGGCTACCCGCTCCGCCCGGGGATCACCTTCACCTACCTGGGGGTCGCCGTCGATGAAACGGCACGCGTCCTCTGCGAAGACGGGAAGCCCGCAGAGAACCTCTTCGCCGCAGGCGAGATCATGTCCGGAAACATCCTCGGCCAGGGCTACATGGCCGGTTTCGGAATGACGATCGGGACCGTCTTCGGGCGGATCGCGGGAAGGGAGGCCGCACGCCATGTCCGCGGGTGAGCCGCTGCAGGAAGCGGAGCGGGTGATGACCATCTGCAACGCCTGCCGCTACTGCGAGGGCTTCTGTGCTGTGTTTCCGGCGATGGAGCTGCGGCGCACTTTCACGGCTGCGGATCTGCGATACCTCGCCAACCTTTGCCATAACTGCCGCGGCTGCTGGTACGCCTGCCAGTACGCGCCGCCGCACGAGTTCGCCGTGAACGTGCCGCGCGCGCTTGCGGAACTGCGGCGCGCGAGCTGGGGGGAATTCGCGCGGCCGCAAGGTTTGGGTGGTCTCTTTCTGAGAAACGGCCGCACCGTAGGGGCGGCGGGGCTGATCGCCGCCGCCGTCTTCCTCCTGTGGGCGGCCTTCTCCGCCGCGGACGGGCTCTGGGCGCGGCAGGAGGGAGCAGGGGCTTTCTACCGCGTGGTCCCCTACGGGGCGATGGTGGGGGTCTTCTCGGCCCTTGCGGTCGCCGCGCTTGGCGCGCTCGCGGCGGGCCTGGCTTCCTTTCTCCGGCAGACGGGGACCCGGACCCGCGAGTTCTTCGCCCTGGAGAACCAGCGCCGCGGCCTGCTCGATACGCTGCGGCTCACCTACCTCGAGGGCGGCGGCCACGGCTGCAACTACCCCGACGAGCGCTTCGGCCACGGGCGAAGAAGGCTCCATCACCTCGTCTTTTACGGTTTCCTGGCGGCGCTCGCCTCGACCACGGTCGCCGCCTTCTATGACCATGTTCTCGGGCTTTCCGCCCCGTACCCGTGGGGAAGCCTTCCCGTTTTGCTGGGACTTCTGGGGGGGCTGGCGATGACCGTGGGGCTTACGGGGCTTCTCTATCTCAAAGCGCGCATGGACCGCGGACCTGCAGACGAGGGCGGGCGCGGGATGGAGCTTGGCTTTCTCGGGCTTCTTCTCGCGGTGAACGTGACGGGGCTGCTTTTGCTCTTCCTGCGCGCCACCGCGGCCATGGGGCTGCTGCTCGCGCTGCACCTTGCAGCGGTTGCGGCTTTCTTTGCGCTGCTTCCCTGCAGCAAGTTCGTGCACGCCCTCTACCGCTGGGCGGCGCTCGTCAAAAACGCAGCCGAGCAGCGAGCGGCCGAGCGGGAGCAGGCGGGTTGAGCCTCCGCGTTCAGGAAGCGCGCAGGGCCTGCTTCACCGCGGAGGCGGCGGCTTGCGCTCCGCCCTCCACGCGCCCCTCAGCCGTGAAGCGGATCTTTCCCCCCGCACAGGCCCGGCGCACGGCCTGCTCGAGCGCGGAGGCCGCCTGCTTTTCCCCCAGGTGCTCGAGCATGAGCGCTCCCGCGCGGATCTGCGAGAGAGGGTTCGCCAAGCCCCGGCCTGCGATCGCGGGGGCCGTGCCGTGGATCGGCTCGAAGTAGGCCGCGCTTTCCCCGATGTTCGCCGCGGCGCAGAATCCCAGCCCGCCCACGGTCGCCGCCCCCAGATCGCTCAAGATGTCGCCGAAGAGGTTTTCGGTCACGATCACCTGGAAGTGCTGCGGCCGGGATACGAGAGCGGCCGCGGCGGCATCGACGTAGAGGCATTCGGCCTCGATCTCCGGGAACTCGGAGGCGACCTCGAGGAAGATACGCCGGAAGAAGGCGAAAGAGCGAAGGACGTTGCTTTTTTCGACCAGGGTCACGCGGCGCTTGCCGTCGGCGGGGGCGCCCGTGGGTCGGGAAAGGGCGGTCTTGAAAGCGAAACGCGAAATCCGCTCGCAGCCGGCGGCGGTGAGCAGAAGCGTGTCGGCGGCGGCCTGACGCGTCACGAGCCCCAGACCGCGCGCGAGGTAGAGCCCCTCGGTGTTCTCGCGCACGATCACGTAATCGATCCCTCCCGGTTTGTGGCCGGCAAGCGGGCAGGGGACGCCGGGCAGAAGGACGATCGGCCGCAAGTTCGCAAAGAGATCGAAGCCGCCGCGGAGGATCCCGCCGAGCAGTCCCGCCTCGGTCCCGTCGGGGCGTCGGACCTCCGGCAGCCCGACCGGACCCTTGAAGGCGCAGCCCGTGCGGCGGAAGGCTTCGAGTCCTTCGGGGAGGATCGCCTCGCCGGTTTCGCGGTAGAGGGCAGCCCCCGCACGGTGAAACTCGAGCTCGAGCCGGAACCCGCCCGGATTCCTTTCCAGTTCTTGGAAAACCGCGAGAGCGGCCTCGACGATCTCCGGGCCGATCCCGTCGCCGGGGAAAACCACGACGCGATGCGTGCGCCTCATGGCCGGTTCTCTGCGAAGATCCGCTCCGGGACGAGGACGAAACCCTCCATCAGGCGCCTGGCCGTCCTGCCCACGATTCCCTCCTCGTAAACGATCCCGCCGTCCTTTTCCGCGATCTTCGCCTCCGTCTCGATCCGGCCGCTCGGGTGCCCGATCACCACGCGCGCCGGTTCCTGGACCGCAAGCCCCGCCACCTCGCTCACCACCGTGCCCGGGATGCGCGCCGCCCCGGCGGTCGCGATCGCCCCGCTGACCGCATAGGCGCGGTGGAGCGCCCCCATCGACATCATCCGGGCAACGAGCGTGATCTCCTCCGCGGCGACCTCGCGGCCGTTCACCGCGCGGTAAGCGGCAGGCGGGGCGACGACCGCGATTTTGGGGACCGCCTGATTCAAGCGGGCGGCTTCAGCAAGCGAGGGGGCGATCCCCATGGCGACGGCGGCCTGCCGGCGCACGGCTTCCAGAGCCTCGCGCAAGTCCGCGTCGGTCTCGAAGGCTTCGATCTCCGTCCCTGTCAAGCCGAGCGCGTCGGCGCGCACGAAAACGAAAGGATTGGCGGCGTCGAGGCAGGTGGCGGCGATCGTTTTGCCGTCGGGAAGCGTAAAACGGTCTTTTCTCGTCCCCGTGGGAAAGAGTGCGGCCGTGACCGCGCCCTCGGGCCGCACGAAATGCAGCCGGATCCGAGAGCCGAGGAAGGGGACCCCGTCGATCGTGAAATCGCCCGCCTCGAGGAAGCGGCCGTCGCGCACGGGAACCTCGGCCTCGATGAGCGTGTTTGTGTTCTTCTGGTGGATGCGCACCCGGGTGACGGGCTCCACGGCGGGGACGAGCCCCTCGTCGACGGCGAAGGGGCCGACGGCCGCGGAGAGATTGCCGCAGTTGCCGCGGAAGTCGACCTCGGGGCGGTCGATCGCCACCTGGCCGAAGCGGTAGACGACATCGAAGCCTTCCCTTTCGGCGGGGCGGATGATCGCCACCTTGCTCGTCTGGCTCGTCCCGCCGCCCACGCCGTCGGTCTGCCGGCGGAAGGGATCGGGGCTGCCGTAGGCGGCGAGAATCATTTGCTCGACGAGCTCGGGTTCGCGCGGGAGGTCCCGATCGTGAAAAAAGAGCCCGCGGCTCGTACCTCCGCGCATGAGGACGGTGGGGATGCGTCTGATCATAAGTTCCTCCTCTCTCCGCGATCCGGGTGAGCTTGCGATCAGCGGAGAGCAAAAGAGATGCCAGAGCCACTTTCCGCCTCAGACCCGATCGAGGCCGAGCGCCCGCATGCGGCGCCAGAGGGTCGTGCGGCTGATCCCCAGATCGGCCGCCGCACGGCCGTGGTGAAAGCGATGGCGGTGCAGGGCCTCAAGGAGATGCGCCGCCTCGTCGCCCGCAGCGGATGGCGGCTTCGTCGTCGCGGGGGGCACGGAGGACCGGCCCCCCGCCGCCGTTTCCGAATTGCGGGGCGAGTCGATTCGCAAAAGCTCCGAATAGAGGATGTCGAGCATCCCGGGCTCGCAGGAAAGACTGCAGTTCAGGACGAGGCGCTCGGCGAAGTTTTTCAGCTGGCGCACGTTTCCCGGCCAGGGATAGTCGGCGAGCTTCGCCAGGTAAGCGCGGGGGATCGGAATCGGTCGGATGCCCTCGCGGCTGCAGAAGTCGCGGATGAAATGGGAAAGCAGCAGCCCGATGTCCTCGCGGCGCTCGCGAAGCGGCGGAATCTGAAGCCGCAGAACGTTCAGGCGGAAGAAGAGATCGGGCCGGAAGCGGCCCTCGCGCAACGGGGCTTCGAGCTCACGGCTTGCGGCGGCGATCACGCGCACATCGACCGGGATGACGCGGTCGCCGCCCACGCGCATCACCTCCCCCTCCTGCAGCACGCGGAGCAGCCGGAGCTGCATCGCCTCCGAGGTGGAGTCGATCTCATCGAGAAAGATCGTCCCCTGGTGGGCGAGTTCAAAACGCCCGGGTTTGCCGCCGCGCCGTGAGCCGGTGAAGGCACCTTCCTCGTGGCCGAAGAGCTCGCTTTCGAGCAGCGGCTCGGGAAGCGCCGCACAGTTGATCGAGACGAAGGGATGGCGGCTTCTGCGGCTCAGCCGGTGGATGCCGTGGGCGAAGATCTCCTTTCCCGTCCCGGTTTCTCCGATCAGGAGCACGGTCGAATCCGTGCGGCCGTACTGGCGGGCGCGCTCCACCGCGCGTTGCATCGAAGGGCTTTTGTGCACGAGGAGCTCAAGCCCGTATT
>CAZQUP010000027.1:0-3678 GCA_964596545.1 uncultured Desulfatibacillum sp. | reverse complement strand
AGAGAGCGTGCGGCGCACGGCGTGCTCCGAGCGCATCACGCCGCCGATGTCGCGGAAGGTCGACACCGCGCCGATCGTCTCCCCGTCGAGCAGGATGGGGCGGTCGCTGAACACGAAGCGTTCACCGTGGATCGAATCGATTCGGTCCTGAACGGGCGTGGGGTTCTGGAGGATGTTGGGCACAGGGCTTTGCGGGAGAAGCTCGGATACGGCGCGGCCGAGAATCTTTTCCTGAGCAAGCCGCAGCGCCCGGCAGGCCGCAGCGTTGGCGACGATCGCGCACCCGGCGGCATCGAAAGCAAGGATTCCGTCGGATGCGGCGTCGATCACCGCCTGGTAGCGGCGGGCGACGGCGCGCTGCTCCCGGCCCGCGAGGGCGACCGAAATCGCGTTGTCGAGCGTTGCGGCGAGATCCTCATCCGAGGTGCGGATTTCGAAAAAGGGAAGCCCGTGGCGGGAGGCGAGCTGCTGCGTCACTCCGCCTCCTACCACGGCCGCGCAGCCGCCCCGTGCGCCCGAGGCGATCGCCTGGGCGAGGCTGGCACGGCCGCTGTAAAGGCCCTGCAGGACCTCAATGCCGAGGATTTCCTCGAGAATGTCGATTCCCGAGAGCGGGCGGCGGAAGACGGGGAGCAGGATTTTCCGGCCGCAGGCGGCCGCCTGCTTTAAGCTCAGGAGAAGATCGAGCGAGCGGTGCGGGAAGGAAAGGACCGGGATGCGCAGGCTTTCGCGCAGGAGATGCGCCGTCCCGCGGCGGCCGACCACGACCTCGACGCCCAGCTCCTCCATCGCCCGAGCGGCGGGCAAGGCCTCTTCGAGGCCGCAGGTGCTGAGCGAAAGCTCGATGCGGCGCTGCTCGCCCAACGCGCGGATGCGCTCGACCAGCGAGGGACTCGAGGCGAAAACGCCGATACGCACCCGGCGGCCGGAGGGACGGGAGGATGGTTTCACCATAGAAACATTATGTTTCAGACACGGTACCCAAAGTCAACCCCGACTTCCCCGAAGCGAGGGATCAGGGGCCAGATTTCACGGTTCATCGCACCCGCGGCCCAAGCTTCGAATCGCTGGCATAAAATCTGTATAAGCAGTAAATCGTATTTCAATCGGTGAATGATTGACAAGGGCCGCCGCTTTCCGGATACTCACGGCGTTCCCGGATACCTCCAGGCCGACGGTGTCGTCTTGCCGGGGGTAATGCCTTGCCATGCGCTCAGCCTACTTTTTGAGGAAGGAGGAAAACGATGAAAAAGAGGTTCTGCCTTTCCTTTACGCTTCTCCTTGCGCTTCTCCTGGGTGGCGGCTTTAAGATCGGCACGGCGCAGGCGGCGGATTTTCCCGAGCGGGCGATCGAGATCGTCGTTCCCTTCGGAGCGGGCGGCGGAAGCGACACGGCGGCGCGAGCCGTGGCCGAGGGGATGAAGCCGCTGCTCAAGCACGGTCTGGTGGTGACCAACATGCCGGGCGGCGGGGCGACCAAGGGCATGCTGCACGTAAGCCAGCAGCCCGCCGACGGGTACACGGTCCTCGCGGTGACGACCTCGCATTTGATCGATGCCGTCAAACCCAAAATCCGGGCGCACATTCTGAACGACTTCGATCCCCTGTGCCGCATCCAATGGGACACCTCCGGGGTCATCGTCTCCGGGGAATCCAAGTTCAAGACGATCGAAGAGCTGATCGAGTACGGAAAAAACAACCCGAAGATGCTGAAATTCGCCGGCACCTCCCCGGGCGGCTGGTCCGAGATTCAGACCGTCGCTTTCTTCAAGACCGTGGGCGTGCAGGTGACCTTCGTGCCCTTCGACTCCGGAGCCGAGATCAAGGCCGCGATCCTGGGCGGCCACATCCACGGGGCGGTCGAGGAACTGGCCGAGACCCTTCCGCTCATCAACGCGGGCAAGCTACGCGCTCTTTGCGTGATCATGGACAAGCGGCACCCGGCGTTGCCCGATGTGCCCTCCACGGTCGAGCGCGGCATCAATTACACCCACGGCCTCATGCGCGCCTGGGCGGTGCGAAAAGGCACCCCGCCCGAGCGGCAAAAGTTCCTGCTCGAGGTGATCCGCAAAGCGCTCGAAAACCCGACCTACGTGAAATACATCAAGGACAACCACCTCGATGTGCGTCCCGGCTACCTCGGCCCGGAGGAGACCCGCAAATACTGGGAAGAAGAGATCGCCTTCTTCGCCGAGGTACTGAAAGACCTGGGATACGTCAAATAGACCTCGGCCCCGAGGTTGCGTGGGTCGAGGAAGAGAAGGCGAAGGAGGGGCGGGTGCCCGCATGAAAACGAAAGGGGAGGTGTTTTTTTTCGCGGTCTGCGTCGCCTTTTTCGGCTTCATGGGCGTGCAGGCGCTCGTTCTCTGGGGTGAGGGCCGGGCGGGCGAGGTCGGAAGCGCCCTCTGGCCGCTGATCGCCCTTGCGGCCTCCCTGGGGTTCAGCGGGGTGTTGCTGATCCAGGCCGTGCGATCCCCGCGGCGGGCTGCGGCGGCGCAAGCGGCCGACCGGAGCGAGGGGGATGAAAACCGCAGAAGGCGGCAGGCCGTGGCTTTGAGCACGGCTTGCTTCCTCGTCTACCTGGGGGCCATCTCCTGGATCGGCTTTATCCTGGCCACGCTTCTTTTCATTCCGGCCTTCGCCTTCGCTCTGGGGGAGCGCCGGGTCAAAGTGCTTGTCGCGGCGCCTCTCGTCCTCACCACGGTCATGACCGCCGTTTTCCTCAAATTTCTCTCGATCCCCTTCCCCAAAGGGATGGGGGTCTTCGCCGCGTTCAGCCGTCTTTTCTACTAAGCCGCCGACGCGGGGAGGGCGTGATGTTCGAAATTTATGCGCAGGCCTTCGCCACGGTGCTCCTGCCCCAGAATCTGCTCGCCATGGTCCTGGGCGCCCTTTGGGGGTTGCTTGCGGGGGCGCTTCCCGGCATCAGCACCTCGATGGGGGTGGTCCTCATTCTCTCCTTCACCTACACGCTTTCGCCCATGACGGCTTTCGTGCTTCTGGTCGGCGCTTACCTGGGCGGTATCACGGGAGGCGGGATCACCTCCATTCTCTTCGGCATCCCCGGCGAGCCCTCCTCGGTACCCACGGTGATCGAAGGCCATGCGCTCGCCAAAGAAGGCAAGGCCGCGGCCGCCATGTGGACCTATCTTCTCTGCTCGATCTTCGGCGGCCTTTTCAGCGTGCTGTTCATGATCGTCGCCACCCCCCTGATCGCCGATTTCGCGCTGCGCTTCGGACCGGCGGAATACTTCGCCCTCACCATTCTGGGACTGAGCGTCGTCTCGGGGCTCTCGGGCGGATCGATGCTCAAGGGGTTTCTCTCCTGCTTCTTCGGGTTGTTTCTCGCGACGATCGGCACCGACGGGATCACCGGCGAGGAGCGGTTCACCTTTGGGACGGTGACGCTTCTCGGCGGGGTGAATTTCGTGGTGGCGATGGTCGGGCTTCTTGCCGTCTCGGAGATCATGATCGAGGCCGAGCAGCCCTTCAAGGAATATAAAGGGATGGTCGAGTACCGTGGTCTGCTGCGGGAGTTGCCGCGGTTTTCGCTCTTCCGGAGGTACTGGCTGACGATGATCCGCTCGCCGATCATCGGCACGATCGTGGGGGCGCTGCCGGGGGCCGGAGCGACGATCGCGGCCTTTCTCGCCTACGGCGAGGCCGCGCGCACGGCGA